>JBEVHL010000592.1:0-3820 GCA_040511255.1 Mycobacterium sp. | reverse complement strand
CGCGACGGTGCGCCCGCAGTGCCCGCCGCGATCGTCGCGTCGGCGGCCATCCTCAACGCCGTCATCTATCTGGCGCACGGAGTGAGCCTGCGGACCAGCGCGGCGCTGCTGGGCACGCTGACGTCACTGCTGCTGGCCGGTGGGTTGTCCTGGGCGGCCATCGAACTGGCACATCTGACCGGGCTTTCGGAGGATCAGAACAACGAGGTGGCGGCGTATCTGGGCCATGTGTCCATTACCGGTCTGCTGCTCGCCGGGTTCATCATCGGTTCGCTCGGTGTGCTCAACGACGTCACTGTGACGCAGGCCTCGACGGTGTTCGAGCTGGCCAATGTGGCCGAAAACACTTCTCGCCGAGCCATTTTCGTCGGCGCGATGCGGGTGGGCCGTGACCATATCGCCAGCACGGTCTACACGCTGGTGCTGGCCTACGCCGGTAGTTCGCTGCCGCTGCTCCTGCTGTTCAGTGTGGCCAACCGGTCACTGGGTGACGTGCTGACCAGTGAGAGCGTGGCCATCGAGATCGCCCGCTCCGCCGTCGGCGGAATCGCGTTGGCCCTGTCGGTGCCGTTGACGACGGGCATCGCCGCCGTGCTGGTCACTCGTCCAGATCATCCTCGGTCAGGTCGGTAGCGGCCAGCGCCGAGGCCAGGTCGTCGTGCCGGAACACCGACGTCACGTGGTCGTGCACCACCCGGAACGCCGAGGCCTGCGTGGTGCCGTCGTCGAGCGTCTGCTCGAAGACCACCACACCCTCGTGCACGTACATCCGGCCGACTGTCACGGTGTCGCTGAAGTCCGCGCCCCACTCGCGCAGAGCGGCCAGCCCCTGAACTGCCCCGTCGGCGTCGGCGATCTCGATATCGTCGCTGGACAGGTCGACGAGAGTATCGAGGTCGTCTGCGTTGAGGGCGTCATGCCAGGCCAGAACGGTGGCGATCTCCGAAGTCGTCATGGCAAGAAAACTACCCCGTCACCGTGGTCAGAATTGCGTGCGGTCCAGCCAGGTCTGCAACACCGACGCGTCGCCGAGCACCTCGACACCGGAGTCGGCGACGGGTCGACGCCGGGTGATCGCCAGCAGCAGGTCGATCACCGCCCCACGGACGGCGACGTTGCCCTTGCCGTGGCCGTGTGACCAGGACAGCGCGCCGTCGGCGTCTGCGGAGATCAGCCACTCCCCCGCTTCGCCCAGGCCTTCGTCGTGCGCGTGCAGGTGGATGGTCTGCCCGGCGGCCAGCGGCGGGGCGTCGGCCGCGCTGAGCGGGACGACGAGTTCGAGCCATTCACTGATCGCATCCGCGGCCAGGGCCGGGTCCAGTTCGAAGTCGACGCCGACAGCGATCGCCGCATCCGCGCGGTGCACCACCACTTCGTGCAGGCGCCGCCGGATCCACCAGGCAGACGGGCGCGGACCGAGGAACGTCCACACCGGCACGTCGGCGCCGGTCTGGTTCACCGCGTCCAGCAGCTTGTCTGCGCCGTCTGTCAGCCAATCGGTCGCTGCCGCAGGGTCTTCCGGCGGTTTACCGCCAGGCACCGCACGGGGATCGAGGCTCTCGGTCGCCTGGTCCAGCACCATCTGCGCCGACCACCGGACCCCGCGACCCACGTGGCGGAACAGTTGTTGCACCGTCCAGCCGGGGCAGGTCGGCACCGGCGCGGCCGGGTCGCCCCCCGCGATCGTGTCGGCAAAGGCTTGATGCTCGTCGATCAACGCGGCAGCGAATTCCACCAGGTCAGGCTAGTGTCCGCCGCCGAAGATCGGCAATGGCCACAGGATTCCGTTGTTACCCGATCGGCCCGAACCGCCGTCGGACCCCCGACCGGACTGGCGCGAACCGCCGCCGTCGTCAGAACCGCGACCGGAGCCGGAGTTCGACTGCTGCTGTCCTGGCAACCACTGCGGAGGCTGCGGTTGGGACGGCGCCTGCTGAGGCGGCGCCTGCTGACCGCCGCCCTGGCCGCCACCACTTTGGCCGTAGCCGCCCTGACCGTAGCCACCCTGGCCCTGACCGGGACTGGGCCACTGCTGCTGCGGCGGGTCGGGGTAGTTCTGCTGAGGCGGTTCCCACGGCGGCTGCCAGATCGGCAGGCGCGGGCGTGGCAGTTGGATGATCGGCGGGATGTAGACCGGCGGCGGGATGACCGGCGCCACCACGGGCGGCGGTGCCACCACCGGCGGCGCTATCGGCTCGGGGGCCGGCGCCGGCGCTTCGGGGGCAGGTGCTGGGGCGGGAGCAGCGGGCGCTTCCACCTTGGCCGCGGGCGGCTGCACGTAGACCGTGCGCGGCGCCTGTGGTTCGGGAGCCTGCTGCACGACGGGCATCGGGGCCTTGATGGTCTCCGGCGCAGGCGCGGGCGCAGGTTGGACCGCCGCCTCGGGCGGAGCGACCGCCGCGGGCTGCTGCGTCGGAACGATCACGCTCTCACCGGGATTGGGCCGCTGGTCCACGGTCGGGCGGATGCTGACCGCCAGTGAGATGACCAGTGCCGTCACACCGAGGACGAAGATCGACGTCAGGGCACTACCGACCAGCAGGAACGGCTTGCGGCCTTCCTGCCGTGCGGGGTCGGCGACGGGATCGATGCTGCCGTCGACCACGGGGAAGATCGAGGAATCGGGATCGTCGCTGTACGCGAGTGCGCCCGGGCCTTCCATGTAGCCGGCGCCCGCCATCTGCGTGACGTCGGCAGCCAGGCCAGGAGCTGCCAGGCTCGAGGCGTACGCCCCGGCGGTGGTCGCCTCGGCGGCGTCCTTGGCATACGCGAGACCGACCGTGGACGCTTCGAACAACGGCGCATTGGCACTGGCCAGCGCGGCGCCACGGGCGAGCGCGAGCTCGGCTTCGTCGGGCGCGGTGACCGGCAGCGACGTCGCCGATTCCAGGCGGAGCTTGATGGCGGCGACGCTGATCCCGGAGCCGACGAGGAAGACGCCCTGCGGGGGCGCCGTGAGATCGGACAGGCCGGCGACCATGGTGGCGAGTTCTGCCACGGCGTCTTCGGTGTGCAGATCTTGGCGCTGGACCTTGACGATCGAGCCATCGGAGGTCTGCACCACCGACAGGGTCGCGGTGTCGCGCTCGAGGAACATCAGCGCGGTGCGCTCGTAGCCCACCGCAGCACCCACCGCCTGCGCCAGGGCGCCCGCGGCATGCAGTTCGGAGACGAGCATGACGTCGTCGATCTTGTGGGCGGCCAACGCATCGCGTAGTGCTGCAGCTTCCGCGTGGTCCCGCCAGGTGACGCCCGTCGACACCAGGCGATGACCACCTTCGGTGGCACTCTCCCGAGTGCCGAGAATGGCGGCGATCACCTGTTCTGGCGCGGTTGCTGTGTCGTTGCCGGCAGCGATCTCGAAGACGTCGTGGTCGACGGTCACACCGTCGCCCTTTTCGCCTTCGACCAGCACCATGCGGACCGCCGTTGGTGTCATCGACACACCAAGTACGATCTCCACTTGCCCCTCCAAAATTGTTTGCTGCGTAGCTAAGTCATGCCCCGGGCACTCGCTCCGCTCATGCTGTCAAACTAAAGGTTCATCGCTGTTCTGGCCTGCGGCGTTACATCACGCCGGATTAGCTGGACAGTGCTGAACTTCCAATACCGCGCGGCGGTGAGGGCCCCCCGAGACCCGGTACTTCGACCCTACTCGCTCGTCCGAAATCAGCTAGCTGAGCTTGATGAAATTCTGGTAGGACTTCGACGGGGTGGGACCGCGCTGGCCCTGGTACTTCGACCCGACCTTTGCGCTGCCGTAGGGGTGCTCGGCGGGACTGGTCAGCCGCAGCAGGCACAGTTGGCCGATCTTCATGCC
>JBEVHL010000591.1:0-6012 GCA_040511255.1 Mycobacterium sp. | reverse complement strand
GCCTCGGAGGCCCAGCTGGTCAATCTGCATGCGGTGGCGGGCCCGGGTGGCCGTGTGGTCGACATGACCGGGGTGGCGCAGGTCAACCGCGACAGCGTCGATGCCATCACGTCCCGGTTGCCGCTGGTGCTGGGCATCATCTCCGTCATCACCTTTGCGCTGCTGTTCCTGCTCACCGGCAGTGTGGTGTTGCCGCTGAAAGCGCTTGTGCTGAACATCCTTTCGCTGACCGCGGCGTTCGGTGCGCTGGTGTGGATCTTCCAGGACGGCCACCTCGGTGCACTCGGCACCACCTCGACGGGCACCCTGGTGGCCAACATGCCGGTGCTGCTGTTCTGCATCGCGTTCGGGCTGTCGATGGACTACGAAGTGTTCCTGGTCTCCCGGATCCGCGAATACTGGCTGGCAAGCGGGCAGACCCGCGCCGACAATGACGAGAGCGTCGCGCTGGGGCTGGCCCGCACCGGACGGGTGATCACCGCCGCGGCGCTGGTGATGTCGATCTCGTTCGCCGCGCTGATCGCCGCGCAGGTGGCGTTCATGCGGATGTTCGGGCTGGGGTTGACCTTGGCCGTGCTCGTCGATGCCACCCTGGTGCGGATGGTCCTGGTGCCCGCATTCATGCACGTGCTGGGCCGGTGGAACTGGTGGGCACCCAAGCCCCTGGTCTGGCTGCACGACAAGATCGGCATCAGCGAATCCGGGGAACCGACGCATCCGCCGGCCAAAGACATCGACCGCGCCGCCGTACCGGTAGCCGACGGTGGTTAGGTGACGTTCACGCCCCTGACCCGTCGGCGCCGCGCCCCCCGCGGCTCCGGTGAGCAACTGCACGACGAAATCCTCGACGCGGCAACCGAACTGCTGCTGGAGACCGGCGATGAAAAAGCCGTCTCGATCCGGTCGGTGGCCCAGCGGGTCGGCATCACGCCGCCGTCGATCTACCTGCACTTCGCCGACAAGGACGCGCTGCTCGACGCCGTATGTGCGCATTATCTGGAGAAGCTCGACGAGCAGATGCAGCTGGCGGCGGTCGGTCAGCCGACAACGATCGAGGTACTGCGCGCCCAGGGGCTGGCCTACGTGCGGTTCGCCGCACAGACTCCAGAGCTCTACCGGATAGCCACGATGTGCCGGGGCGCCCCGGGCAGCGATGTCGATGCCACGTTGGCCAGCTCTGCCTTCGTGCACATGCGCGACGGGGTGCAGGCACTGATGGACGAAGGTGTCTACGCGCCAGGCGATCCGACGGTGATCGCACTGCAGCTGTGGTCCGCGGCGCACGGGGTGGCGGCGTTGGCGATCGCCAAACCGTATCTGCCGTTTGGGGATATCGACACGTTCGCCGATCAGGTGCTGGGCGCGGTGTGCTGCGGGCAGATCGTCGCGGGCATCGTCGGCGAGGCAGCATCGCCACGGCAGACGGTCGACTGGCTGCTTGCCCGGCGAGATACCTGAGGAGGTAACGACAATGGGATCTGACAAGCTGATCGACAACCCGTTCTTCGCCCGGTTGTGGACGACGATCTCGGCGCGCGAACCGGAGTCGGTGACGCGATTGCGGCGCGAGAATCTGGCCGGACTGACCGGGCGCGTGCTGGAAGTCGGCGCGGGTACGGGTACCAACTTCGCGTTCTATCCGGCCACCGTCGCGCAGGTGGTGGCGATCGAGCCGGAGGTCCGACTGGCTGAGGTGGCCCGCACGGCCGCCGCGGCGGCGCCGGTACCGGTGACGGTGACCGGCGAGACGGTCGAGGCGATGGCCGACTCGGGGCCGTTCGACGCGGTGGTGTGCTCGCTGGTGCTCTGCTCGATCGGCGATCCGGATGATGTGTTGCGCCAGTTGTATTCGCGGTTGCGGCCGGGCGGCGAGCTGCGTTACCTCGAGCACGTCGCCAGCCCGGGGGTCCGCGGCCGCCTGCAGCGCGTCGCCGATGCCACCGTCTGGCCGCGGCTGCTGGGCAACTGCCACACCCACCGCGACACCGAGCAGTCCATCACGTCGGCCGGTTTCGACATCGCCGTGGCGCGCCGCGAATGGACGTTGCCGACCTGGGTACCGCTGCCGGTATCGGAATTCGCCGTGGGCCGCGCCGTCAGGGCCTAGTTCGTTTGCGCGAGCAGACGCAAACCGCCCTCGACACGCCGATCGCAGGGGCCATTTGCGACTGCTCGGCGGGGAAAACAGTTACGCCAGCAGTGCCGGCAGCCGGTCCAGCAGGCCGGGCAGCGCGGTACTTGCGCTTTCGCGGATGGCCACCGTCGCGTTCTCGGACAGCGGCGTGGGCTCGGGGTTGACCTCGATCACCACGGCCCCGCGCGACAGTGCGACATCGGGCAGACCGGCCGCGGGGTAGACCAGCCCGGACGTGCCGACCACCACCAGCACGTCGGCCAGGCTCGCCGCGTCGACCGCCGCCTGCCAGGGCGCGTCGGGCAATGCCTCACCGAACCAGACGATGCTCGGCCGGATCAGCCCACCGCATTCACACACCGGGGGTGCCAGCTCCAGTGTAGGCTCCGGCACGTCCTGCAGCGGGCCCGTATAGCCCGAACCGCATGCATCGCAACGGAATTCGAAGAGACTGCCGTGCAGGTGGTGCACCGGCGAGCTACCGGCCCGTTCATGGAGATTGTCGACGTTCTGGGTGACGACGGTGACGTCGGTGATCCCCGGATGATCGCGCCAGGCCGCAACCGCGTAGTGGCCGGCATTCGGTTCGACCCGCTGCACCAGGTGATAGCGCCACAGATACCAGGCCCACACCCGCTCGGGGTGCTCCGCCCAACCGCGGGTACTGGACAACTCGTAGGGGTCGAACCGTGCCCACAGTCCGTTCTTGTCGTCCCGGAATGTGGGCACGCCACTTTCGGCAGAGATCCCCGCACCACTGAGCACCGCAACTCGCACATCACCAAAATAGCTGGTCTGTTGGATACTGGACACGTGGAGTTGGGGGACTGGTTACACGTTGACGAGCAGGCTGCAAGACCGTTGTTCGACCAGTTGCGCTCTCAGATCATCGAGGGCGTCCGGGATGGGAGGCTGCCGCCGGGTACTCGGCTGCCCACCGTGCGGGAGTTGGCCGCCCGGTTGGGCCTGGCGGTGAACACGGTTGCGCGCGCGTACCGGGAACTGGAGACGGCCGGGATCGTCGAAACCCGTGGGCGCTTCGGCAGTTTCATTGCCCACGCCGATCCCGCCGATGCTGCGATGGCGTCGGCCGCGCAGCTCTACGCGCAGGCGGCGCGCTCGCTCGGCCTGGGTAAGCGCGAGGCGTTGCGGTACCTCGACACCGCGTTCGGCTGACGGCTTCGCGGCTCAGCCGAATTCGAGCAGCGTCAAAGTGGGGCGCACGCGGTCGAGCAGGCTGACCTGATACGCCGTCGAGAGCAGGGTGTTGAACACCAGGCCGCGGCCGGGCGGCATGGCCAGATCGCGGACCGCACGGATTCCCGGGACGGTGTTCGCCAGGTCGGCGAGGTCGTCGATCGACCTGGAAAAGGGCATCTCCGGCACCTTGTAGCGCAGCGACGGCCGCAGCAGACCGAACC
The DNA here is from genome assembly GCA_040511255.1 of Mycobacterium sp. Taxonomy (GTDB): domain Bacteria; phylum Actinomycetota; class Actinomycetes; order Mycobacteriales; family Mycobacteriaceae; genus Mycobacterium. The sequence goes on along the minus strand of JBEVHL010000591.1, from coordinate 2,457 downwards.
GGCTGATGGCGGTGAACCAGGTGGGCGGCAGGTCGAACAACATCTGGCCGCCGGGAAACCGCTTGGCACATTCGGCGATCAACCCGAGCGCCTGCTCGGGCTGCAGGTACATCAGCAGGCCTTCGGCGGTGATGAACACGCCGTCGGTGTCGGATTGCGGGGCGGTCACCCGGTCCATCCAGCTGTAGTCCAACGCCGACTGGGCGCACAGGGACACCCGTGGCGACTCGGGTAGCAGCCGACGCCGCAGTTCGATGATGCGTGGAAGATCGACTGTCAGCCAATGGAATCGGCTGGCGTGCAGGCTGGCGTCGAGCCGCCAGAAGCTGGTCTGCAACCCTTCGGCGAGCGCGACGACGGTGGCGTCGGGATGACTGGAGAGATAGCGCTTGGTGGTCAGGTCGTAGGCCCGCGCCCGCAGCGCGATCTCCTGGCGGCTGGACCCGAACTTGGCGAAATCGGCGTCGATCGAGTCGACGAGACTGATCGCCATCGGGTCGTCGATGATCGCGTCCGGCCTGCGGGCTTCCTGTGCTCGGGCATGCAGGGTGAGCAATGCGGTCTCGGATACTCCGGTCAGTTCAGCTTTGTATCGGGTGTCGGCGCTCATCACCGAAAACCCTACCGGCCGGCGTCTGCGGGCCTGGCAGAGGCGAAATCCAACACCGTCAGGCCGGGGCGGCGGCGTCGCAACGGGCCGATCCGGTCCAGGGGAGACCAGGCCAGCCACTTGAACACCCCACGTCCCGGGATGTGGGGGATATCGCGGGCGGCCTGGACGCCTGGGATCGTCTCCGCCAGCGTGACGGCCTCATCGACGTCGAGCCCGAACGGCATCGGCGGGGTGCGGTAGCGATCAGAGAGTTTGAGGCCCTTCAACGTGCGGTTACTGAGCCACGAGGGGATCGAGTCGAACATCAGCTGTCCGCCGGGGAACCGTTGGGCGCATTCGGCGATCAGCCCGAGGGCCTGCTGGGGCTGCAGATACATCAGCAGGCCTTCGGCGCTGATGAACACGCCGTGACTCGCATCCACCAGGTCCATCCAGCGGTAATCCAGGGCCGACTGGGCCAGGTTGACGATTCTGTCGTCGCGCGGCAGTAATTGGTCGCGCAGCGCCATCACGGGCGGTAGGTCGACGGAATACCAGGTCACGTCGTCGACCAACCCCGCGGCGTCCAGGCGCCAGAAGCTGGTCTGTAACCCTTCGGCCAGTGCAACGACCGATGCCTTCGGATGCTCAAGCAGATAGTCGGCGGCGACGGTGTCGAACGCCAGCGCGCGCAACGCATGTGACTGGTTGGGCTTGCCGAATTTCAGATAGTCGTAGTCGATCGACCGGTACAGCTCGACCGCCAATGGATCAGCCAGCTGGCCGCCGGGGCGCGCGGCCTCGGTGGCGCGGTTGTGCAGCGTCCACAGCGTGGTGGCCGAGACGCCTTCGAGGGTGTTGCCGTCGATCGCCGCCATGGCTGTCGATGGTAGAGAGAGCCTGTCCGAAACGGGTATCTCCCGCGGCCCGCGACGTAGGCTCGGAACATGGCCCGACAGGTATTCGATGACAAACTGCTCGCCGTCATCAGCGGTAATTCGCTCGGTGTGCTGGCCACCATCAAGGGCGACGGTCGTCCGCAGCTGTCGAATGTGACCTATTACTTCGACAAGCAGAACCTGGTGCTCCAGGTGTCGATCACCGAACCGCGGGCCAAGACGCGCAACCTGCGCCGCGACGCCCGAGCGTCGATCTTGGTCAGCTCGGACGACGGTTGGTCCTATGCGGTCGCCGAGGGTGACGCCGTGCTGACTCCGCCGGCGAGTGCGCCGGACGACGACACCGTCGAGGGCCTGATTGCCTTGTACCGCAACATCGCCGGTGAGCATCCCGACTGGGACGACTACCGCCAAGCCATGGTGACCGATCGCCGGGTGCTGCTGACGCTGCCGATCTCGCACGTCTACGGGATGCCGCCGGGTATGCGGTAGCGAGTTCGGTGGGATCGCCGTGCCGACCACGCTAGGCTGCGGGTATGGCCAAAGAAGAGACGCCCGAGGACGAGACCAAGCGGAAGTTCCGCGAAGCTCTCGAACGTAAGAAAAGCAAGACGGCGGCCAGCTCCGACCACAAGGATGCCGGTCTGAAACTGCCCAAGGCGCACGGTCCGGTGGAAAATCGCAAGGAGTTTCGCCGCAAGAGCATCTAGTGACTGAAATGTGTTGCTGTGCCTGGCTTTTCGGCGGCCTCACGGCCTTGACGATCAACTGAATTCAAGCTGAGCCGCATCCCGATTCTCTTGTGTCACTTCAGTATCGGGTGTAACAGCGGGGCCGGTTTTGTCGGTGGGTCGAACTAGTGTTCGATGTATGGGATCGTCCACGCCGCTCGCCGACCGCGACGCCGTGCTGGCCGCCCTCACCCAGATCGAGCAAGCCACCGCCGCATTGGCCGAGCTGTCCCTG
>JBEVHL010000590.1:0-17946 GCA_040511255.1 Mycobacterium sp. | reverse complement strand
GCGGCGACCATCGTCGGCACCGTGGTGCTGTCCTTGGGTGCATCGTTCGGTCTGTCGGTGCTGCTGTGGCAGCACATCCTGGGTATCGAGCTGCACTTCATGGTGATGGCGATGGCGGTCATCATCTTGTTGGCGGTCGGTGCCGACTACAACCTGCTGTTGGTGGCTCGCCTCAAAGAGGAATTGCCTGCCGGCATCAATACCGGGATCATCCGGGCGATGGGCGGCACCGGCTCCGTCGTGACTTCAGCAGGGTTGGTGTTCGCGTTCACCATGATGTCGATGGCGGTCAGCGAGCTGGTGGTGGTTGCCCAGATGGGGACGACGATCGGGCTGGGACTTCTGTTCGACACCTTGGTGATTCGCGCCTTCATGACACCGTCGATTGCGGCGTTGCTGGGCAAATGGTTCTGGTGGCCGCAGATCGTGCGCCAACGGCCGGTGTCGTCGCGGGCGTTCGTCAAGCGCTAAAGCGCCAAGGCTGCCGTCGCACCGAAAGCCCAGTTACGCGGCGGCCCCGTCGGAGCCCTTGCCTCCGTTGGCGCCGTCGGCGCCCGGCGCGCTGCCGGTGCCACCCTTGCCGCCGGCGCCACCGGTTCCGCCGATTCCTGCAGTACCGGGGCTGCCCGTGGAGCCGTCCTGCCCGCCGGGCCCCAGTGCCTTGCCCCCGATGCCGCCGGCCGCCGCGTCGCCCCCGCGGCCGCCGTTACCGCCCGTGCCGCCGGCCCCGCCCGCCCCAGTGACGCCGGAACCGGTGAGGAACGGGATGAAGCCGCCGGCCCCACCAAGGCCGCCGTTACCGCCGTTGCCGCCGGCCCCGCCCGTGCCGCCGACACCACCATTTCCGCCGGTGCCGCCATTGCCGGCGCCCTGGATGCCGGCGGGCCCGAGGTCGCCGCCACTGCCGCCACTGCCGCCGTTGCCCCCGGAGGCGCCGTTGCCCCCGTTGCCCCCGGCACCACCGTCGCCGCCGGGGCCACCGACTCCGAGGAACAGAGCGCCCTTGCCGCCCGTGCCGCCGTTTCCGCCGTCGCTGCCGTCGTTGCCGTTCAGGCCGGGCGCACCGTTGCCGCCGTCACCACCACGACCGCCGAAGCCCTCTGTGCCCTCTCCACCGCCGCCGGCGGGTATGTTGCCGTCGCCGCCGGCGCCGCCCGCGCCGCCGTTTCCGCCGCCGAAGAGGCCGTCGCCACCTCTGCCGCCCGCGCCGCCGGTTGCCCAGGTGGACTGGCCCGCTGCGCCGCCGCCACCATTGCCGCCGGCCGGTCCGCCGAGTCCACCGGCGCCGCCTGGATCGCCGTTGTTACCGAGAGGCTGGCCGGAGCCGGGGGCGCCGATGCCGCCGTTCTGCAGGCCTGCGCCATCGATTCCGTTGCGTGTCATGATGTTCGTGCCGGCGGTGTCGTCGGTGACAGGGTTCACCGCGTCGAAGCCGTTGAGGCCGAGGGCACCCGCGCCACCGCGGCCACCGTTGCCGATGAAAAGTCCTGCGGCACCGCCGTTTCCACCGTCACCCGTGCCGGGGATGAGGCGACTGAAGCCGTCGCCACCGTTGCCGGCGAACAGTCCGGCGTTACCGCCGTCAGGATGGGCCGCGGTGCCGTCGATGCCGTTGCCGATGAAGATGTTGACAATCGGGATCAGGCCGGCGATGTCAAACACCGGATCCAGCAGCGCAGCGAGTCCGCCGGTGCCGAAGAAATCAGAGGCCGGCTGCTGTGCGGAAACGACCGGCGCCGCATGTGCTGCCGGCGCGGCCATCAACGCTGCTGCCGGGCCCGCGAGCAGAATGCCCACGCTGCCGATGCCCGCCATCATTACCACCGGGCGCTTGCATTGATTGGACATACGTGTGAGTCCCCACTCCCGAGCCAACCTGGCCAACCGAGCCTTACGATATGAGACTTGCCGTTGAGACTGCAGGGAAATCGCGATTTCGCGCGCGAGGCTCAATCGGTCGCTGCGGCACCTGATTAGTTCAGGGGGTTGTGCGCTGGCACTTCGCAACCGGGGCACCAGATCGCCCGAGTCGGCCCGTGAGCTGTTCTTGGAGGCGCAGATTGGGGCTGTCGTAGTCGGCTGCCGCGACAGCGTGTCGCTGGTCCTGTGTACGACCCGATGCCGACACTGGAGCACCAGCGCCAGCAGCGGCACGCCACATCGACGTATGTGAATCCAGGCCGAGACGACGCAGGCACAGCAAGCCACCCACGATCATCGAACATCCGAAGAACACAACGAGACGCAGACAGTGACAACGGCCAGTGTCGTAGAGGGCGTGCGTGAAGAAGTAGACCTACTCCGACGGGTTGACGACGACGAGCAGATCGCCGCCCTCCACCTGCTGTACCGACCCAACCGCGATACGGGCCACCACCCCACCGTGCGGAGCGCTGATCGCTGCCTCCATTTTCATTGCCTCGATGGTCGCTACGGTGTCACCGGCAGACACTCGATCACCCTGTGCGACAGCGAGAGTCACCACACCGGAGAACGGCGCGGGAACCTGCCCAGCATCGGCCGGGTCAGCTTTCTCGGATACCGGGGCGTCGCTGGCCAGGTGTCGGTCGCGCACCGAGACCGGACGTAGCTGTCCGTTGAGCAAGCACATCACTGTGCGCATGCCGCGCTCGTCCGGCTCGGAGATGGCCTCCAACCCGATCAACAGTTCCACCCCAGGCCGCAGCAGCACTCGGTGTTCCTCGCCGGTTCGCAGACCGTAGAAGAAATGGTCGTCCGACAACTTCGACGTGTCACCGTAGGACTCCCGATGGGCCAGGAACTCCTCGGTGGGACCACGAAACAACAGTCGGTTCAGAGTTGCGCGGCGTTCGTCGGTAGTACCTGCCAGGCCCGCGTTGTCGGCATCGGAGAGCCGCACCTCAGGCCGTGCCGCGGTGCGTCCGTTGAGTGCCAGGGTGCGGAAGGGCTCGGGCCACCCGCCGGCCGGAGTGCCGAGTTCCCCTCGCAGAAAGCCGATCACCGACTCGGGGATGTCGTAGCGTGCGGGGTTGACGGCGAACTCGTCGACGGAAACTCCACTGCCGACCAACGCCAGGGCGAGATCACCGACCACCTTCGACGACGGGGTCACCTTGATCAACCGGCCGAGCAGTCGGTCCGCGGCAGCGTACTTCTCCTCGACCTCCTCGAACCGATCACCGAGCCCGAGCGCGGCGGCCTGCTGACGCAGGTTGGACAACTGACCGCCGGGAATCTCGTGGGTGTACACCCGGCCGGTCGGCGCTGGCAGGCCAGACTCAAACGGTGCGTACAACTTTCGCAAGGCGGCCCAGTAGGGCTCCAGCTCGCAGACGGCCCGCAGATCCAGTCCGGTTCCGCGGCCGGTGTGCGCGGTGGCCGCGACGATGCCAGACAGTGCAGGCTGGCTGGTGGTGCCAGACATGGCGGCGCTGGCGCCGTCGACCGCGTCTGCACCCGCTGTCCACGCCGCCAGCAGGGTAGCCAACTGGCCGCCGGGAGTGTCATGGGTGTGCACGTGCACGGGTAGGTCGAAGTTCTGCCGCAGCGCCGTCACCAGCGTCGCCGCGGCAGGCGGGCGCAGGAGACCGGCCATGTCCTTGATGGCCAGCACGTGTGCACCGGCGTCGACGATCTGCTCCGCGAGCTTGAGGTAGTAGTCCAGGGTGTAAAGCTGTTCGTCGGGATCCGACAGGTCCCCGGTGTAGCTCATCGCGACTTCGGCTACCGCAGTTCCGGTTTCGAGCACGGCTCGGATCGCCGGGCGCATCTGCTCGACGTTGTTCAGTGCGTCGAAGATCCGGAAGATGTCGACGCCGGTGCGGGCGGCTTCCGCCACGAAGGTGCGGGTAACCGATTCCGGGTACGGGGTGTAGCCGACGGTGTTGCGGCCCCGCAACAACATCTGCAGGCAGATGTTGGGTACCGCTTCCCGCAGTGCGGCCAGCCTTTCCCAGGGATCTTCGTGCAGAAAGCGCAGCGCCACATCGTAAGTCGCGCCGCCCCAGCATTCCAGCGAAAGCAGCTGCGGAGTCATCCGGGCCACGTGACCGGCCACATCGAGCAGTCCCGTGGTCCGGACCCTGGTCGCCAGCAGCGATTGGTGTGCATCCCGGAAGGTGGTGTCGGTGACAGCGAGGGCGGCCTGCTGGCGCAGTGCCTGGGCGAATTGTGTCGGACCCAGTGTCAGCAGGCGTTGGCGAGACCCGTCCGGCGGTGGCGCCGACAGGTCGATCACCGGCAACTTGGACTGCGGCTGGACCGTCGAGGGATGCTCGCCGTGCGGCTTGTTCACCGTCACATCGGCCAGGTACCGCAGGATTTTGGTCCCCCGGTCCGCCGAAGAATGCAGTGTCAGCAGCTGCGGGTGATCCTCGACGAACGAGGTGGTGACGCGGCCTGCTTGGAAGTCGGAGTCATCGAGGACCGCTTGCAGGAAAGGAATATTGGTAGCGACACCACGAATTCGGAATTCCGCTACCGCGCGGCGCGCCCGGATAATGGCGGCATCGAAATCGCGGCCGCGGCAGGTCAACTTGACCAGCATGGAGTCGAAGTGCGCGCTGACGACGGCGCCGAGGTTCGTGCCACCGTCCAGCCGAACACCCGCGCCACCGGGCGTGCGGTAACCGGTGATGCGTCCGGTGTCGGGTCGGAATCCGTTGGCCGGATCCTCAGTGGTGATGCGGCACTGCAGCGCCGTCCCACGAACCTGGATCGACTGTTGGGACAGGCCCAGATTCGAGAGCGACTCCCCCGCGGCGATCCGCATCTGCGCCTGCACCAGATCGACGTCGGTGACCTCCTCGGTCACAGTGTGTTCCACCTGGATGCGCGGATTCATCTCGATGAAGAAATACTTCCCCCGCTCATCGAGCAGGAACTCGACGGTGCCCGCACAGCTATAGCCGATGTACTCGGCGAACGCCACGGCGTCGGCGCAGATGCGATCCCGCACCTGCACAGGCAGATTCGGCGCCGGTGCAATCTCGATGACCTTCTGATGCCTGCGCTGCACGGAGCAGTCTCGTTCATACAGGTGGATCACGTTGCCATGCTGGTCGGCCAGGATCTGCACTTCGATATGGCGCGCACCGACGACGGCCTGCTCGAGGTACACGGTGGCGTCACCGAAGGCAGCTTCGGCTTCCCGCGACGCGGTCTCGATGGCCTCCCGCAGCAGCCGCGGTTCGGCGACCCGGCGCATGCCGCGACCACCGCCACCGGCCACGGCTTTGACGAACAGTGGGAACTCCATGGCCTTGGCGGCGTTCAGCAGGGTCGCTACGTCATCCGACGGCGCCGAGGACGCCAGGACCGGCAGGCCCGCAGCCTTGGCTGCGGTGATCGCCCTGGTTTTGTTACCGGTGAGCTCCAGGATTTTTGCAGACGGTCCGATGAAGGTGATGCCCGCCGCGGCGCACGCGGCCGCCAGATCGGGGTTCTCGGACAGGAAGCCGTATCCGGGATAGACCGCGTCAGCACCCGCCCGTGTTGCGGCGGAAACGATTTCGTTGACTGACAGATAAGCGCGTACCGGATGGCCGGGCTCACCAATCTGGTAACTCTCGTCGGCCTTGAGGCGGTGCAGGGAGTTCCGGTCCTCGTGCGGGAATACCGCGACGGTGTCAATCCCCAACTCGTAGGCCGCCCGGAAGGCGCGAACAGCGATCTCCCCCCGGTTGGCCACCAGCACCTTGGTGAACAGCCGGCTCACGCGCCTGCGGCCATGGTCAGCGCGACGTCGACGATCATGTCCTCCTGGCCACCGATCAGGCCTCGCTTGCCCACTTCGACCAGCAGATCGCGCATATCGACCTCATAGTCGCGTGAAGCCTTCTCCGCGTGCCGGAGAAAGCTCGAGTACACCCCGGCGTAGCCCAACGTCAGGGTGTCGCGGTCGACGCGGATCGGCCGGTCTTGAATGGGGCGGACCAGATCGTCGGCGGCGTCTTCGAGGGCGTACAGATCGCAGTTGTGCTCCCAACCAAGGAGATTCGCCACGGCGATGAACGGCTCGATCGGGCAGTTGCCCGCGCCGGCGCCATGGCCCGCCAGGGACGCGTCCACCCGGTACACACCTTCTTCGACCGCGACCACCGAGTTGGCTACTGACAGCGAGAGGTTCTCGTGCGCATGGATACCGATCTCGGTTTCCGGTTTGAGCACCTTGCGGTAGGCCCGCACCCGGTCCCTGACCCCGTCCATGGTGAGCCGTCCCGCGGAATCGGTGACGTATACGCAGTGCGCTCCCGCGTCTTCCATCACCTTGGCGGACTTGGCCAGCTCCTCGGGCGGGAGGTAGTGCGACATCATCAAGAACCCGGACACGTCCATCCCGAGCTCGCGGGCACGTTCGATGTGCTGGGGAGCCACATCGGCTTCCGTGCAGTGGGTGGCCACTCGCACCGAGCGCGCCCCCAGGTCGTAGGCGCGCTGCAGGTCGTCGATGGTGCCGATGCCGGGAATCAGCAAGGTGGTCAACCGGGCGTTCTTGACGACGGCAGCCACTTCGGCGATCCATTCGTCATCGGTGTGACTGGCCGGTCCGTAGGTCAGCGTCGAGGCAGCCAGCCCGTCACCGTGCGCCACCTCGATGGCGTCCACACCGGCAGCATCCAGTGCCGCAGCGATTTTCACCAACGGCTCGATACCGATGCGATGGCGGATGGCGTGCATGCCGTCGCGCAGCGTTACGTCCTGTACGAAGACCTTGGTTGTCATCACGCAGCTCCACGAATCTTGTCGGCCTCTTCGGAGAGCCGGTTGGCGACCTCGAGCGCGGCCGAGGTCATGATGTCGAGATTGCCTGCATAGGCAGGCAGGTAGTGCGCAGCACCCTCGACCTCTAGGAACACCGACACCTTCCACCTGTCCTTCGGCTCCGCGTCGAACAGCGTGCGAAGTGGTTCATCGGCGGGAATCGGGGTGAACTGGACGTTCTGCTTGAGGCGATAGCCGGGGACATACTGCGCCACCTGATCGACCATTTCTCGCACCGAGGCGGCGATCTCTGACTCCCTGGACTCCTCGACGATGGCAATCACGGTGTCGCGCATCAACATTGGAGGTTCAGCCGGGTTGAGGATGATCACCGCCTTACCGCGACGTGCGCCGCCCACCTGTTCGATAGCCTTCGAGGTGGTCTCGGTGAACTCGTCGACGTTGGCGCGGGTGCCCGGACCGGCGGAGCGCGATGCAATCGAAGCGACGATCTCCGCGTACGGCACCGGGGTGATGCGCGAGATGGCGTGGACGATGGGAATAGTTGCCTGCCCGCCGCAGGTCACCATGTTCAGGTTCCTGGCGCCGAGATGCGCTTCGAGATTCACCACCGGGATCACGTACGGACCGATCGCGGCCGGGGTCAGGTCGATGAGCTGCTTGTCGTAGGGGGCCAGCGCCTCGGCGTTGGCCAGGTGCGCCTTGGCTGACGTCGCGTCCAGGACGATGTCGATATCGTCGAATTCCGGCATGGCGATCAGGCCGGCCACCCCTTTGTCGGTGGTGGCAACCCCGAGCCTGCGGGCCCGTGCCAGGCCGTCGGAATCGGGATCGATTCCCACCATGGCGACCGCTTCCAACCGGTCATACCCCCGAATACATTTGATCAGCAGGTCGGTGCCGATGTTGCCTGATCCGATGATCGCGATCTTGGTGGTCATTGCGCGATGGTTCCTCTCGGTCGTGCGTGGTTTTCAGCCGCGGCCCAGTAAGGGCATGCGGGTCGCCATGATGGTGAGGAAGGGAATGTTGACCTCCCTCGGTAGCGATGCGATGTGCGCGATGGTCGACGCGACATGGCTGGCATCGAACTTGGCTTCGGGGCGGATGCTGCCGTCGGCCTGCAACGAACCCTTCTCGAAGCCGGACGTCATAGTGGTGGCAGCGTTTCCGATATCGACCTGCCCGACCGCGATGTCGCTGTCACGGCCCTCCAGCGCGAGGGCACGGGTGAGCCCGTTGATCGCGAATTTGCTTGCGGTGTAGGGCGTTGCGTGTGGTCGAGGCACCTGAGCCGACACCGAGCCGATGTTGATGATGCGCCCGCCGTAGGGCTCCTGCCTAGCCATCAGCCGCATCGCGGCCCTGGCGCACAGGAAGGACCCTGTGACGTTGGTGTCCATGGTCTGCGTCCAGTCCGTCAGCGATGTCTCGGAGATCGGCTTCTGGGAGCCGAACACTCCGGCCGAGTTGACCAGCACATCAATTCGGCCACGACGCCTTGCGATGTCGGCGAAGACGGCGTCGACCGCCGACTCGTCGGTCACGTCGAGCACCAGCGCCTCCCCCGATTCTGCGATATCCCTACTGCGGGAGACACTTTCGGCGGTACGCCCGCAGAACACCACGTGATGTCCCAGTGCGGCCAACGCGACTCCGGCGGCCTGTCCGATGCCGCTGCCACCGCCGGTGACGACCGACACCGGAGCGGTCTCAGTGACTGGCACGTGGCACTCCCGCCCCCCGCCGCCCGCGCAGGAAATCGAAATCCGCGCCGGTGTCGGCCTGCGTGACGTGCGCGAGGTACATCTGGACGTAGCCGCCCTCGATCTGCTTGACATCCTCTGCCAGCGAGGCGATGTCGCGCCGCCTGTCCAGCTCTTCGTCGGTGACCTCGAGGTGCAGACGTCGGGCCGGCACGTCCAATTCGATGACGTCGCCGTCCTGTACGAAGGCCAGTGGTCCGCCTGCCGCAGATTCTGGAGCCACGTGCAGGACCACTGCCCCGAACGCGGTTCCGCTCATCCGGGCATCGGAGATGCGCACCATGTCGGTGACGCCGGCCCGCAACAGCTTGGCCGGAATGGGTAGGTTGCCCATCTCGGGCATTCCCGGGTAGCCGCGAGGACCGGCGCCCTTGAGCACCAGGACCGAATCTGCGTCCACGTCCAGTTCTGGGTCGTCGATGCGGGCCCGCAGATCGTCGATGTCCTCGAAGACCACCGCCGTTCCCCGGTGGACCAGCAGTTCCGGGGTGGCCGCAGAGGGCTTGATGATCGCACCGTTGGGTGCCAGGTTGCCGTGCAGCACAGCGATACCGGCGTCCTGCTGCAGCGGGTCCTCCCGGGTCCTGATTGCCGGCGAACCCCATGGGGTGACTCCATCGACGTTGGCGCCCAACGACTTACCAGTGACGGTCATGGCGTCCCGATGCAACATGTCGCCGAGTTCGTTGATCACCACGGGCAGTCCGCCGGCGTCGAAGAACTCGTCCATCAGGTACTTGCCGGACGGCACCAGGTCGACGATCAACGGCGTGCCGGCTGCCACACTGTCGAAGTCATCGAGGCTCAGCGGCACTTCGATTCGTCCGGCCAGGGCCAGCAGGTGCACTACGGCGTTGGTGGAACCGCCGATCGCGGCGTTCACCCGGATCGCGTTTTCGAAGGCCTCTCTGGTCAAGATCTGCGACATCGTCACGTTCTCGCGCACCATCTCGACGGCCCGCACGCCGGTGTCCTGCGCCAGTACCTTGCGCCTGGCGTCGACGGCGGGAATGGCGGCATTGTCGGTGAGGCTCAACCCCATTGCCTCGACCAGTGAGGCCATCGTGGAGGCGGTACCCATCGTGTTGCAGTGGCCGTTGGAGCGCCACATGCACGCTTCGGCCGCCACGAAATCGTCGGTGCTCATGGTGCCGGCCCGGACCTGGTCGTACATCGCGTAGGTACCGGTGCCTGACGGCAGCGACACCCCGCGGCGGCGACCGGGCAGGGTTGGCCCCCCAGACAGCACGATGGTGGGCAGGTCGACGCTCGCGGCGCCCATCAGCAGCGCCGGCGTGGTCTTGTCGCATCCGCACAGCAGCACGACACCGTCAAGTGGGTTCGCGCGCAACGTCTCCTCGACGTCCATGCTGACGAGATTGCGATACAGCATGGTCGAGGGGCGCATCAGCGTTTCGCCCATCGACGTCACGGGGAATTCCAACGGGAATCCGCCGGCTTCGTACACGCCGCGCGCCACATGTTCGGCGAGCTCGCGGAAGTGGGCGTTACACGGCGTCAGCTGTGACCACGTGTTGCAGATGCCGATGACCGGTCTGCCGTCGAACATCCGGTTGGGCACGCCCATCGCTTTGATCCCCGAGCGATGGAAGAACCCGGTTTTGTCAGCGCCACCGAACCAGTTCTGGGAGCGGCTCACCGGGCCTCCGCCAACGCCAGGGACTCGCTGACCTGACGGGCTGCTTCAGCCACCGCCTTGGCCATTTGTTCGCGTGATCTGGTGAAGGTGCTGCGGATGGTGGTGATGGAAATGGCCGCGACGGCCCTACCCCGTGGATCGAGCACCGGGGCCGCGACGCAGCACACCTCTTCCACCAGTTCACCGTCGTCGACCGCGTACCCGTCGATGCGCGCCTTCTCGATGCGCTCACGGAGCTCACCGGCGGTGGCCACGGTGAACCGGGTATAGGGCACGGGCCGGAAGTCGCGTAGGTACTGCTCAAGTTCTTCGGAAGGCGAATTGGCCAGTACCACTTTGCCCATCGCTGTGCAGTACGCGGGATGCTCAGACCCGGGCATCGGCTCGATCCGGAACATCTGGCGCGACGGGATGCTGTCCGCGTAGACGATGGATCCCCGGTAGAGCGTGCCCAGGTTGACGGTTTCGTGAAACAGGTCGGCGAGCTCGAGCAGCTTCGGCCTGGCCAGATCGATCAGCCCGGTGCGGTCCTTGATGGAGTTCGCCACCGCGACCAACTTCATTGTCAGCCGGTACTTCCGAGTCTCGGCAACGCTTTCCACGTAGCCGGCGGTAACCAGGGTGCTCAACAACCGGTCCACGGCCGGCTTGGAAAGTTCCAATTCGCGTGCGAGTTCGCTGATGCCTGACGCGTCGACGTGTCCGAGTGCTTCGATAAGACGCATCGCGTTGGACACGGACGCCACTTCGCGGTCGCGTCGTGCCGGTACTGCCGCTTCGTCCGCGGAGCTGCTCGGTTCAATCACAGCGTCACCTCTCGATTCGTATAGCGAAGCGTTGATTCGCATTGCAAAGTTAAGCCAGCGCCCTGGTCGCTGTCAACCGAGCAGACTGACCTGTGTGGCAAAATCTGCAGACACTTGACGCTGAGATGCGAATCACTTTATCGTATGCCGGAGCCGGACAATGAGTTCGGTATGCGAAGTGCTACTTCGCACGCGAACCCGGCCCAGGGGATCAACGGGCGGCAAAAGCCCAGAACGGGAAAACAGTGACCTACGACATTGCAGTGCTAAGAGGCGACGGCATCGGTCCCGAGATTGTGGACCAGGCCGTCAAGGTGCTCGACGCGGTGGCCGAAGCCCTTCCGGGCCTCGACTTCAAACTCGACTACCTCGAGGCAGGCGCCGACTATTACGTACGCACCAACGAGGTGGCACCGAAGAGCACATGGGACGCCATGCACCGGGCCGACGCGATCTTGATGGGATCTATGGGCCACCCCGATATCCGGATGCCCGACGACACCGAGGTGCAGGGCCACTTCATCGTCAACGCGCGTAAATCGCTCGACCTGTATGCCGGGATCCGCCCCATCAAGACCTACCCCGGGTCGCGCGGACTGCAACCCGACGCCAAGGTCGACCTCGTCCTGGTCCGGGAGAGCACCGAAGGACTGTTCGCATCATTCGGCGGCGGCGCTCAGGTCGGCGACGATGTTTACACCGATACGATGATCGTCACCCGGAAGGGCAGCGAGCGGATCAGCCGGTACGCGCTGAGCCTGGCAAAGACCCGACAGGGCCGGCCCAGCGACGGTACCCAGGTGGTCACGTGCGTGGACAAGGCCAATATCTTCCGGTCGCTGGCTTTCTTCCGGCGGATCTTCGACGAGGTCGCGCTGGGCTACCCGGACGTGCACACCGAGCACGCGTTGGTCGATTCGTTCGCGATGAACCTGGTGCTGCACCCCGAGCGCTACGACGTGCTGGTCACCGAGAACATGTTCGGCGACATCCTCTCCGACCTGGCCGCCGCACTCGTCGGTGGCCTCGGACTGGCGCCCTCCGGTGATATCGGTGACGACCACGCCATGTTCCAGCCGGCGCACGGGTCCGCACCGGATATCGCAGGGCAAGACCGGGCCAACCCGGTAGCCACCATCATCTCGGCACGCATGATGCTGGACTGGCTGGCGCTGCGGCACGACGACGCCGCGCTGCGCACGGCCTCCGACATCATCGAGCGCGCCGTGGTGCAGACCATGGAATCCGGTGCGCTGACCGCCGATCTCGGTGGCGCGCTGGGTTGTTCGGAATTCGGCGACGCTGTCGCAGCTGCCGTCACACGCATCGCCGCGGATAACGCGGTATGACCGGGCTGGCCTCCGCCGTACTGCTGGCGGCTGACGACAAGCCGACGGCGACCGTCGGCCACGACATGTTGTTGGGCCTGACCATCGGCAGTGTGGTGCTCATCATCGTGCTGATCGCCTGGGCGAAGGTACATCCCCTGCTCGCACTGGCCGTCGGATCGGCTGCATTGGGGATCTCGTCCGGCCTCGGTGCCGGTGCCACCATCGAGACCTTTACTGACGGACTCGGAGGCACGATCGGCGATACCGGCCTACTCATCGCGTTGGGTGCGATGCTGGGCCAGCTGCTCAATTTCTCGGGCGGAGCGACCAATCTGGTCGACCGGTTCGTGCACGCGGTCCCGTCCCGATGGATTCCGTGGGCGATGGCGGGCATTGCGTTCCTGATCGGGTTGCCATTGTTCTTCGAGGTGGCGCTGGTCCTGATCTTCCCGATCATCGTGTTGGTGGTGCGCCGCACCGGCCTGCCACTGATCAAGGTGGCGATGCCCGCCTTGGCGTCGCTGTCATTGTTGAACGGCTTCCTGCCACCGCATCCCGGTCCGCTGCTGGCGGTCTCGGCATTCAACGCCGATCTGGGCAAAACGCTGCTGTTCGGGATCATCGTCGCGATCCCCACCGTCATCATCGGTGGACCACTCCTGGGCAATCTGTTGAACCGGTGGGTGCCGTCCCCGGACGCCAAAACCCTTCTCTTCGGCGGTGATACGCGCGTCAACGACGAGCCGGCCGGCGAGGAACCGAACGCTGGCGGCGGAACGTCGACGATGGTCGCTGCTCCCAAGAACATCCTGAAGGTGCCGAGCATTACCGCGACGCTGGCCACGATGCTGCTGCCGGTATTGCTGATGCTCATCCGTGCCGTGTCAGAGCTGCTTCTCCCTGAGGACAGCGCATTCCGTCACGTGACTGATCTGGTCGGCGAGCCGACGGTCGCGTTATTCGCCGGGTGCGTGGTGGCAATGTTCACCTTCGGGCTGGCCACCGGCATGGGCAAAGCCAAAGTGGGCAGCGTCATGGGATCGGGACTACCGCTGGTAGCAGGCATCATCCTGATCGTCGGGGCCGGTGGTGGTTTCAAGTCGACCTTGGTCGCCACGGGAGTTGGCGGGGTGATCGCCGATCTCGCACACGGTCTTGGACTGCCGCTACTGCTGTTGGGCTGGTTGCTCGCCGCCCTGATTCGCATCGCGGTGGGCTCCGGCACCGTCGCGATCGTGACAGCGGCCGGTCTGCTGGCCCCTGTCGCTGCCGGAATGAGTCCTAACCACGCCGCCTTGATGGCTCTGGCCGTCGGTGCTGGCTCCAGGTTCATGTCTCATGTCAACGACGCCGGATTTTGGATGGTCAAGGAGTTCCTGAACCTCAGCGTCAAGGACACCTTCCGCACCTGGACGGTCATGGACTGCACGGTGTCGTTAGTGGCAGGTGCAGGTGTGCTGTTGCTCGGCGCGGTGGTCTGACATGCCGCGACCAACTTTCAGAAACGGAGACGAAGTGCAAGCGATACGTAAAGCGTGCCTGTACATCTCGGGACTGGCGCTCGTGGTGTTCATCGCCGGCCTCGTCGCCGGCACTCCGGGCGTGTGGCAGCCCGCCGTCCTGGTCACCGGGTTCGGTGCGGCGATCGGGATCGGCGCCATCGAAGCGATCAAGAGTTACCAGTACACGGCGTGGATCGTCGCGTGTGTGATAGCGGCGCTGCTCTTCCCGCAAGCCTTCCACAGCTGGGGCGGAGTCAATCTCAGCGGCAAGTTCCTGATGACCACCATCATCCAGCTGGTCATGTTCGGGATGGCGACGCAGATGCGACTTGTCGACTTCCAGGGCGTGGCGAAGCACCCCCGCGGTGTCGTCGTCGGGCTACTCGGCCACTACTCGGTGATGCCGATCGCAGCGTTCCTCCTGGTGCAGCTCACCGACCTGCCCAAGGAGGTCGGTCTGGGGGTGATTCTCTACGGGTGCGTTTCCAGCGGCCTCGCCTCCAACGTGATGAGTCTGCTCGCGAAGGCGAATCTTGCTCTGGCAGTCTCGATCACGGCGATGTCAACCATCATCTCGCCGCTGATGACCCCTTTCCTGATGAAGGTGTTCGCCGGACGCATCGTCGATGTCAGCTTCATCTCCATGATGTTCGACGTCATCCGCATCACCCTGGTTCCGGTGGCAGCGGCCCTGCTGGTCGATTACCTGCGTACCGCAAGTCCTTCCGTGGTGCGGCGCATCGACATCGCCGTCGCTGTCTCCATCGCATGGCTGGTCGGTCTGCTCGCCGGTGGTTGGACCTACGCCCAACAACACTTCAGCGCCACGGAATTCGGTGTCTTTCAATCGTTGTCATACGTCGCCGCCGCCATCATCATCGCCCGCCTCTACCACAAACTGACGTCGGGTCCCCTGCCGTCGATCGAAACGGCCATGCCCTACGCGTCGATGTTCGGCATCATGTACTACAACACCATCACCACGGCCGCGGGTCGAGATGCGCTGCTGGACGTCGGGCTGATTCTGCTCGCGGTAGGCATCGTGCACAACCTGACCGGCTACGTGTTCGGATACTGGGGCAGCCGCTTGAGCGGGCTGGACCAATCATCGGCCCGATCAGTGGCTTTCGAAGTCGGTATGCAAAACGGCGGGATGGCCACCGGCTTGGCTGCCTCGATGGGTATGGTGGGCACCGCCGGTCTGGCAGCGGCGGTGTTCAGCCCGCTGGGCAACGTGACGGGCTCGCTGCTGGCGAACTACTGGTCGCGCCGGCCACCGGCCGGGTCGGAAGAGCCCGTTGAGACGGAACAGGCCGACACAGCGCCGGTCATCGAGACAAGGCGGACCCCATGAGCACCCGCGCCGAGTTGGCTGACCCGTACGAGGTGCTTGCCGTGCGCTACGGCGTGTGGCACACCACCAAGCGGCATATCTATCACAGCTTCGACGTCTACCACGAGTCCGACGAGCCGGTGCAGGTCGACTACTTCTTCTGGGTGATCCGCAACTCGCGGCGAACCATAGTGGTGGACACTGGGTTTCGCCCCGAAGTCGCGCTCCGACGGGGACGCGAACTGGTCACTCCGATACCCGAGGCGATGCAGCTGGCTGGGGTCGAACCCGCGGAAGTATCCCATGTGGTGCTGACGCACTTTCACTACGACCACATCGGCAATCTGGATCTCTTTCCGAGCAGCCAAGTCATCGCCGGGGCCACCGAGTTCGCCTTCTGGACGGGCGAAATCGCCGAGCAGCCGATCTTCTGCACAGCGGTGGAGGCTGACGAGGTGGACCTGGTGCGTAAGGCGCAGGCTGATGCACGGCTGATCCTGGTACCGGACGAAGACCCGCAGCTACCCGGGGTGACGTTCCGCGAGGTGACCGGCCATACGCCAGGTCAGATCGTGGTCGAGGTCCAGACTGCCGGCCGTCCCGTTGTGCTTGCGTCGGACGCCTCGCACACCTACGAGGAGTTCCAGAAGGAACGGCCCTTCCATATCGCGTCCAGCTTGCCCGATATGTACACCGGGCTGAAGTGGCTCAAGATGCGCAGCGACGAGGCCGAGATCATCCCCGGACACGACCCAGAGGTGATGCGCCGATTCCCGGTCGAGAATGGGATCGTCGCCCGGATCACCTGAGCGGCAACGCTTCGCCGCGCAACGAGAGGAAAGCACCAATGCCCTCCGGCAGCGACTTCGTCGCCAATTGCTCGATGCTCTACGCCGACGTGCCACCACTGGAACGTGCCAGAGCGGCGGTCGCCGACGGCTACCACAAGCTCGAGTATTGGTGGCCATTCGAGACGACGGTGCCCTCCGACGGTGCGATCGCCCAGTTCATCGACTCGGTGGAAAGCGCTGGCGCGCAGGTAATCGCGATGAACTTCACCCTCGGCACCAGCGAAGATGGTGGGCGAGGGATCCTTTGCCACCCTGGGCGGTCCGCCGAATTCGCCGAGCACACCGAGGTCCTGGCGGGGATCGTCGAGACGCTCGGCATCCTGCGATGCAACGTCCCGTACGGTGTGCGCCAGGCCGGGTGCACCGACGAGGATCACCGGCGCACTGCGATAGCGAACCTTGTGCAGGCCAGTGATCGCCTTCTACCGCTGGGCGCCGCCCCGATGCTCGAGCCGATGAGTGGGGCGCAGGACTATCCCATCGTCACTGCCGCACAGGCCGTCGACATCATCGAACGCGTTGATGCGGCCACTGGTCGCCGAGGTGCCGTCGGTCTGTTGGCTGACTTGTATCACTTCGCTGCCAACGGCGAGGACATCGAGTCAGTACTACGTCAACACAGCGACCGGATAGTCCACGTGCAAGTAGCTGACTACCCGGGCCGGCACGAGCCCGGCACCGGCGGCCTCGACATCGACCGCTACCTGAAGTTGTTGCACCACTTGGGGTATCGAGGCCAGATTGCGATGGAGTACATCCCGACGCTGCCTCAAAGCTCACCCACCCTCAACTAGATTAGGTCACCACCGTGCATCCTTCGCCCCTCGCCAAGTCGTCGACCACCTTCGGTGCCCGCGTTCGCAACGCTGCCACCCGCCTTTTCCGGGAGATCGAGCAGTCCCCTGTCGGCTGTTACTCCATCGGTGAGTTCTACGTGCCGCTCGCCGAACAACAACGGCAACCCGACCGCAGTAGTGAGCGATCCGGCTGACGCAACCGTGAAAACCGTGATCCTGGATGACGACCCCACGGGCACCCAGTCGTCACAACACGTCCGAGTGTTGCTCGATACCAGCGCAAAACTGATCGAGGCCGAGCTGCGCACTGTCGATACCCTGTTCCTGCAGACCAATTCGCGCGCCATCGATGAGGCATCCGCAGTCAGCCTGGTCCGGCGGATCCGCGATGACACACTGCGGTTCGCTCGCGCGCAGAACTATGAGGTGCAATTCGTGCTCCGCGGCGATTCCACGTTGCGCGGACACGTCTTCGCCGAGACCGAGGTGTTCCGCGGACCTGACACCTTGATGGTGTTCGTTCCAGCGTTCCCGGCCGGAGGCCGCACCACGGTCGACGGGGTTCACCTGGTCCACATCCACGGCCACGACGTTCCAGCGCATGAGACGGAATACGCGCGTGATCCGGTGTTCGGCTTCAGCTCTGGCGTCCTGACGGATTACGTTGGCCAACGATCGACTGATCCCGTCGTGGCCATCAGCCTGCCGACCGTCCGCGGCGATCGACACAACCTCGCCAGGGTGTTCGCTGAGGCGCCACGGCGCGCCATTCTCGTCCCGGACGCACAATGCGATTCCGATATCTCGGCCATCGCGGCCGCCGTAGCCACGGCACGCCAGCACGGACGCGACATCGTGGTGCGCTGCGCGGCGCCGCTGGCCGCGGCCCTGGGTGGCGTGACCAGCACCGGCTTGCTGCCTCTGCCGGTGCTGACCATGTCCCAACCAACTCTGCTGGTGTGCGGCTCGCACACCACCGGCGCAACTCGACAGCTGGCAGCGGTCAGTGCGCGATTCGGCCACCCCGTGCACGTGAACACCACCGAAGCGCTGCTCGATCCTGCCGCGGCCGGGGCATCTGCGGCGAGTGAACTGCTAGAACAGTTGCGCACCGGCGGATTGGCGATCCTCAGCTCGGAGCGAATGCGGCGCGACGAGCACAACAGTCTCGATCATGGCGAGAAAGTGATGGCGG
>JBEVHL010000589.1:0-8274 GCA_040511255.1 Mycobacterium sp. | reverse complement strand
GCGGCCGGATCCGTGCATGTCGCTAGGACGCACCAGGACGCCATCTGTGCGTAGGAAGTCCAGATCTTTTGTCCGTTGATGACCCATTCGTCGCCGTCACGAAGTGCGCGGGTACGCAACGATGCGAGGTCGGAACCGGCGTCGGGTTCGGAGAAGCCTTGGCACCAGATGACGTCTCCCGCCGAGATAGCGGACAGGTGTTGCGCTTTCTGTGCTTCGGTGCCGTAGCGCATGATTGCCGGACCGACCCAGTTCACGCCCATGTACTGGGCTCCGCGGGGCTCGTGATGGGCCCACATCTCCTCGCGAAGGACAGTTTGCTGCCAGACTGAGCCCCCGCCACCGCCATGTTCGACCGGCCACGCCAGAGTCAGCAGCCCCTCGGCGGCAAGGATTTTGCAGAAGTTCTCGGTGGCGGCCATGTCTTGCGGATCTTCGGTGAAGGCTCCGAGGAAGCCCGGTGGCAGGTGGTTGCGGATCAGCTCGCGCAGGCGTGCTCTGAGTGCCGCGGCGTCGTCGCCCAGGTCGTAATTCACGATCATCCCTTCGGCAAGCCGAGCAGCCGCTCGCCGATGATATTGCGCTGAATCTCGGAGGTGCCTCCGTAAATCGTCGCGGCAAGAGCGTCATGGCGTTCGAACTCGAGTTCTAGGTCGGTGACCGCCGCGCAACCGGAGGCGGCGGCGGCGGTCTCCCACGTGCGCTGCAGCGTCTGCGATCCCAGCAGTTTGAGAATGTCGGCCTCCGGGCTCGCCCGACCGGCGATGTCATTGTCCAGGGCCCGGTAACCGGTGGCGCGTAATGCTTCTGCATCAGCAAGCAGCGATCCGACGGTGCCAGCCAGGTCACCGCATGGTCCGGTCTGCGTCGTGCGGACAGTGTCAAGACCCCGTTGGATCTCAACCCAGTTCATCACCCAAATCATCTGTCTTTCGTGCTGCAGCGACGACATCGCCACCTGCCAGCCACCGTTCTCTGGGCCCAAGAGCGCCGAGGCGGGCACTTCAACGTTGTCGAGGAAGACCTCGCAGAACACCTCGTCCGAACGGGACGCCATCCTGATCGGAGTGATCGTCACTCCCGGGGCGTGCAGATCGAGCGCGAAACACGAAATCCCCTTGTGTTTGTCCGCGCCTGGATCGGTGCGGGCATACATTGTGCACCAACGAGATTCGTGCGCCTGCGTGGTCCATATCTTGTGGCCGGTGAGCAGGTAGGTGTCACTGCGGCGGACGGCGCGGGTACGCAGGCCTGCAAAATCCGAGCCGGCGTCCGGTTCTGACATTCCCAGCGCCCACCACTCCTCGCCGGTGAGGCAGGGCACCAGCAGTCGGGCCATCTGTTCTCGCGTTCCGAATGCCCTGATTGCAGGAGCGGCGACATTGGGTCCCGCGATGTTGGGCAACTTCGGGGCGGCTCGGATCGCCGCTTCCAAGCGGATTTCGAGCGCGTCCGCGGCCGTCAGCTCGCGACCACCATGTTCCCGGCTCCACGTGGGTTGGATCCAACCGGCCTCGAAGCTGGCACGCTGGTACTCGCGACGCAGTCCAATGTCCCACCGGTACTGCGGATACTTGTCGTAGTAGTCGCCGGGGAGGACCGAATCGAGCCAGTCGCTGAACTCCGTGCGCAGGCCAGTCTCGGTCACTGCGGTGCTCCGTTCAAGAAGCGTTGCCCTACTTGGGCATACAAGCTAGAGCTGTCCCCGAACTGCGCTGCACCCACCCATGCCCGGCGCAGGTAGAGATGGATGTCGTGCTCCCAGGTCTGGCCGAGGGCGCCAAAGACCTGAACCGCGGTCCTAGCACACGACAAGGCCGCATCACCTGCGGCGGCCTTGGCCAACAGGCAGGAACCCCACACCTGATCTGGCACCGGCGCCGCACTGTCGAGGCGAGCGGCCGCGAGATAAGTGAGGCTGCGGGCGCGCTCTACGGCGACGTGGCAATCGGCCAGCGCGTGCTTGACTGCTTGGTTTGCGCCGATCGGTCGGTCAAACTGCCGCCTATTGCGGGCATGTTCGACTGCGAGGTCGAGCGCCCCTTGCGCGACCCCGAGGAGTTCGGCGGCCACCGCCAAGGTAGCTGGGCCGATCGCGGCTCGGATACTCACCGGCGCGATACTCACCGGCGCTGCATCGAGGGTCACCGTTGCCAGAGGGCGTGACGGATCGGCTGAATCGACAGGGGAAACCGTCACCCCGTCACCCAATCGCACCGCGGCGACCGCCACGCCGCGCCCGGTGGTGCACAGGAGCACGATGAGATCGGCGTGCACAGCATCGGGTACGGCCAGCGCTGTGCCTTGAATTCGCTTGTCACGAAACCTCATCGGGGCACCTGCGAAACGACGGTAAGTGGGTTGGGCGGCCAGGGTGGCGACGCTGCCGCTGTCGATCTCGCTGAGAACTGTATTCATGGCAGCACCGCCGGCGCGGGCGGCGCCCGCCGCGAGGCCGACACTGCTCAGGAACGGAATCGGAGCGAGGACCGCGCCGAAAGATTCCAGCGTGAGTATCAGATCCAGGGTGCCCAGCTCGAGGTTGTTCTCAAAGCCCCGTCTGGCCAAAGATGTCCAGCCCAGACCCACCGCCTGCTTCCAGAAATGTTGCCAGGAAAGCGAATCCGTGTAGGCGCGACGCGTGAGCGTCAGTGGGCACACGGCAGCCAGAATCTCACGGACGTTGTCACGCAGATTTATCTGATCGGTCGTGGGCCCGATATGCACTCGTCACCTCTTTCTTTATAAAGATAGTAAATTAGGGCGAGAGCCGTCAAGACGATCGGCACCTTAGGTTGCCGATGTGCTTTTCAGCTGCTGACGGTGCGCCGCTGGACTTCTAGCGGCACGATTGGCGGACGCGCCGAAGGGCCGCGGGTGATTGCGTTGAGGCGGATCTCCGGCAGGTCGACCGATGCCTGGACGGTGTCGAGCCACGCCACGGTCTCGGCTACATCGTTAGCTGTCACCGCGTACATCTCGAACGGAACATCCTGCAGCATATCGGTTTCCACTGGGCCGGGTGTGACGATGTTGACGTTGATCCCGTCGCGATCGACCTCGAGAGCCAGCGCTCTGGCGAAAGCGTTCATCCCCGCCTTGGATGCTGAATACGCCGTGCGGGCCGGCATCGGTTCGTGCGCGGCCGACGACGAGATGAACACGAACCGGGATCCTGGCCGCATCAGCGGTAGCGCCGCCGATGTCACCACAAAACACGAATCGAGGTTGGCGGACATGATGGTGCGCCACTGCTCGAAGGTCTGTTTGCGTGCGTAGGTGCCACCGAGCGCTCCGGCGGCGTGAATGAACAGGTCGACCCGGCTCAGGCCGGCTAGCGCGGTCGAAAAACCGCTGGGCGCGGAGGCGTCGGCCACCGCCCATCGCGCGCCGATGTCGTTGGCGGCCTCGCGCAGCGGCCCCTCGCGTCGGGCGGTGAGGGTGACGTCGTAGCCGCGCTCGACCAGTGCGCGCCCGCATGCCTTCCCGATGCCGCCGCTACCGCCGGTGACGACGGCGTTGCGCACACGTGCAGTCATCTGCCCTCCGTGGTCGTATCCGGTCGGTTCTCGGTGTTGCGCTAGGGACGCCAATCGTGCGTGCGCGCCATGGCGTGTGTCGATGTCGCGACGATGCGCTGGGTCGCGTTCTCGGACAACACATGAGCCTGGGCATCGGCCAGGTGTCGCGAGGCGATGCGCCGCGCCCGCTCGGGATCGCCTGCTTCGATGGCGTCGGTCAGCGCCGTGTGAGTCTTCAGTACCGCTTTGCGCTTCGATGCCGCCGGGTAATCGCCGACTGCAGCGCTGCGTGCCGCCCACCGCTGCTCATGGCTGCTCCACAATGCTTCCAGGCTGCCGACCACCGCGATCATCGTAGAGTTGCCGCAGCCGCGCACCAGGGCATCGTGGAACTGACGGCCGAGATCGGTGAAGTGCGTTCCTTCGCCGAGGCTTTCCGACATCGTCGCGTTGAGCGATTTCAACTCCGAGACGACAGTCTCGATCCGATCCTCCCGTTGAGCGGCCAGCGCAGCGCAGGTGGGCTCCAGATCGCGAAGCGCCGACCCGAGGTCGCCCAGCAGGACATGTTCGCTTTGCAGGACCAGACCGAGCATGTAGGCGGCACTGGACTTGGTGGGCGTGTGCACCACGGCACCGCCCTGGTTGCCCCGGCGAACGGACACCAAACCCTCGGTCTCCAGGATTCGTAGTGCCTCCCGTAGCGACACCAGGCTGACGTTGAATTTCTCTACCAGTACGGCCTGCGGTGGCAGGAGATCCCCGTCGGCGAGGTCGCCGTCGACAATTTGGCGGCGTAGTTCGTGGGCGACCGTCTCGGCTATCCGCGGAGAAGTAAGCCGTCGTCGTGTCTCGTGGCCGACACCGGTTGTCGTCATAGAAGCAAGGTCTTCCTCGTGGGCAGCGTTACAGAATCTACTGAAAGTGTCTTTTTTGCTATGTTAGCATCATTGTGATCTTGTCCCCGGCTTCGAAAGGTGGGCGACGCCAGTGGTGACCCAACGCTTCCCGTTCTCGGACTATCCCAAGGGATGGTTCCACGTCGCCTACAGCCGCGAGATCCTGGCGGGATCTGTTAATCCGTTGCACTACTTCGGCCGACGCTTGATCTGCTATCGCGGCCAATCCGGAAATGTCTACGTCCTCGATGCGTACTGCCCGCACCTTGGCGCCGATATTGCGGTCGGCGGAAGCGTGCAGGACGACTGTGTGGTCTGCCCTTTCCATGGTTGGAAATTTAACGGCGGCGGAGCCAATGTCGAGATCCCGTACACCAAAGCGCCCAACCGGGTGGCGAAGTTGCGGTCCTGGCCGACGGTCGAGCGGGCTGGCATCGTCTTCGTCTGGTATTCGCCCGACGGTGGTGAACCCGAATGGGAACTGCCCAAGATCCCCGAGGCCGAAGATGCAGCCTTCACCTTCTACGTGCCAGAGGAAGCCCGCTGGACGTTCCGTTCGCACCCGCAGGAGGTCTTCGAAAACACCGTAGACATAGCGCATTTTGCGACGGTGCACGGCGTATCGGCGTTCGGCAAACTCGATGTGGAGCACGCCGGCCACCAGTTCCGCGCGGTCGCCGAAGTCAACTTCGAGACGCCGCGAGGACCGGTGTCGGGTGCGGTCGACTCGGAGTTGTTCGGAATGGGCATCGACGTCGTGCGCCACCGCGGTCTCGGTCGATCCTGCACGCTGTTGACGGTGACGCCGATCGATGGGGAAGTGGTCGAAGCGCGGTATACGTTCTTCGTTTCCCTCGATCCGGATACGGGTGAGAAGACGCGGATGGGAATGGGTTTCGCGCGCGACTTCTGCAAACAGATTGAGCAGGACATTCCAATCTGGGAGGCCAAGATCTACCGGGACAAACCTGCCCTGGCCCGTGGCGAGTCAGCGATCACCGTGTTCAGGAACTGGGCAGAACAGTCCTATGCCGGGTCGTCGATGGGGGGTCAGCGGTGATTGTTCGTTCCTACGACCAACTTTTCATCGGCGGCCACTGGCGTGACCCCGTAGCAGATGGCCGCATCGACGTTGTTTCACCGCACACTGAGGACGTCATCGGCCACGCTGCCGCTGGCACGGGAGCTGACATCGAGGTAGCAGTATCCGTCGCGCGGGCGGCGTTTGACGATGGCCCTTGGCCGCGCCTGCGCCACGCCGAGCGGATCGCGGTGGTGGAGAAACTGGCCGCCGTCTACGCGACGCACATCGACGACATGGCCGACCTGATCACCGCCGAGATGGGTTCGCCCGCTAGTTTCAGCCGGCTGGGTCAGGCGGCCGGAGCCGCCTCGATGATTCATCTTGCGGTGGCGGCAGCACGGGAGTTTCCGTGGACATACCGCCGCCGCGGGACTTTCGGCGAAGTGCATGTTCGCAGGCAACCGGTGGGCGTCGTCGGGATCATCATCCCGTGGAATGTGCCGCAGAACCTGTTGATGCCCAAACTGATTCCGGCGCTCATCGCAGGCTGCACAGTTGTGATCAAGCCGGCGCCTGAAACGCCGCTGGACAGTCTGTGGGTTGCCGAGATGACCGAAGGGCTCGGCCTGCCTGACGGCGTCATCTCCGTGGTACCCGGCGGTCGTGAGGTCGGCGAGGAGCTGGTCCGCCACCCTGGTGTCGACAAGATCGCCTTTACCGGTAGCTCGGCATCAGGTCGTCACATCGCCTCGGTCTGCGGCGAGCAGCTCAAGCGGTTCAGCCTGGAACTCGGTGGTAAGTCGGCCGCAATCGTGCTGGATGACGCCCATATCGACAAGACGGTGGCCGGGCTCAAGATGGCGAGCCTAATGAACAACGGCCAGGCCTGTGTGGCGCAGACCCGCATCCTGGTCAGTGAGCGCCGACACGACGAATTGGTCGACGCCCTGGCTGAGATGGTGTCGGAGCTGGTGATCGGCGACCCGAGCGATCCTCTCACCGACATTGGTCCACTGGTGTCGCGGCGCCAACAACTCCGAGTGCAGGACTACATCCGCACCGGAGTCGGCGAAGGCGCGAAACTGGTTCTTGGCGGCGATGATTCGCCGATCAGCCGGGGCTGGTACGTGCGGCCGACGCTGTTCGCCGATGCCACCAACGATATGGCGATCGCCCGTGAAGAAATCTTCGGTCCCGTACTGACCGTCATCAAGTACACCGACGAGCGGGATGCCATCCGCATTGCCAATGACAGCGATTACGGCCTGGCCGGATCGGTGTGGACCAAGGACGTAGCGCACGGCCTGGAGATTTCCGGTGAGATCCGGACCGGCACCTACGGCATCAACATGTACATGCTCGACATCTCAAGTCCGTTTGGCGGATTCAAGCAATCCGGTATCGGGCGGGAGTTCGCTGAGGAAGGCTTGGCCGAATACACCGAACTACAGTCGGTGGTCAGCGCGGGAACGTTACCCACTTTGGACGTCGACGGACTGGTGTAGGCACGACCTCTGCCAACCAACCGGGGATCCTGAGCTGGTCAGAGCTTCATAGCTCGGACTGCTCGGCGAGGCGACGACGCGGCTGCCCCGGATACCGGGCCGTTGTCGGAATGCTCGAATACCCTGAATTACTAGGCAAACCGTGTTTTCGACAGATGGGCAATGAAGCGCATGGCCGGGCGCAAAATTCCCTAGGTCTGTTTTTGCGCGGCCATGCGTCGTGATCCTCGAACCAGGCTGCCGGGTCGACTATCGGTCAGCTCGCCGTCGGCCACGATGGTCTGCCCCAGTACAAGCGTCTCGACATACCCATCGGAGCGCTGAATCAACCTACCTGCTCCCGCTGGGAGGTCCTCGACCCGCTCGGGATAGTGCAGACCCAGCTGCTCGTAGTCGATCAGGTTGATGTCTGCCCGCATCCCTGGCGCCAGGATCCCACGATCACCCAGCCCGTAGAAGGCGGCTGGATCGCCGGTAAGGCGGTGCACCGCGGTTTCGAGCGGAATGCGAGGGCCGCGGGTCCGGTCACGAGTCCAGTAGGACATCAGATAGGTGGTCATGCTGGCATCGCAGACGATGCCGCAATGCGCCCCGCCGTCGCCGAGACCCTGCAGGCTCACCGGGTCCGACATCATGTCGTGTAGATGGTGATAATCGTTGCCCGCGTAGTTCAGAAGCGGAAAGAGCAAGAATTCTCTGCCCTCGGCTTGCAGCAGGGCGTCGTAGGTGACCTCCCACGGATCGCGGCGTTCCCTTTCGGCGATCGCGGCGATGCTGTCATGCGCGGATGGCTCGTAATCGAGTCGGTTACCGAGCGGATACACGCGCTTGAACGTGTGATGGTTGAGTTGATCTGCCGACGGCGGGCCGCCCGGGTCGGGCGTCTCGGCCAGGATGCGCGCCTTCGTTTCCGGATTTTTCAGCAGCCGGACGCGCTCGGTAAACGGCAGATCCATCAGTGCCAGGTAGCTCGGCCGATGTCGGAAAGGATTCATCCGCGACTGGTGGCCCATCAACATCCCGAAGGCACGGCTGGCAACCTGTGGCCGCACCTGCGCGCCCGTGGCGTTGGCGGCGTGGACATCGCGAAACCACCGCTGCCAGTCGTGGGGATCCTGCTCGTTGACCATAGCCAGGAATGTCAGTGGAATGCGGAATTGCCGTCCCAGCCGCGTGATCCATTCCACTTCGGCGTCGATCGAATGCCGGTGGTCGCCGCCGATCTCGCCACCGACACCGGCCGGAACAACCTGCAAGACTCCGGTTCCCGCGTCTGCCATCGCTGCCATCAGGGCCATCAGTTCGTCCTCATCGGAGAACGTCCC
>JBEVHL010000588.1:0-5937 GCA_040511255.1 Mycobacterium sp. | reverse complement strand
TTAGGTTGGTGTGATCACACATCACACCAACCGAGGACGACGACGGCATGGAACGCCAACCGATCAAGGTCGTGACAGTCAGCGACGAGGTCTACTCCCGGCTACGGCTGGCGATCACGTCCGGCAGCCTGGCACCGGGCACCAAGGTGTCGATCCGGTCGGTCGCCGACACCTTCGAGGTCAGCACCATGCCGGTGCGAGAGGCGCTGCGCCGGCTTGAATCCGACGGACTGGTGGTCTTCGGTCGGCGGAGCATAACGATCAGCAATCTCTCCGGCGACCAGGTGACCCAGATCTTTCGCATCCGACTGCAGCTGGAACTACTGGCAGCGGAATGGGCGTTGGAGAAGGTCACCGAGGACGACATCGCCGACCTGCACGAGATCCTGGTGCGGATGGACCGCCCTGACATCACGGTCGACGAATGGCGTTCTCTCAACCAGGATTTCCACCGCCGGTTCTACGACTGCGCCCGTAGCCCGCACCTGTTGGAGCTCATCGGGCGGGTTTGGGACAAGGTGGAGCCCTTCATGGCCATTTACGTCTCCACCGTCGGAGATTTCGCCGAGGCACACCGTCAACACCTCGGCATCCTCGAGTCGATCACCCAGCGCGATCTGTACACGTTGATCATCCGTACCACCGAACACGCTGAGCACACCTCGCAGGCGGTCACCGCGGCCTTGGCCGCCCAGCTGCCATAGCAACATCCACATACCTGCTCTAACAACCGATTTGAATCGGAGGTCTGGACATCATGTCCGAAACACACGACAGCGAACGGCTTTCCGACGAATACGAGTCCGAACCCGTTCCCACCTCGGCCCGCCGATCTCTGTTCTCGGTGGCCAGCGTGTGGGCCGGGTTCCCGATGATCATCACCGCCGCCGTCACCGGTGCCACGCTGGTGCACGGGCTCGGGTTCGGCGGCGGCATGGCCGCGATCGGCCTTGGCAATCTGCTGCTACTTCTCTACGTGGGCACTTTGAGCATGCTGGCCGCCCGCACCGGGCGAAACTTCTCCTTGCAGGCCAGCGAGACCTTCGGTCGCAAAGGCTATGTGGTCTGCTCGGGGCTGCTCTCGACGCTGGTGCTGGGCTGGTTTGCGGTACAGACCGGCTTGGTCGGTGAGAGTGTGGCGGGGGTCTTCGACGTCAACAAAACCCTGATCGTGCTGATTGCCGGTGTGCTGTTCACTGCCTTCACCTTGCTCGGCATCCGGGCGCTGTCGCTGATCGGGCAGATCTCCGTGCCACTATTTCTGATCCTCGGGATCATCGCCGCGGTGCGCGCTGCCGGAGACAGCGACACTGACATCCTCGGCTATGCCGGCGATCCGTCCGCGTCACTGGCACTCGGCGTCGGTGTCACACTCGTTTTCGCGCTGTTCGCCGATTCCGGCACCATGACAGCGGATTTCACCCGTTGGGCGAAATCACCGCGAGACGCCTGGATCGCGACGGCCGCGGCTTTCCCGATCGGTAACGGCATCGCCATGGTCATCGGCGGGTTCATCGCCGCTGCAGCGGGCGGCGCCGGCGACGTGTTCGGTATCCTCGCCGATGACGGCGGCGTGCTGGCCTTCGTCGCGGTCATCTTCCTGTTCATCAACCTCGGGTCGGTGTGCACGCACTGCCTCTACAACTCCGCGGTCGGCTGGTCGACCATCGTGGGCAGTCGGATGCGGATCCTGACCGTCGTCCTGGGTGTCATCGGCATCATCGCTGCCACAGCAGGCATCTGGGACTTCTTCATCAATTGGCTCAACCTGCTGGGCATCATCGTTCCGCCGATCGGCGCCATCATCATCGTGGACCAACTGCTGGCTCGGCGGACGCCGACCGGCACCATTCCGTCGTTCAGATGGCAACCGTTCGTGGCGTGGGCCGTCGGCTCCGGACTGGCCCTGCTGGTCGACAAGCAGGCGCCGCAGTTCAGCACCGTCGTCGCCGGTCTGATCACCGCGGGCGTCGCGATCGCCGTACTCAACCGTGTCACCTCTTCCCGCGACACCACACCCGCCGTCCCCGCCACCTCAGCGCAAGGAGCCACTCGATGAGCTTCGACGAACTCACCATCGCCGAACTACACGCCGGATTTCACTCCGGCACAATCACTTCAGCCGCCGTGACCCGTTGGTACCTCGACCAGATCGGGCAGTCCGACCTCAACGCCGTGGTGACCGTGAATCCCGCCGCGCTCGATGAGGCCGTGGCCGCCGACGAGCAATTTGACGCGCACGGCATCAGCGGTCCGTTGCACGGTGTCCCCGTCCTGGTCAAAGACCAAGCCGAGACCAAGGGCATCGCGACCAGTTTCGGCTCCGAATTGTTCGCCGACTATCTCCCGGAGGACGACGCCACCGTGGTGCGCCGGCTCCGCGACGCGGGCGCCGTGATCCTGGCCAAGGCGACGATGTGCGACTTCGCCGCCGGTTGGTTCTCTTCCTCGTCGCGCACCGGCCACACCTCCAATGCCTATGCGATTGACCGTGATTCAGGCGGGTCCAGCGCAGGCACCGGAGCCGGCATCGCGGCGAATCTGGCACTGGTCGGCGTCGGCGAAGACACCGGTGGCTCTATCCGGATCCCAGCGTCGTTCAACAACCTGTTCGGCCTGCGGGTCACCACCGGCCTGATCAGTCGGACCGGCTTCGCCCCCTTGGTGCACTTCCAGGACACTCCCGGTCCGATGGCCAGGACGGTGAACGACCTGGCGGTGCTACTGGAAGCCATGGTGGGCTATGACGCAGCCGACCCGTTCACCGTCGTCGCCGCGACCGCGCCGCGGGCGCCGTACGCGGACACGGTGGCCGACCCGGCCGCGACGTTGGCCATGCGGGTCGGCGTCCTGGAGTCGGGTTTCGGATCCGACGCCGATCCCCGCAGCGCACCGGTCAACGCGGTGGTCCGCGCAGCCATCGCCGAGTTGGCGGGCCTGGGTGGGGAGCTGGTGCCGGGCCTGACGATCGACAACCTGAGCGAGGCGATCGCCGAGACCTCGGTGTACGTCCGCCAATCGAAGGCGGACATCACCGCCTTCCTGACCACCCGCGACGGTCGGGTGCATTCGTACGACGAGATCTACGCACAAGGCGCCTTCCACCCCGAGAACGACCTGTTCCACGGAATCAGCACCGGCCCGGACGATCCCGAGACCGATCTGGACAATCTGCGACTACGGCTGAATCAGCAACACTTTCAGCGTCGGGTACTGACGATGTTCGCCGATCACGGGCTCGATGTGCTGGTGTACCCGAGCGTCCAGGTGATCCCACCCACCCACAAAGAACTGGCTGAGGGCCTGTACACCGCGCTCACCTTTCCCACCAACACGGTGATCGCCTCGCAGGCGGGCCTCCCGGCGATCAGCGTGCCCGTCGGTTTCACCTCCGACGGCCTCCCGGTGGGTCTCGAGGTGCTGGGAAAGCCGTTTTCCGAGGACGTCCTTCTGCGGCTCGCCGCCACCTGGGAGGCGGCTGTCCGACCCCGCCGAGCACCTGCGATCGCCAATGCTTGACCCGACGACGCGCCGCCTGGATATCAACGCCGATCTCGGAGAAAGCTACGGCTGGTACCGGTTCGGTGTGGACGCCGAACTGATGGGGTTGATCAGCTCGGCGAACGTGGCGTGCGGTTTTCATGCCGGCGACTCGCGCACCATGCGGACCACTGTCGAACTCGCCGTCGAGCACGGTGTGCGGATCGGCGCCCACATGGGGTTGCCGGATCGACTCGGGTTCGGCCGCAGGGAAATCGAGATCTCCGGCGATGACGCCTACGAGTACACCCTGCACCAGATCGGCGCGCTCAATGCGTTCGCGAACCGATGCGGTGTCGGGCTGCAGCACATCAAGCCGCATGGTGCGTTGTACATGATGGCGGCCCGCGATCCCGAGATCGCCGACGGCATCGCCCACGCCGCGTTCGATCACGCGCCGACCACCGCGGTCTACGCCATGCCGAGCACTGCGTTGGCAAAGGCCGCGGGCAGTTACGGGCTGCCGGTGGTCGGCGAGTACTTTGCGGACCGCCCGTATGTCGACGGC
The DNA here is from genome assembly GCA_040511255.1 of Mycobacterium sp. Classification (GTDB taxonomy): domain Bacteria; phylum Actinomycetota; class Actinomycetes; order Mycobacteriales; family Mycobacteriaceae; genus Mycobacterium. Next base: position 1,889 of record JBEVHL010000588.1, on the reverse strand, counting down.
CAGGTGGTGATGTTCGGCTGGACCATGGAGCAGATCGGAAAGCCGGAAGCCGCCGCTGCTCGGGTCGAGGCGATGCTGGCATCGGAGCTGGCGGGTGAGATCGGCACCGTGTGCGTGCACACCGACACCCCGGGTGCGGTTGACATGGTGGCCGCCGTTCGGCAGATGCTCGTCCACAGCGGATTCACGATCACCGCACCCTGAGCGCCACACATGGCAGACGCAGGGTCAGATCTTTCCGCCCGGGAACATGGTCTTGACGGCCTGGGTCAGATTGTCCCGGGCGGCGGCGGCGCTGGTGGGGTCCAGGGAGCCGATCACCATCACGTAGCGGTGGTCGGCGCCGATGATTCCGGTGGTCACGTGCAACTGGTTCGCGCCGTTCCAGCAGCAGAACCAACCCTGTTTGACCGCGACCGGCTCGCCGTAGAGCCCTTCTGGGATACCGAACCGCTGGGGGTACCCGTCGGTGCCCGTCGGCGTGGATTGCGCGAGGTTGCTGACGATGACGTTGGCCTGCTCAGGTGGTAGCCCGCCGGTACCGTCCAACAGCATGTCGTAGTACCGCACCAAATCGCTTGCGGTGCTTTGCGTTACGTCCCAGTGGCCGTTGTAGGGCGCCGTCGTGCCCGTCAACCCGTACCGGGCCACGACACGTCCGATGATGGCATTTCCGCCGCTGCGGTCCCAGAAGTTCTGCGCGGCGCTGTCGTCTGAGGAGCGCAGCATGATCTCGAGGGCCTTCTGGTCCGCTGCGGAAAGTGTCGTCTTTCCCTCAGACACCTGTAGCAGCAGGTCGTCGGCGATGAACAGCTTCACCACCGACGCCAGCGGGAACGGGGTGGTGGCCCGGTTGGACACGATCTGGCCGGTGTTGCGATCCAGCACCGCGGTATCGATGGCCGCCCCGGAGGAGGCCGCGTCGGCGGTGGCTTGACGGACGCGTGCGTCGAGTCCGGCGAACGACGCCGGCGGCTCGGTGGGCGGGGCCTGGGGTAGTTCAGTAGGCGAGGCCTGCGGAGCGACGACTGACGCCTGCGGTGAGTTCTCTGGAGTCGGCGGCGTGCCCCCGACCTGCGCCTCACACCCGTTGACTAGCAGCGCCACGCAGGCGATTGCCATTCCCGTCATCGCACCATTCGGCAGCCGCCAACGCATAAGTCTCCTCCGGGCAGATCCTGAACCAGGCAAGCGGGTCAACGCTGCGCCCACCGGTCACCCCAGCCTAATCGGCTTGGTGCAGGCAGCACGGGGTCAGGCCGAACGCTGTGCAAGCAACGTGGACTTACCGACGCGGTGATTTTTATGGTGGTCACGCTCGGTGTCGCCGATGAGTATCAGGAACCGTGGCTGGCAGCGGCGAAGGACATGACAAAAGCAGCCCGAGCGGAGCCGAGTACCCCGTGAGGCGACTGGTACCGAATAACCTGCATCCCTTCGAGATTCGTCGCCATGACGAATTGATGGACCGAGGTTCGGCATGATCTGGGTGAGTGCGTCCCTGGGATTCGCCGACAACGACTACGACGCCGGCGTGGCGTTGTGGCGTGAGCTGACCGGGTACCCGCTGTCGCCGGACGGCGGCTTTCTGGGGGCGCGGCGGCTGTCCGCTGGACCGAGCGGCGTGCAGCTCGACGTGCATGTTCCGGATGTGCCGGCCGCCACCGAACTGGTCCGAGAGTTGGGCGCCACCGTTGACGACGGCACGGGCCTCGTCGCGGGCCGCTCTCCCGGCGGCTTACCGTTTCGGCTCGTCGGTGATTCCGCCCTGATCTCGTCGTCGCCCAGCCAGTGGCCCGGCGGTCACACCAGCCTGGTCGACCAGGTCTCCATCGACATCCCGCAGGAGCATTGGGAGGCGGAGTCGGCGTTCTGGGCCGCCCTGACCG
>JBEVHL010000587.1:0-9172 GCA_040511255.1 Mycobacterium sp. | reverse complement strand
GGTCTCCTGTCACCGACTGCGCCTGCCGTTTCCGTCGCGCGGCCGACACGAACAGCCAGAGGGCCGAAGCCAGGAAGTAGAAGGCGCCGAACGCGGCGTAGGGGGCGATGTCGGCGACACTCGGCGTCTCAGGAGCGTTGGCCAACCCCAGGAACATCGCACCCGCGGCGGCCGACTGGGCACCGCTGATGATCATCAGCCATTGGGCGCCAACACGTTTCCACCGGCGCACCGCAGTCGCGAGTTGGAGCAGACCCGACATGGCTGCCCATACGCCGAAGACACCCAACACCGCGTTCATGCTCATGGCGAGCGCGACGGCGACGGCCACCGTGGTCAGCATGCTGACCGCCGTGTTGAAGGCCTGGGTGGGATTGCGCCGAAAACCGCCGTTCTGCCGCGCATCAGCGACGTTGGCCAGCGCGTCCCATGCCGGGTAGATCAACAGCAGCACGGCCGCGACAAGCGGTGATGCCGTGCCCACGGTCAGTGCGGCCGCCACCCATACGAGCGAAACCGCCCCTCGCAGAGCGTAATACGACTTCAACCAACGGTTTGTATCGGTTGACTCGTGGCTTTCCAGCGGCTGCCCGGGCATATTTCTCCTTGACTGTAGTCGATCGACTACAAGCTACTGTAGCCGAATGACTACAGCGAGCGGCGGTCCGCCCGATGCGGGGGCACGGATCCGGCCGGCCGTGCTGACTCATGCGGCTGACCTCTTCGCCGAGCGTGGGCCGGCGGCGACCTCACTTCGCGACATCGCAGACCGCTCAGGAGTCAACGCCGGATTGATCTTTCGCCACATCGGCAACAAAGACGCCGTCGTGACAGCCGTGCTGGAGTACCTCGCCGAAGACCTGGCGTCTGCACGGAAGGCAGGCGCGTCGCGCGAGATCATCGAAACCCGCGGCGAGCGCAGCTGGAAGGTCATCGCCCGCGCGCTACTCGACGGTTATGACGTGGCTCGGCTTCAGCACCGGTTCCCCAACATCGATCAACTCGTCGCGTCCGCCCGGGAAGATCACGACGACGACGACTACGCGGCGCGGGTGGCCACCGCTGATGCGCTCGCTTTCCAGCTGGGTTGGCGGTTGTTCGGACCCTTCCTCAAAGCGGCGACCGGCCTCGACAACGCGGTGCCACGTCCCGTCGGGGATGCCCCATCAGACTCGCTCACCAGTCAGCTCGGTGACCCCCGAGGGCTCCGGCGCAGCTGAGGCCTGGTCACTTACCGCCGAGGGCGACGATTCTTTCCTGCAGCAGGCCGGCCAGATCCACGAGGGTCTGGACATGTCCCGATGTCCATTGGCGGGGCTGGCCGTCCCAGACGCACAGCGTGGCGATGAAGTGTCCATCGAGGTCGGCTACCGGTACGCCGGCGTAGGCCACCAGGGAATCTTCCAACACCGCGGGGTGCGTGCTCAGTAGTGGATGCTGGCGGGCGTCCTCGACGATCAGCGATTCGCCGGTGGCGATGGTGTGCTGGCAGATCGACCGCTCGATGGACGTCTCCGTGACGTCGTCCATCCCTTCGCCTACGGCGCTCTTGAAGAATTGCCGATGATCGTCGAGCAGGGTGATCGCGGCCGCGGGCACCGCCAGGGCGTCGCTGGCCATCTGGACAATCCGGTCGTAGGCCGCCTCCCTCGGCGAATCCAGGAGACCCGTTCGCCGCAATGCACCCAGCCGGTCCGGATCGCGGAGAATTGCCATCACCGCCGCTGCGGCGGGGTCGGCAGGGACTGGCGGCGTCAGGCCCAAGCTGGCCAAGCGCTCGAGGAGCGGCGCGAGTTCAAGACCGTTGCGCTCGGTGAGGTCGGCCACGAGGCGTGCCGCCACGGCCCGCGTGACGTAGTCATCGATCGACTCCCCCGAGAGGGCGGCCTGAGCTGCAAGGACGCCTTCTAGTTGGTCGTCGAACCGCGGAACACTCCCCATTTGGATAACCTAGCCCCCCACGGCTGAACTCTTCATGGATCAGCGCGACCGCCGGCGGACGCCGCCCACGGCTCGACCGCTGAGAACCTGGCCCACCGACGGGTGCCAGTATGCGCCGTGCGGCACCGAACTGACGCCCGCTGCAGGCTGTGGTCAGCACTCCGGCGGAACCTGGCCGCAGGCCAGTGATCCAAGCGGTTCTGACACCCGTCAAATCGCAGAGCCCCTGACCTGGGAGTTTGCCGGAGCGCCGCGGTCGGCGGACCTACTCACTCGAACTCAGCTTCCGCTGACGGCGACCGCGGCCTCATGGTGGCAGCGGACAGCGCACGTGAAGCACCGATGCGCGTGAGTGTGAAAATCGAGCAAATTTACCGAGACGTAAATCACACCTTCGACAGGGATAAATCTGTCGCTGCCACCCGCACGGCTATTAATCGCGACATGGACTCATCTCGCTGTGATCGCCGCGTCGCGCCGCCGGTAGCCCTTCGGATAGTGCGGACGCAGGGCGGTTTCGAGCATGCGGTCGGCTGTTCGGTCTGGCAGTAATTGCAGCAGGCGCATCAGCGCGGCCTCGCGCCCGACGGTGTAGCGGGTCCGCGGCTTGGGTGCCATCACAGCCTTGGCGATGACCTTGGCAGCCGCCTCGGCAGGTAGTCCCGATTTCGTAGACGACGTGGCTTGGGCGTTGACCGCGTGCACCAGCGCGCCGTAGCGCTGCCGTTGGTCAGAAGTCATCCGCTGGAGCAGGTCGTCGGCGGTGGCGATCGCCCGGCCGAGCATTTCCGTCTGGATGGCGCCCGGCTCGACCACCACCACCTGAACGCCAACCGGCGCGAGTTCCCGTCGCAGGGAGTCACTGACCGCTTCGAGGGCGAACTTCGTGGCGGCGTAGGGGCCGTAGGTGGCCATCGCGACCTTGCCGCCCACCGAGCTGATGTTGACCACGCGACCCTGGCTCCGAATCAGAGCCGGCAGTAGGGCCTGAGTGACGGCGATGTGACCGAAGAGATTGACCTCGAACATGTTTCGCCATTCGTCAAGCGCGAACGCCTCAACCGGCACATTGGACTGGATGGCGGCATTGTTCACCACTGCCCTCAGAGCACGGCCGTGCGGATCCCCGTGCACCCGATCCGTCAACGCCGCGATGTGGTCTGAGTTGGTGACGTCGATGATCACCGGTTCCACACCCGGGCCCCGGACCACCTCGCCGTCCCGGTCGCGCCGAACACCTGCCAGGACATGGAACCCCCGCCGGGACAATTCGTGCGCAGTGGCGGCGCCGATCCCGGTGGACGCACCGGTCACGACAACGAGCTCTCCGGTTTCAGATGACGGTGTCATCTGAGTTACGGTACCCGCTCAGATGACACTGTCAACCTACGATGGACGGCATGACACGTGCCGAATCGGCCGCCGCCACCCGCCGGGCCCTGCTCGACGACGCTGCCGAGTTGCTCAACAGCGGAGGCCCCGATGCCGTGACGCTGCGCGAAGTCGGAGCGCGGGCAGGCGTCAGCCGCGGTGCGCCCTATCGTCACTTCGACAACAAGGACAGCCTGTTGATCTCGGTGGCCGCCGAGGGCTGGGAGCGCCTCGGCGACGAAATGGTGGCGTTACAAGCAGAATCGGGACGGCCGCCGCTCGATACGCTCCGCGCGGCACTGCGCGGCATTCTCGCGGTCAGCCGTCAGCAGCCGCACCTGTACCAATTGATGTTCAACACACCGGCGGGAGACACCACCGCGGTAGTCCAGGCGGCGGAACGCCTGTGCGACGGATTCCTCGTCATCGTCGCCGCAGTCTCCGGCGCCCAGGATGCCGAGCGCTACGCCGCCACGCTCCTGACCGCCGCGCACGGTGCCGCCGGCCTGGAATCCAGCGGGCTACTCACCACCGACAAATGGCAGACGACCGCCGAGGAACTCGTCGAAAACTTCATCGGGATGATCGAGCAGCCGCCTCAGCCGGGTATTACCGGAGGGACGAAGTCGAACGTCATGCCCAGCAGCCAGACCAGCACCAGCACCACCGGCAAATGAAAAATGAATTGCAAGAACGTGAATCCGACCAGATCGCGCGCCCGCAGGCCGAGCACCGCCAGCAAGGGCAGCATGAAGAACGGGTTGATCAGGTTGGGTAGTGCCTCGGCCACGTTGTAGATCTGCACAGTCCAGCCCAGGTTCATGTGCACATCCGTGGCCGATTGCATGACGTAGGGGGCCTCGACCAACCACTTACCGCCGCCGGACGGGACGAAGACCCCGAGGACGACGGTGTAGAGGGCGATGACAACGGCGAAGCCGCCGAGCCCGACGTCGGTGAACAAGCCGGCCAGCAGATCCGAGACCGTCTGTCCGCCACTGCCTTTCGCCTTGGTCAGGATCGCCGCCATTGCGGCGTACAGCGGAAACTGGACCAGGATGCCGCCGGTGGCCGGTACGGCCTGGGCGACGGCCTGCAGAAACTTCCGTGGCGTCCCGTGCAGCACCAAGCCCAACACCAGGAAGACCAACAAGTACCCGTTCAGGCTGCTGACGACGGACAGCACCGGCTTGGTGAGCAGCTGAGAGACCAGCCATCCCAACGTCATCACCCCCGCCAGGGCGGGGAGGATCCAGCTGTACTCGAGCCATTCTCCCGGCCGGGTGCGTGGTGGCACCTCCTTGTGCTGATCGTCGAGATCCACATCAAGATCCTCAGCGGTCACGATCGCCGCGCCCCTCGGTGCGGAGAAATGCGCGATCACCACCGTCAGCGCGATGATGATGACGCACATCAGCAGGGACTGCCACGTGAAGATCGTGGTACCGAAGTCCAGCACCCCGGTGATCTTGAGCAGCTCCGGAGGCAACGACTTGGCGGTGGCCTGCAGCTGGGCGGCCGACGAGGACATTCCCAAAGCCCACACGGCACCCAGCCCCATGAAAGCGGCAGCGCCCAATGCGCGATAGTCCACCCGCAGATCGGTCCGACGGGCAATCGCCCGGGCCAGCAGACCGCCGAACACCAGGCTCAGTCCCCAGTTCAGGAAGGACACCGACATGGACAGTAATGCGACGAAACTGACTGCGCTGCTGGGTGTCTGGGGAAGTTTGGCCAGACGATCGATCAGTCTGGCCACCGGCGGACAGGTGGCCACCACATATCCGGTCAACACCACCATAGCCATCTGCAACGTGAATGCGGTCAGGTCCCAGAAGCCGTCGCCGAAGGCATCGACCACCGCCTTCGGGGAGGAGCCGTTGGCCATCGCGGCAACGGCCACCAGGACGACACCGGCCAGGGCAACGACATACGCGTCCGGGAACCACTTCTCCGTCCAGCCGGCCAGGGACTGGGCTACCCGCGCCAACCCCTTCTCGGAGCGAGGCTCTTCGGTGGTAGTTGTCATCTGACCGTTCCTCTGCGCTGGTGGACTCGGTCAATCTAGCGGCCCGCGGGCAGGGCAGGAGAATAATCGGTGTCCTAGTCCGCACATCCGTGACGTCAGGAGTTCCATGCCCACCGACCAAACCGGCGCCGAAGCCGTCGTCGCCTCGGAACCCGGCCGTTTCACCATCGCCGTGGACGGACAAACCGTCGGCCTGGCCGATTACGTCGACCGCGGTGGTCGCCGGATCTTCCCGCACACCGAGGTACACAGGGCCTTCCAGCGGCGTGGCCTCGCGACCATCCTGGTGGCCGAGGCGCTGCGCGCGACGCGGGAGGCGGGCCTGCGCGTGGTGCCTGCGTGCTCGATGGTGGCCGATTACATCGACCACCACCCTGAGTTCGCCGACATCACCGACCCGTATTGATTGCCAGTCGAATACTGCTGTAAGCCAACGCCTTATAGCTGGGAGTAAACGTGTCGTGGCGGCGCTGCGGCGCCGGCGGCCACGATGGCGGGATGCCCTGGCATCCTTCACACGTCCACATCGCCCGTGGCGCAGCCGCATTGGTGGCGGCCATGGGCATCGGCCGGTTTGTCTACACCCCGATCCTGCCGCTGATGACGTCGCAGGCCGGGCTGACCCCGGCAGGCGCGGGTGGTCTGGCCACCGCAAACTACGTCGGCTACCTCGTCGGGGCGCTCGCGGCCGTCGCAGCACCCCGGCTGATCCGGACCACCATCACGTGGCGGTTGGCGCTCGTCGCCGTGGCCACCAGTCTGGCGTCGATGCCGATGACGCACAACGTGCTCGCCTGGCTGGCGATCCGCACGGTCGCCGGATTCGCCAGCGCCGTGCTGTTCGTGATCGCGGTCGACTGGATGTTGGACCATGCCCGGGGCAGGTCCGCGCAATTGCCGGGGTGGGGCTTCGGCGGCGTGGGCCTTGGCATCGCACTGTCGGGCCTCCTGGTGCTCGTCCTGCCTGCTGCCGGGTGGCGTGCGGAGTGGTGGGCGTCCGCGGCGCTCGCCGCGGCGATGGGGGCGATCGCCTGGCAGATGCGGGGCGCCGGTGAGGCGCCCGTCGGCGCCGAAACTCCCGAACCGGCCGGCTCGCGACGTTGGTTCCTGGTGCTGTTGGCCTGTTACTCCCTCGAAGGGGTCGGCTACATCATCGCGGGCACCTTCCTGGTCGCGGCCATCGGTCAGACGTCACCGGGGTGGCTCGGCAACGGGGCCTGGGTACTGGTCGGGTTGGCTGTCGTACCGTCCGCGGCGTTGTGGGCGATGGCGAGCGCACGGTCGTCGCCTTCGGCACTGCTCGTGGTGGCCCTGCTCGCGCAGGCCGGAGGCATCGCCCTACCCGCGCTCATCGGTGGCGCCGCGCCCGCGTTGATCGGCGCGGTGTTATTCGGTGGCACGTTCATCGGAGTGAGCACCATGGCGTTGGCGGCGGGACGACAACTGGCCTTCCCCGGCGCCGTCGCGGTGCTCACCGCCGGATACTCGATGGGCCAAGTCGTGGGTCCACTGGTGGTGACACCGCTGTTGGACCATGGCTTTCGCTACGCGCTGCTGACCTCCGCAGTAGTGGTGGCGGTGTCAGCGGCGACCGCAGCCTGCTTACGCGTCGGCTGCCGGGAGCTCAGCGGTAGGGGTCGTCTGCGGGTAGCCACGCCCCCGGTTCGGTGATCCCCGACCTGTCGACACTCGCCGTGAAAGCGTCGATGACTCTGTGTACCAATGGATTTGGCTCGTCTCGTCGCCAGACCAGCGACCAGGTCCAGATCGGAATCACGCGCTGCACCGGGCGTCGGGTCAGGTCCGGCGGTGTTGCGGCGTCCTGGCCTTTGGGGTTGTTCAATACCGGACGCCGGAGCCGCCGGACGTGGTCGAAGAACGTCGAGCCCGTCACGCCCCCGTCCTCGACGCGCACCGCCTGCGCGCCCGAATCGCCGGCAAACTGCTCGGCGAACCTGTTCCACGACGACCAGCTCGACTGGTCGGAGTCCAGGAGCACCGTCAGATCGCGCGGGTCGACCGGTGACGAGTCGGGTCCGGCACTCAGCGCGTAGAGCCGGTCGGCCCCGACGAGCCGAGCCGCCAGGGACAGTGACTCAAGGTCGGTCTGCTGCACCCAGCAGATTGCGAGATCCAAACTGCCGTCGGCAACCCGCGCCGCCTGTGCGTGTGAGGGCATCACCCAGGTGTCCACCCGAACCTGCGCTACGCCTGCGGCACGCTCGGCCCAATCTGTTGGACACCACTGCACGTAGCCGATCCGGACTGGCTCGGACGAGGACAGGCCGAGCGCTTGGCGTCGTAGCTCATCGGCTTGACCGATGAGGGCGCGCGCCTGCGGGAGCAAGGCTGAGCCGGCGGCGGTCAGCGCTACAGAACGTCGGTCGCGGTCGAACAGCTGCACCTTGAGATCGCGCTCGAGCGCCTTGATCTGTTGGGAGAGCGAAGGTCCCGCGATGCGCAACCGTTCGGCGGCCCGCCCGAAGTTCAACTCGTCGGCGACCGCGACGAAGTAGCGCAACTGTCGCAGCTCCACCCATCTCAGCGTAGTGCAGTGGGAGCCTGCGGCTCCCAGGAGCGAGGTAATTGGTTCCGCCGACTCGGACTACCTCGGGCAGCGGAGAGCGTTCCGTTCAACATCCCACGCGAAAGGATCCACAACATGACAACCACTCCCCGCGTCGCACTCATCACCGGCGCATCGCAAGGAGTCGGGGCCGCCCTGGTGGCCGGATACCGCGACCTCGGCTACGCCGTCGTAGCCAATTCGCGCACGATCGACGCCACCGCCGACCCGCAGATTCTGGCCGTTCCCGGAGACATCGGGCAGCCGGGCGTCGGACGGCACATCGTGGCTGCCGCGGTTGAGCGCTTCGGCCGGATCGACACCGTGGTCAACAATGCCGGCATCTTCATCGCCAAGGGCTTCGCTGAATACACGGACGAGGATTACGAAGCGATCACCGGTGTAAATCTCCGCGGCTTCTTCGAGATCACCAGGGCGGCGGTGGCCCAGATGCTCCGGCAGGGTGGCGATCCCCGTGGCGGTCATCTGGTGAACATTTCGACGACGCTGGCCGAACACGCCAACTCGGCCGTGCCGTCGGCGCTGGCCTCATTGACCAAGGGCGGCCTGAACGCCGCCGCGCGGGCGCTGGCGATCGAATACGCTGATCGCGGAATCCGTTCCAACGCAGTATCTCTCGGTATCATCCGGACACCGATGCATGACCCGTCCGAATACGCGACACTGGCGGCACTGCATCCGATGGGCCGTGTCGGCGAGGTGGCTGACGTGGTCGGCGCCGTGCTCTACCTGGAGAACGCGCAGTTTGTGACCGGTGAGATCCTGCACGTCGACGGCGGACAGAGCGCAGGCCACTGAGATGGACACCGCGCAGATCATCGTCGCTGTGATGGACCAATGGAGGCTCGGCATCGACGCCCACGATCCGGGCCGGGTGGCAGGCGCGTTCACCGAAGACGCGGTGTTCCAAGGGTTGCGCCCCTACGGTGTGGGCCGGCAAGTGGTGGCCGACTATTACAACTCCCAACCCGCCGGCATGAGAGTCGAATATCGCATCCTCGAAAGCCGCAGGCCCGCAGATCATGTCGTGCTCGGCTACCTGGCTGCGACATTCAGTTATCCCGACCGGCCGGCAGTGGAACTGGCGATCGGCGTGGTACTCACCCGGGATGGTGAGCGGTGGCAGGTGGCGCAGTACCAGGCGTCGCTATTGCTGTGAGACAGCGGCTATGGTGGGCGAAAGGCCGGAGGTAAGCCGTGGCTCGCAAGCGCAAGACACTCCCGAAAGACTTCGAGGCGATGCT
>JBEVHL010000586.1:0-7214 GCA_040511255.1 Mycobacterium sp. | reverse complement strand
CTACCCTTGGCGGCGCCGTAGGAGATCAGCGCGAGAAAGATGACGCCCATGGTCTTTTGCGCATCGTTGGTGCCGTGCGCCAGGGAGACCAAGGTGGCCGAGCCGATCTGGCCGTAGCGGAAGCCCTGGTCGGTGCGCTTCTCCGGTGTCCCGCGGACGATCCGGTACACCAGCCACGTGCCGGTGGCGGCCACCGCACCGGCGATCAACGGTGAAACGAGCGCTGGGGCAATGACGTTGGACACCAACCCCTTCCACAGCACGCCGTGGCCACCGACGGCGGCGATCATGGCGCCGACGATCCCGCCGATCAACGCGTGCGATGAACTGGACGGAATGCCCAGCAACCAGGTCGACAGGTTCCAGACGATTCCGCCGACCAACCCGGCGAACACCAACTCCAGGGTGACCAGGTGTGCGTCGACCAGCCCGGTGGCAATGGTCGCCGCGACCGCCGTCGACAGGAAAGCACCCACCAGATTCAGCACGGCGGACAGCGCCACCGCGACCTTTGGTTTGAGCGCACCACTGGCGATCGACGTCGCCATGGCGTTGGCGGTGTCGTGGAAGCCGTTGGTGAAGTCGAACGCAAGGGCGGTGACCACCACGATGATCAGGAGAAACAGCTGCAAGTCCACATCGGCACTTTCCACGCGGGGTTGTTCGGTGTACCGCGCTTACCCAACCTGCCGGCGCCCCAAGGGCATCTGGTCAAACGTTCGCCATCCGTTCACCAGCTGGTGGTGTCACCGGAGATTTCGCCGTTGCTGTCCCGGCGCGAACCCTTCGAAGATGGACTGCCACAGGCCGGTCATGGGCGCCGCGATCGTCACTGCCTGTGGGCGGCCTCTAACGGGACCAAGGCATTGAGTCGGGGATACACCGCTCGCGCGTTGCCTTCCTGCCAACCCGGCGACCTGATCGGCCGCGACGAACCTCACCGATCGAACGCAGCATGATCGGCCAGGCTGTCCGGGAGATCAACACGGCGCGCGCCGGATGGACCGCGTCGCCCTGCGTACCACATCACTTGCCCGGCCGGTCTGGCGAAGGGCAACATGACTGCGATGCGAATCGCCGTCATCGGTGACGTCGGTGGACACGCCCAACCACTGCGCCACGAACTCGCCCGTCTCGGCGCGGGCGCCGACGGTTCCCTACCCGAGGACCTGATCGTGCTTCAGGTCGGTGATCTGATCCATCGTGGCCCCGATTCTGCTCAGGTGGTCGACATGGTCGACCGCTACCTGCGCACCCAGCCCGACCAGTGGATCCAGCTTGTCGGCAATCACGAGGCGCACTATCTGCAGCCTCCCGTCTTCGCCTGGCCAAAAGTATTGAGCCGTAAGCACGTTCGGACCATCAATCGCTGGTGGAAGACCGGCGCGGTGGCCGTCGCCGCCGCGGTCGACACCAAGTCCGAGTCCTTCCTGGTCACCCACGCCGGCATCACCGCAGAATTCTGGGCCAGCGTCCTCGGCGGTCCACCCACCGCCGCGGATGCCGCCCGTCGCATCAACGACCTGGCGAGAGCCGACGCCGGTACGGTGTTCCGCGCGGGTGTCATGCTGAACGGAACCACCTCGCCAGGTGCCGGGCCGCTGTGGGCGGACACCATGGCCGAGCTGCTACCCGGATGGGCAGACCGACAGATGCCGTTCAGTCAGATCCACGGGCACAACAGCATCACGACGTGGCGCGGAGACGACGCCGTCGTGCCCCGGGCCGGCATCGAAGCCCTCGTCGCCGTCGACGCCGACGCCAAACACGAATCCGTCTACCTCGCCGGCGGCCGGCTGATCGGCATCGATCCCGACCACCGCGATACCCCGACAACCGCGTGGCGTGCCTTCGAACTCATCGGCACCATCGCGGCGCGGTGAGCCGTCACGCGTGGAACCCGCCATCGACGTGCCACGTGGCGCCGGTGACAAATCCGGCCTCGGGAAGCGCGAGATAGGCCACGGCGCTGGCGATGTCGCGCGGGTTGCCATAGCGCCCCAAGGCGGTCATCGCGCGGTTGGTATCTGCCATGTCACCGTCGACGGGGTTCATGTCAGTGTCGGTGGGGCCCACCGCGAGGTTGTTGACGGTGATGCCTCGCGGCCCGAGTTCGCGGGCCAGCCCGCGCGTCAAACCTGCTACCGCGGCCTTGGTCATCGCGTAGACGGACAGCCCAGGAACGTGCACGCGGTCGCCGTTGACGCTGCCGATGGTGATGATGCGTCCGGCGCCATCCATGTGGGGGACGGCCGCTTGCACAGCGGCGAACACCCCGCGCACGTTCACAGCCACCAGATGATCGAATTGGTCCAACGGGAAGGACTCGACGGGGGCCACATGCGCGACGCCGGCGTTGTTCACCAGAATGTCCAACCCGCCGAGACGGTCCGCAGCGTCGTCGACCGCGCGTCGAATCGCCTCGGCGTCAGCACTGTCGGCCTGCAGGGCGAGGACGGTGGAACCCGATTCCGACGCCTGCGCGACGAGCTCGTGGGCGGCCTGTGATGACGAGTGATAGGTGAAAGCCACGCTGGCGCCGTCCCCGGCGAGGCGACGTACGATGGCGGCGCCGATTCCTCGGGAGCCACCGGTCACCAGGGCGCGAAGACCGGCCAGCGGTGATGCTGATGTGCCGGCGAATTGGCCTGCGGCAGAAGCATTCAACGTAGTGTTTCCGTTCTGTGGGATCGGTGGGTTGTCACTAGAACTGGTGCTCGCCGCCGTCGACGTCCAGGTTCACGCCGTAGATGAAGCTGCTTTCGGGGGACGCGAAGAAGGCCACGGCGGCTGCCACCTCCTCGGGTCGACCGAGTCGGCCAATCGGAACACCCTTGGCGAGTTCAGCTTTGAACGCCGCACCTTCCTCGGCGCCGACGACGTTCTCGACCGCCGGAGTGTCAATCGAGCCCGGCGAAATCGTGTTGACGCGGATGTTCCGGTCCTTGAGTTCGTTGGCCCAGGTGCGGGCAAGTGATCGCACCGCAGCCTTCGATGCCGAGTACAGCCCGAAGTTGGCCCACCCGTCGTCAGCGCGGATGGATGAGTTCAGAATGACGGAGGCGCCCTCGTTGAACAGCGGCAACGCCTTCTGCACCGTGAGCCAGGTTCCCTTCACGTTGATGCCGAAGTTCTGCTCGTAGTCAGCTTCGGTGGCTTGCGCCAGTGGGGCCAAGGCGGCTCCACCCGCATTCGCGAACAACACATCAAGCCCCTCGCCGTGAGCGCGGACCGCGTCGTAAAGCCGGTCCAGATCGGCGGATTCGGCGATGTCACCCACTACGGCGGTGGCTGCGGGCCCGATGGCTGCGGCCGCGGCATCCAGCTCCGCTTTGCGCCGGCCGGTGATGAACACATGCGCACCCTCAGCGGCCAACCGGTGCGCAGCAGCCAGTCCGATCCCGGTGCTGCCGCCGGTGACGACTGCGGTCTTTCCCTCGAGCGTTCCCATCCCAGGCTCCTCTACAGTTCAGTATCGATCGGTACTGAAGTACCGTAGCACTTTCATACCGATCGGTGCGGAACGTATGATCGCGGTGGAATGGAATCGCCCAAGGCAAGCATCGGTCGGCCTCGCGGCTTCGACGTGGACGAAGCGCTCGAGCGCGCCATGTTGGTGTTCTGGGAACAGGGTTACGAAGGCGCCACTCTCGCGGATCTGACCGACGCGATGGGCATCACCCGCACCAGCATGTACGCCGCCTTCGGCAACAAGGAAGCGCTGTTCCACAAAGCCCTGGAGCGCTACTTCGAAGGCCCCGCCAGCTACGGGCTTCGCGCGCTTGCGGAGCCGACAGCCCGCCGGGTGGCCGAGGCATTTCTCGCTGGCGCGGTGCACACCACCACCCGCCCCGACAGTCCCGCGGGATGCCTTACGGTGCAGGGATCGCTGGCCTCAGGCGACGCCGGCCGACCAGCTCGCGACGCCCTGGTCCTGTGTCGGGAGCAGACCTGGTCACATCTGCGCGATCGTTTCACTGCCGCCGTCGACGCCGGAGACCTGACACCTGCCACGGACCCCGGACTGCTGGCTCGTTATCTGCTGACGGTGGGAAATGGGATCGCCGTACAAGCCGCCAGCGGGGTCGGCAGCGAGGAACTGCAGCGAGTGGCCGACGCGGCTCTGCGGCAGTGGCCGCCGGTCTGAAAGACCGTGGCGCAATCGGATAACAGAATGGCGCCATCGGTCACTGACTGGACTGTCGAGTGCTCATAGCGTGGGCTCGGAAAGGAGATCCACCATGACTCAGACCATCCTCATCACCGGCAGCTCGAGCGGCCTCGGACGTGCCACCGCCAAACTCTTCCACGAGAAGGGTTGGAACGTCGTCGCCACGATGCGCGCACCCGAAGCCGAGACCGAACTCACCCAACTCGACAATGTGCTCGTCGCCCGCCTGGATGTCCAGGACGCTGCGTCGATCACCGCAGCCGTCGATGCCGGTGTCGCGCAGTTCGGGCGCATCGACGCACTGGTGAACAATGCCGGTTACGGCGCGTACGGCCCTCTCGAGGCCACCCCGATCGAAAAGGTTCATCGCCAATTTGAGGTCAACGTCTTCGGACTGTTGGCCACCACGAAGGCGCTGCTTCCACATTTCCGCGCGAATCGCAGCGGCACCATCATCAACGTGTCGTCGATGGGCGGGCGAATCACCTTTCCACTCGGCACCCTGTATCACGGATCGAAGTTCGCGGTGGAGGGGCTGTCAGAATCCCTGCACTACGAGCTGGCCCCACTGGGTGTCCGGGTGAAAATCATTGAGCCGGGCGGCATTCGAACCGATTTCGGGGGCCGCTCGTTCGACTTCACCCATGACCCGGCACTCACCGAGTACCAGCCGCTGGTCGACGCGGTGCTCGCCGGGCTCGGTTCGACGATGGTGGAGCAGGGCTCCGAACCCGAGACGATCGCAGAGATCATCTATGGTGCGGCCACCGACGGGTCCGACTCCTTGCGCTACGTGGCGGGTGACGACGCGGTGGCGCTGCTTGCCGCCCGCCGCACCGCCGACGACCCCACATTTTTCGCGGGTATCAACGCGCAGTTCGGACTCGGCGGCTGAACCCGTGATGTGATGGTGGCAGGCAACTCTCGACACGCGGGGGACCATGCACAAGCACAGCTACGCACTCGACACCACGTGGCGCACCCTGCTGCGGGATCTCGACGTCAGACCCGCCGACGTGTTGCGTCGCGCGGGGCTCGCCGACGATCTTTTCCAGCAGCCGTCTGCCCGGCTTGCGCCCGAGGACTACTACCGCCTGTGGCACAGCGTCGAGGTTGAGACCGGGGACCCGGCGTTCCCCGTCCGAATGTGCGAGTCGGTGGGCGCCGAGTCGTTTTCGCCGCCGCTGTTCGCGGCGCTGTGCAGTCCGGACTTCGTATCCGCGGCACAGCGCATCGCGCAATACAAGACATTGGTTGCACCGCTGAGGTTTTCAGTGTCCGACAGTGGCGGCGTCTTTGCGGTCGAGTTGTCGTGGCTGGATGCGCCGCCCCCGCCTACCTCCCTGGTGCTGGCGGAGCTGCTTTTCTGTGTGACGCTGGTCCGCCTGGGCACCCGTGAGGCGGTATGTCCGATCGAGGTCACCACCACGACGCTGCCGGCAACGCCTGCGCCGTACGAGAAGTTTCTCGGCGCTCGGTTGCAGCGCGGCCGCACGCATCGGGTCGCGTTCGCCACCGCGGATGCCACCCTGCCATTTCTCACGTCGAACGAGCCGCTGTGGGCGGTGTTCGAGCCCGAACTGCGTCGCCGCCTCGCCGATCTCGAAACGCCCGCGACCACCGCAGCGCGCGTGCGGGCGGCACTCCTGGAGGCATTGCCGAGTGGTCTTGCGTCGATGGACACGATCGCCAGGAAGCTGGCGGTGAGCAGGCGGACGCTGCAGCGACGGATCGAGGCCGAAGGCACCACCTATCAACAGATCCTCGACAACACGCGAACCGACCTTGCCAGGCACTACCTGGAGAACACCGCGGTGTCCGTTGGCGAGATCGCATTCCTCCTCGGGTTCAGTGAGCCGAATTCGTTCTACCGAGCGTTTCGCGTGTGGACGGGCACAACGCCGGACATCGTGCGCCGCACGCATGGACCGCAAGTCGCACCAGCCTGATTCAGACGGAACACGGTGCCGGAATAGATAGACCCGCTAAGCGTGTTGATGCCCCCGTGGAGGATTCCGGTGCACGCTAGCCGCCTCGGTTTCCTGAAACGGCTGTGGGCCGACGTTCTGACCCATGGCTTTGGTCGACGGATGAGAATCGCAGGGCTTGACATGATGAAGTTGAAGAGCATCGCAGCGGGAGCCGCCATCGCCGGTTCGTTGGGTTTTGCCGCCATCGGTATCGGCGCAGGCGTGGCGAGCGCCGCGCCGTCCCCAGTCGGATCGGGAACGGAATGGGCGCTGGACAACGGTTGGGGACACGGTGGCCCGGGCTGGAACGGCGGCGGGCATGACGACCATCGCGGAGGCGGCTGGAACGGTGGCGGCCCCAACTGGGGACCGCCTCCGCCGCCCCCGCCGAATTACGGATACGGCGGATACCACCCCGGGTACTACGGCGGCGGTGGTTGCGTCACTGGCCCGCTGGGTCTTCTACAGTTCTGCCCGTAACAACGTCGGGAACGATCACATGCCCGCCTCAGAGCGAATTGCGCTCGGAGGCGGGCATTTTGGTGCGTGCGGTCACTACTGAAACATACGACGGTTGTTGTCAGTGAGTCACTCTCGCTGAGTACCACCGGCGAGCAGTCCGGATGAGGCGAACTTGAGTCCGCTGCGCAGCTCGTCGAGACGGATCGGATCATCCGCTTCGATGTAGCGCAGTGTGGTGGCCACCGCCATGTTGAAGAACAACCACGCCAACGCTTTTGGGGTCAGCTCATCGCGGTACTGCTCGCGATAGTGACTCATGTGCAGCGTCGACATGGCGACCAGCGTGGCGTTCAGGCCGGAGATGTTCTCGAAGGTGCGGACATGGTCCGGACGTTGGGCCGTGCTGCCGGATCGCTTCACGTATTTCCCGTTGGCGTGTCACGCCCCGCAAGCACCACCAGTGCCTGGAGAAGATGGTGGAGCGGCAGAAGAAGTCCTACGCCTACCGGGTGCCGGGCGCCAATCCTCCGTAGTCGGGCCAGAGCGTACGGGGTGCGACGCTACCGGCAACAGTTCGGGTCGAGAACGGCACACAGTGCGGCGACGGCATC
>JBEVHL010000585.1:0-3815 GCA_040511255.1 Mycobacterium sp. | reverse complement strand
CCTGCGAACGAACTGCGTAACCCTAGACGCCACAGGTCCGGTCCTGATCTACGACAATCATAAGGCGCGCCGCCCAGGTCGGCGGCTCCCGATACTGCAGTCCACGACCGACGCCATCAACGACTGGGTAGAGGTCCGCAGGACCATCCCCGCGTCCTCGCAGGAGTACCTCTTCCCCGGCACCACGATCGTTGAGAAACACCTCAGCAGCAACAGCCTCAGCAGCGCCATCCGAACATGGGTCCGCGGCCTCGAGACGCTGAACAGTGACGAGATCGACGCGAACGGTGACCCGCTGCCGTTTGACCGATCCAAGATCCACCCGTACGCATTCCGCCACTCCTACGCGCAGCGGCACGCCGACAACGGCACACCAGTCGACGTCCTACGACAGCTCATGGACCACAGATCCATCCAAACAACCGGTGGCTACTACACCGTCACCGCTGACCGGAAGAGAAGCGCCATCGAGACGGTCGGCAAGCTCGCCATCGACAAGAACGGCGCGCCGGCACCGATATCAGGCGCCACGGCGTACCAGATGCGCTCAGTCGCAGTACCGTTCGGCAACTGCATCGAACCCTCCAACGTAAAGGCCGGCGGCAAGGCGTGCCCTATCCGATTCCAATGCGCCGGCTGCGGCTTCATCGCCCCGACCCCTCCTACATCCCTGCCATCGAGGAACACATCAATTCACTAACCGCTGATCGTGAAATCGCCTCAGCCATGAAGGCGGCACCGTTCGTAATCGACAACCTCAACGCACAGATCGATGCATTCCGCAACGTCCTAACCATCATGCGCCGGGCACTCGACCGACTGGACGCTCAGCAGCGCGATCAGGTCGAACAAGCATCCGCCGTGCTACGCAAGGCGCGCGCCGGTGCACGGCTCCCACTCGAAGACATCAGCCGCCGGAAGGAAAGCCAGTGACGCAAGCAGTCACCCGCACACCCGCGGACGTTCTCCGCGAGGCGCGACGTCGAGACTCAGAGCGCAAGCGGGACCAGGTATTCCGCGCCGTAGATGCGATGAAACGCGACGGCACGCCAATCACCTTCGCCGCCGTCGCCCGGACCGCGAAGGTCTCACAATGGCTCGTCTACGCGGACGGAGTGCGCGACTACATCGAGACCGCCCGTTCGGACCAAGCGGCAGTGCCCGCTCGAGCCAAACGGGCCGGCCGAAGCGCGAGCGAGGCAAGCTTGCGCACCGACCTCGAACTCGCCAAGCAGGACAACCGCAGGCTCCGCAGCGAGCTCGGCCGCGTAACGAAGGCCCTACGTGAACGACTCGGCACCCAACTCGAAGCTACATCCGTAGAGACGCTCCGGCGTCGCAGCGAGGAAGTGATCGCGGCGAACAATCGCTACCGCAGTGAAAATATCCGGCTGGCAACAGAACTCGATGGAATTCGCTCTCAGCTTCGCACGGCCGAAGATGACCTCGCGGCCACGCGGACAAGCCTGAGGCGCATGATCCGTAATCAGACTTCCGAGATTGCCACGTAGGAGCAGAACGGTAGTCGGCCCCGTAATGGTGCCGGGTGTGATGTTGCCAGGTGACTCCGCAGTGCAGCAGGAGACGGGAGCCGGTAGTTGTCGAAGCTTCGGAAACCGTGATTGGTTTAACGTTACTAAGCAATTCATAAGTAAGTCGAGACTTGCCGGGTGATTTCCGGGTTTTGCCGGTGATAAGGGGGAGAATTCGGGTGTGCGCGACAACGACGGCCGCAGGCTGGACCACAAGACGTTGGAGGCGCTGCGGATGCGCGCGGTCGAGCAGGTGGAGGCGGGTGCGCATCCGGAGGACGTGGCGGTGATGATGGGGTTTCACAAGAACACCGTCTACGGCTGGTTGGCCAAGGTGCGCGAGGGTGGCAAGGACTCGCTGAAGGCCAAGGCGATTCCTGGTCGCCCTGCGAAGCTTGGCGGGCAACAGATCTCGCGGTTGTACGCGTTGATCGTGGGTCGTGATCCGCGCCAGCTGTCGTTTGGGTTCGAGCTGTGGACCCGTGGCATGATCCGGGATTTGATCCGCCGTGAGTTCGGTGTGGCGCTCAGCGAGGTGAGCGTGGGCCGGTTGCTCAGGATGATGGGGCTCTCGCCGCAGCGTCCGCTGCATCGCGCCTACGAGCAGGATCCCGAGGCGGTGCAGCGGTGGAAGTCCGAGCAGTTCCCCGCCATCCGTGCCGAGGCAAAGAAGGCCGGCGCGACAGTCTATTTCGCTGACGAGGCGGGTGTTCGCTCGGACTATCACTCCGGTACCACCTGGGCGCCGGTGGGCCGCACACCTGTGGTGGCCAGCACCGGCGCCCGCTGGTCGGTGAACATGCTCTCGGCCGTCAGCGCCCAGGGCAAGCTGCGGTTCATGGTGCACGACGGCAAGGTGAACTCGGGGGTGTTCATCGACTTCTGCACACGCCTGCTGCGCGACGCCGACACCCCGGTCTATTTGGTCGTCGACGGACATCCCTGTCACCGGTCCAGGGCCACCAAGGAATTCGTCGCCGCTACCGAGGGAAGGCTGAAGCTGTTCTTCCTGCCCGGCTACTCTCCGGAACTGAACCCCGACGAGTGGGTGTGGAAGAACGTCAAGCACGACCGCATCGCCAAGACCGGTGTCACCAGCAAGGACGACCTCAAAACCAAGGCCACCACCGCTCTTCGCCGGCTGCAGAAACTGCCCCACCTGGTGCGCGCCTTTTTCCAGGACCCGAATTTGGCCTACATCACCGCCTAACTCGACTTACTTACGAATTGCTTAGTATGTCGCGAAACCAGACACTGTCCCCAACTACCGGTGCCGGCCCACACCACACGAATAAATGACGCCGATGAACAGATTCGCCAAGCGGCTCCACCAGTTCAGAGAAGCGGCGTCTGCACCGACCGAGTCACCGGCGCAAAGCACGTGCAGCAGTTTCGCCGTACCTACTTCACTGCCGAGTGGACCGACAGCGTACTCGTCGAAGTGAGGGTCTGGGGACCGCGCGTGCTACAGGACGGGTCGCTCGGCGAGCGCGAGCTCGACTACCGCTCGAAGAACGCCCGAGCCACTCGGGGCCGGAGCATCCGCAGCTGACCGGCGCGGCGCCGCCCAGCACCGGCCGGGCCGGCATCCGTAGGGTCGGGGGATGGCCACCTCTCGTCACGTCACGTGCCGAAGGCGTGCAGCTCGCCGCCGGACCCGGGTGGTGCCGGCGACCGACTGGATCGCCCCCTGGATGCAGATGTGCGAGATCGCCTGCACGGCGCCGCTCGTGATCGGGTACCGGACGGCGCGGACGCTCACCGGCGGATGGCCGCCGAGCGCCCGGGACCGCCGGGAGTACACGCGGATGTGGCAGGAGAAGGTCGAGGCCTTCACGCAGGCGGCGATGGCCGCGGCGACCGCGGCACCCGGCCCGGTCGCGGCCGGGCGGGCGCTAGCCCCGGTGCGTCGTCGGGTGCGCGGCAACGCCCGGCGGCTGTCGCGCGGGTGAGGGGGCCGCGCGCACGGCCGGCGGCGAGTCAGCGTGCGATCGCGCCCGTCAGGGGCTCGGCGGGCCCCGTGACGACCCCAAGGATCCGCCGGCGCAGCGCCTGACCGCAGAATGGTTTTCGCGCGGTGGACGGTGGCGACCGAACGTCAGGGAGGATTCAGTCCGGCCGAGGGACCGTCCCCTGACGCATCGGTCACGTGACGTAACAGGCTCTAACATGCCAGCCCTCTCGTGGGCCGGCGCGATGTGGCTCCAACGTCGGATTACGCCTGCTCTGAAAAAATGACACGGATTTGAGACACAGTGCCGATGACATCACGTGAGACAACGT
>JBEVHL010000584.1:0-13544 GCA_040511255.1 Mycobacterium sp. | reverse complement strand
GGTGTGGTCGAGGCCAACAAGGGCACCCCGGACAACCCGATGACCGACGACGATCTGTCCGAGAAGTTCACCGACAACGTCGCTCCGCGGCTCGGCGCCGGTCCGGCCGCCGCGCTGCTGGCGGCGCTGTGGGCCGCCGACGAAGTGACCGATTTCGCCGACCTGGTCACGATGACGGGACGCCCGGCGTGACCGGGGTCGCGGTGGTGACGGGCGGCGCCCGCAACCTGGGCCGCACGATCGTGTTGGCGTTGGCCCGCTCGGGCTTCGACGTCGTCATCAACAGCCGTTCCGATGCCGAACAGGCCGAGAAGACGGCCGCGGAGGCCCGGGCGATGGGCGTGGCCGCACAGGTCGCCCTGGCCGATGTCGCAGATCCCGATGCCGTCGCGGCGATGTTCGACGTCGCCGACGCGCTCGGACCGGTGCGGGTGCTGGTGAACAACGCCGCCCTGCGCACCAGGGTGCCGGTCTACGACATGACGGTGGCCGACTGGCAGGCCGTGCGGGCGGTGACCCTGGACGGCGCCATGCATTGCGTACTGGCGGCGCTGCCCCGGCTGCGCGCGGCAGGCGACGGCCGGGTGATCACCATGATCGGTGGCAACGCGCTGCGCGGAGACCCGGGCCGGGTGCACGTCTCGGCGGCCAAGCACGGCCTGATCGGCATGACCAAGGCGCTGGCCGCGGCGTGCGCGGACGACGGCGTCACCGCCAACGCGGTGTCCCCGGGCAAGATGTCGCCCGAGGGGGCCGGCGCCGACGAAGCCGAGCGGCGCAGGCAGTCGGTGGCCGACACCGTCGCGTACCTGGCCTCGGCCCAGGCGCACGGCGTCACCGGCCAGGTCATCGAGGTCGGGCCCGCCCGGTGAGTGTCCAGGTCAGCGGCCTGGACCGTACTTATCGGCGTCGGGGCGGTAGCCTCTCTAGGTTGTGACTGCCCGCTCGAACCCCCGTGTCCGTGTCGCTGTCGTCTTCGGCGGCCGCAGCAGCGAGCACGCGATTTCCTGTGTCTCCGCAGGCAGCATCCTGCGCAATCTCGATCCGGCCCGCTTCGAAGTGGTGCCTGTCGGCATCACGCCGGACGGCTCGTGGGTGCTGTCCGACGCCACGCCGGCCAGTCTGGCCATCACCGACGGTCAGCTGCCGAAGGTCAGCGGGACGTCGGGGACCGCGCTGGCGTTGTCCGCCGATCCGCGCCGCCGCGGTCAACTGCTGTCGCTGGGCCGCGGTGCAGGCGACATCCTGGCCGCCGTCGACGTGGTGTTCCCGGTGCTGCACGGACCCTACGGCGAAGACGGCACCATCCAGGGCCTCCTCGAGCTGGCGGGGGTGCCCTACGTGGGGGCCGGCGTATTGGCCAGCGCGGCCGGGATGGACAAGGAATTCACCAAGAAGCTGCTGGCCGCCGAAGGTCTGCCGATCGGCGACCAGGTGGTGCTGCGCGCCAACCAACCCACTTTGGAACCCGAACAGCAGCAACGGCTCGGGCTGCCGGTGTTCGTCAAACCCGCCCGGGGTGGCTCGTCGATCGGCGTCAGCCGGGTGTCCGCCTGGGACGAGCTGCCGTCGGCCATCGCGAATGCGCGCAAGCACGACCCCAAGGTGATCGTTGAGGCGGCCATCCCCGGGCGGGAGCTGGAGTGCGGCGTGCTCGAGCTGCCCGACGGCCGGGTCGAAGCCAGCACCGTCGGTGAGATCCGGGTGGTCGGCGTGCGCGGTCGCGAGGACGGTTTCTACGATTTCGCCACCAAGTACCTGGTCGATGCGGCCGAGTTGGACGTGCCCGCCAAGATCGACGACGCCGTCGCCGACGAGATCCGCCAGCTCGCCATCCGGGCGTTCCATGCCATCGACGGCCAGGGCCTGGCCCGCGTCGATTTCTTCCTGACCGACGACGGCCCGGTGATCAACGAGATCAACACCATGCCGGGGTTCACCACCATCTCGATGTATCCGCGGATGTGGGCGGCCAGTGGGGTGGACTATCCGACGCTGCTGGCCGCGATGGTCGACACCGCGGTGGCCCGCGGGACCGGCCTGCGCTGAGCGCCGGCGCCATCAAGCTGCGATAGCGGTGCGGTCAGCGCGCCGGACCCGGGTTGACCGGCTGCACGGGCAGAGCGCCGGAGATGGCCTGCGAAATGTCCTGGATGGGCGTCGGGCCCGAGCCGTCGGGCAGGGTCAACGCCACATACACCGCGCGGTCGACGGCGAACCACGTCGTCAGGCCGCTGCCGGGATCGCTGACCTGGAACCACGCCACGTCGTCGACCAGCTGTTGCGGTGCGCCCACCACGAAATCGTCGGGACGGTCCAGGCCGCAGCGCAGGATCACGGGCTCGGTGCCAGGGGCGGTTCGCCAGGCGGCGGTGCCTGCGGGGGTGGGGTCGACGGTCGCCGCCCGCCGGTAGTCCCCGAGGCTGTCCGGGACCGCGCCGAGCAGTGCTGTGCACGACGGGCTGGACGCCTGCGGAGCGGGCACCGACGAGATGGCGACCGGCGTTTCCGCGGGTGTGCGGGTGGCGGCGATGCCCAGGATCACCGCGACGGTCACCACTGCGACCCCCAGCGCCGCGATGAATACTGCCCGCGGCGGCCCGTCGGTTTCCGTCTGCGCCATCAGGTCAGTCTGACGCAACCCCGTTGGCGATCGGACAGGTGAGGGTGCGGGTGATGCCGTCGACGGCCTGCACGGCGGCGACGTTGGTCTTCAGGTCTCGCTGGCTTTCCGAA
Organism: Mycobacterium sp.; assembly: GCA_040511255.1. Classification (GTDB taxonomy): domain Bacteria; phylum Actinomycetota; class Actinomycetes; order Mycobacteriales; family Mycobacteriaceae; genus Mycobacterium. The sequence continues at coordinate 10,808 of JBEVHL010000584.1, read as the reverse complement.
CCGACCCTGACGACGACGTCGTAAGGGCCGGTGACGTATTCGGAGCACAAGACGCCCGGGAGCGCGGCGATCTGCTTGGCGACGACCTCCGCCCGGCCCACCTCGGTCTGGATCAGCATGAAGGCCTCGACCACCCGGTTAACTCCTGCCTGTCTTGCTGTCGGAAGTGCGCGGTGCCCCCCGCATACACTGGCGCGGGCTGATCGCGCCGACAGTGGACCAAAGGTACCGCAGGTCGGGCCGGTGTTCAGGGCAGGCGGATACGCGTCAGGCGCGCGCAAAACACGAGGGTGACATGAGCAGCAACGAGCCGACACCCACGCTGGCCGAGCTCGGTGAGTTCACCGTGATCGACCGGCTGGTGGCCGGTCGTGCGCATTCCGCGACGGTTCTGGTCGGACCCGGTGACGACGCGGCGGTGCTGTCCGCGCCCGACGGCCGGGTGGCCGTATCGACCGACATGCTCGTCGAAGGCCGCCATTTTCGGCTCGACTGGTCGACACCCCACGACATCGGCCGCAAGGCGATTGCCCAGAACGCCGCCGACATCGAGGCGATGGGGGGCAGGCCGACGGCCTTCGTCGTCGGATTCGGCGCACCACCGCACACCCCGGCAGCCCACGCCGCCGAACTCGCCGACGGCATGTGGGCCGAAGCCGCCAAGACCGGCGCGGGCATCGTCGGCGGCGATCTGGTCAGCAGCCCGCAGTGGGTGGTGTCGGTGACGGTACTCGGCGACCTGGCAGGTCGCCCGGCGGTGCTGCGCAGCGGTGCCCGCGTCGGCTCGGTGGTGGCGGTGGCAGGGGAGCTGGGCCGATCTGCCGCCGGATATGACTTGTGGCGCAACCACATTGGCGATTTTCCCGGGCTGTCACGTCGCCACCTGGTGCCCGAGCCGCCGTACGGTCAGGGTGCGGTGGCCGCCGCGGCGGGTGCGACCGCGATGACCGATGTGTCCGACGGCTTGATCGCCGACCTGCGCCACATCGCTGATGCGTCCGGCGTCGGCATCGACCTGTCCACCGCAGGATTGGCCGCCGATCAGCACGCCCTGATAGCGGCTGGCGCCGCGGTCGGCGCCGACCCGTGGCAGTGGGTGCTCACCGGCGGCGAGGATCACGCCCTGGTGGCCTGTTTCCCCGATGTGCCGCCGGCCGGGTGGCGGGTGATCGGCAGCGTGGTCGACGGTCCCGCCCGAGTGCTGGTCGACGGCCGGCCGTGGAGCGGATCCGCGGGCTGGGAGTCCTACAGCTAGGTTGTCTTCCGTGACAGCCCGCCCCTTGAAAGACCTCGTCGACGACGGCTGGGCGCGGGCACTCGCGCCGGTCGATGCACAGATCACGCAGATGGGTGAGTTCCTGCGTGCCGAGATCGCCGAGGGCCGCGGCTATCTGCCCGCCGGGGCCAACGTGCTGCGCGCGTTCACGTACCCGTTCGATCAGGTGCGGGTGCTGATCGTCGGCCAGGACCCGTATCCGACGCCCGGCCACGCCGTCGGGCTCAGCTTCTCGGTGGCACCTGACGTCCGGCCGATACCGCGCAGCCTGGCCAACATCTTCACCGAATACGCGGCCGACCTGGGTTACCCACCACCGTCCAACGGTGACCTCACGCCATGGTCGCAGCGCGGGGTGATGATGCTCAACAGGGTGCTCACCGTGCGACCGAGCACCCCGGCGTCGCATCGCGGCAAGGGCTGGGAGGCCGTCACCGAATGTGCGATCAAGGCACTGGTGGCGCGGTCGCAGCCGATGGTGGCGATCCTGTGGGGTAAGGACGCGTCGACGCTCAAGCCGATGCTGGGCGACGGGGTGGGCATCCTGGAGTCGGTGCACCCGTCACCGCTGTCGGCGTCACGGGGATTCTTCGGGTCGCGGCCGTTCACCCGGGCCAACGCCCTGCTGACCGAGATGGGCGCCGAACCGGTCGACTGGCGATTGCCCTAGGGCGCCGAACTGGTCGCCGGGGCCAGCGACACCGTGGTGGACACGGTGGTGGTGGGCGTCGAGGTCTGCGACGATGTCGCCGAAGACGGGTCCGAACCAGCTCCGTCGGAGGCGCACGCAGATACCAGAAAGCCCATAGCGGCCGTGGCCGCCAGGGCAATCAGTGTGGAACGAGAAGAGAGGCGCACGGCAGTTAGCCGCGGACGACCTTGCCGGCCTTGATGCACGACGTGCATGCGTTGACGCGCTTCTTGTTACCGCCCGGCCGGCTCACGGCGTGGACGACCTGGATGTTCGGATCCCACCGGCGGCTGGTCCGGCGATGCGAATGCGACACCGACTTACCAAAGCCGGGGCCCTTCCCGCAGATATCGCATACGGCAGCCATATGTAGAACTCCTTGACGTCAGTACTGGGGGGCCAACAACCGGAAACGACGGGTGACCCGACAACCTGATCAGAATACCGGCCATAGCGGTGATCACCAAAATGGTGCACAGCCGCCGGAGCTTTGAGTGCTGCTGTCAGCCGCACTGACTAGGCTGACGCCGCACATAGAGAGGGTGATGGATGTCGGATCGTCGGCTCGACGGCGCCGCCCTGCGGGACTGGGCGCACACCGCAGTCGGTGACCTGATCGCCCGTACCGATGAGATCAACCGGCTGAACGTCTTTCCGGTGGCCGACGCCGATACCGGCACCAACATGCTGTTCACCATGCGTTCTGCGGCCACCTCGGCGGCGGACGCCGGTGGTGACGTCGTCGCGGTGGCGGCGGCACTGTCGCGGGGCGCCCTGCACGGCGCGCGCGGCAACTCCGGGGTGATCCTGTCGCAGATCCTGCGGGGAATCGCTGACGTCACCGCCGCGGCCGCCGCCGATGCCCCCGGGTTCGGCGATATCGGGGCGGCGCTGTTCGGAGCCGCGCTGCGCCATGCCGTCGGGTTGGTGGTGTCGTCGATGGGCGGTGAGGCGGTGGCAGGCACCATCGTCTCGGTCCTGCAGGCCGCTGCCGAAGCCGCCGAGGACGCCGCCGCCGACGGCGACGCACTGGCCGAGGTGGTCGGCGCCGCGGCGGACGCGGCGGTGCTGGCGCTGGAGAAAACCCCCGACCAGCTCGCGGTCCTGGCCGATGCGGGCGTGGTCGATGCCGGTGGCCGCGGACTGGTGGTGCTGCTGGACGCCCTGAATTCCACACTCACCGGCCACGCCCCGGTGCGTCGGGTGTACGAACCCGCGGCGCCGCAGGACACGGGATCCCACACCGACGGCTCCCCGCCGCTGCAGTTCGAGGTGATGTACCAGTTGGCGGGTTGTGGCCCCGGCCAGGTCGACGCACTGCGCACCCGGCTGGACGAACTCGGTGATTCGGTGGCGATCGCCGCGGCCGCCGCCGACGGTGGCCATTCTGTGCACGTGCACACCGACGATGCGGGTGCCGCGGTCGAGGCCGGCCTCGCGTTCGGCACCCCCAGCCGCATCCAGATCTCGGCGCTCAATGCCGGCGCCGCCGGGGTGGCGCCGGGCAGTTGGACCAGGGACCGGGCGGTGGTCGCGGTGGTCGACGGTGACGGGGCGGCGAGCCTGTTCGCCGGTGAGGGCGCCGCGGTACTGCGCCCGGACGCCGGGCCCGAGATCGCGGTCAGTGCCCATCAGCTGTTACGGGCGCTGGTCGACAGCGGTGCCGCGCAGGTGATGGTGCTGCCCAACGGCTTCATCGCCGCCGAGGAACTGGTCGCCGGATGCACGGCGGCCATCGGCTGGGGCATCGACGTCGTCCCACTGCCCACCGGGTCGATGGTGCAGGGCCTGTCTGCGCTGGCCGTGCACGAGCCGGATCGCCTGGCCGTCGACGACGGCTACAACATGGCGGCGGCATCCGGTGCCACCCGGTACGGATCGGTGCGCATCGCCACCGAGGATGCGTTGACCTGGGTGGGCCCCTGCCGCCGCGGTGACGGGCTCGGCATCATCGGCGACGAGGTGCTGGTGGTGCGCCACGACGTCACCGCGGCCGGTCGCGGCCTGATCGACCTGCTGCTCGGTGTCGGTGGCGAGCTGGTCACCGTACTGCTCGGAAATGACTTGGGGGACAAGGCCGATGAGGTCGGCACGTTGCTCGGCGACCACGTGCGCAGGCATCACCTGGGCACTGAACTGGTCAGCTACCGCACCGGCCACCGCGGCGACGCCCTGATGATCGGGGTGGAGTGACATGGCGGGGTTGACCGACAAGCTCGACTTCATCGTCGGCAAGAAGGCCGCGACGCCACTGGCTGACGTGTTCGGTATCCGCACCGTCGACGATCTGCTGCGGCACTACCCACGCAAGTACAACAAGGCCGGCTCGGTGCTCGGCGATACCGACGTCCCGCCGGAGGAAGGTGAGCACATCACCTTCGTCGACACCATCACCAAGGCGGAGAAGCGCTGGACCAATCGCCAGCCGAAACGGGAGTTTCTGGTCATCACCCTGGGGCATCGCACACCGAAGGTCACCGCGACGTTCTTCAACGCCAAATTCCTCAAGCACACTCTGGTCGAGGGCACCAGGGTGATGCTGTCGGGCGAGGTCGGTTTCTTCAAAGGCACCATGCAGCTGACACATCCAGCGTTTCTGATCCTCGGCGAGTCAAGTGTCAGGGGCAGCAAATCGCTCAAGGCATTGGTCGACACCTCTGCCGACGGGGAACTGGACATGTCGGTGTTCGAGCGCGATTTCTTCCCGATCTACCCGGCCAGCGCGAAACTGCAGAGCTGGGACATCTACGCGTGCATCCGACAGGTGCTGGCGGTGCTCGACCCGGTGCCGGACCCGCTGCCGGAAGATGCTCTGCGCGAACGGAATCTGGTCGGCGAGGACTGGGCGCTGCGCGCCGTCCACGTCAGCGAGGATCCCGACGAGCGCGAAGCGGCGCTGGATCGGTTGCGGTTCGACGAGGCGGTAGGGCTGCAGTGGGAGCTGGTCACCCGGCGCTACGGCGAGCTCTCCGAGACGGGTCCACCGGCACCGCGGCGCGATGACGGACTCAGCGCGGCGCTGCTCGCGCGCCTGCCGTTCGAGCTGACCGCTGGCCAACACGACGTGCTTTCGGTGATTTCCGAAGAGCTGGAATCGACCCGCCCGATGAACCGGATGCTGCAGGGTGAGGTTGGCTCAGGTAAGACCATCGTCTCGCTGGTGGCGATGCTGCAGATGATCGACGCGGGTTACCAGTGCGCACTGCTCGCCCCCACCGAGGTGCTGGCCGACCAGCACGCCCGTTCGATGCGCGATGTGCTCGGCCCGCTGGCGACGGCAGGCGAGCTCGGCGCGCCCGAGGTGGCGACACGTATTGCGCTGCTGACGGGTTCGATGTCGGCGGCCCAGAAGCGGGACGCGCGCGCGGAGATCGTCTCCGGTGAGGCCGGTATCGTGATCGGCACCCACGCGCTCTTGCAGGACGCCGTCGAATTTCACCAACTCGGCATGGTGGTGGTCGACGAACAACACCGGTTCGGCGTCGAGCAGCGAGATCGGTTGCGCGCCAAGGCTACCGGCGGTATCACGCCGCACCTGTTGGTGATGACGGCAACCCCGATTCCCCGCACGGTGGCGCTCACCGTGTTCGGTGACCTGGAAACATCGACCCTGCGGGAACTGCCGCGCGGACGCCAGCCAATCGCGACCAATGTGATTTTCGCCAAGCAGAAGCCGGCTTGGCTGGACCGCGCGTGGGCACGCATCGTCGAAGAGGTGGGCGCAGGCAGGCAGGCCTACGTGGTGGCGCCGCGGATCGATGACGACGACAAACCGAAGGTTAACATCGCCGCCAAAGATGGCGCGCCGCCGCGTAAGGCGACCGCGGTGGTCGACCTCTATGCGCGACTGCGGTCGGGTGCGTTGGCGGGCCTGCGGGTGGGCCTGATGCACGGGCGGCTGTCAGCGGACGAGAAAGACGAGGTGATGGCCGGCTTTCGGGCCGGCGACATCGATGTGCTGGTGTGCACCACCGTGATCGAAGTCGGGGTCGACGTGCCGAATGCCACCGTGATGGTGGTCATCGATGCCGACTGGTTCGGGATCAGCCAGCTACACCAGCTGCGCGGACGCATCGGCCGCGGCAGTCATCCGAGTCTCTGCCTTCTGGTGACCGATCTGCCGGAAGGCTCCAAGGCGGGAACGCGGCTGCGTGCCGTGGCATCGACGCTGGATGGGTTCGAACTGGCCGATCTCGATCTCCTGGAGCGTAGCGAGGGAGATGTGCTGGGCCGCAACCAGTCCGGGCGGGCAATCGCCCTGAAGTTGCTCTCGCTGAACGAGCATCGCGAGATCATCGAGGACGCGCGGGACTTCTGCGAACAGAGCTACCAGCGCAATCCTGCCGACCGCGGCCTGGCGTTACTGGCTGCGCACTTCACCGACACCGAGCAAATCGAGTATCTGGACAAGTCGTGAAACGCACAGCCGTGGTGTGGCTTTCGGTGGCTGCCGTGCTGTCGGTGATCGTCGCCTATCAGGTGGTGACGGCGGCGGGGGAGCGGGCGGACTGGTACATCGCGCAGGCCGACGTGCCCAAGGTCGCGCCAGGTGCGGACGTGTTGGCCGGAATCGCGGTGATCCCGAACAGGATTCACAGCTTCGACTACCGGCGGGCAGCGTTCGGCGAAGCCTGGGACGACAACAACGACGCCCCCGGCGGACACAACGGGTGCGACACCAGAAACGACATCCTCAACCGCGATCTGGTCGACAAGGTGTTCGTCGCCATCAAACGCTGCCCCGACGCGGTGGCCAGCGGAACGCTGCACGATCCGTACACCAACGCGACGGTGGCGTTCGTGCGCGGCAACCAGGTCGGCGCCTCGGTGCAGATCGACCATCTCGTGCCGCTGGCGCTGGCGTGGGATCTGGGCGCCAGGGACTGGACCGACGAGCTGCGGCGGCGGTTCGCCAACGATCCGGCCAACCTGCTGGCGGTGCAGGGCCAGGCCAACCAGGACAAAGGCGACGGCGAACCGGCGGTCTGGATGCCGCCCAATCATGCTTTCTGGTGCCAGTATTCGGTGCAGTTCGTCGCGGTGCTGCGCGGCTACGGCCTGCCGGTGGACGAGCCGTCCGCGCGCACCCTGCACGACGCCGCTGCGACGTGTCCGACGGGTTGAGCAAGTAGGTTGTAGCTGAGCAGTGCCGATGGTGGGGAGGTAGCGATGCAGCAGCGCGGACTCGGCGACCTCGAGGCAACTGTGATGGAGCGGGTCTGGGGTCGCGACGACGGGGTGACCGTTCGCGAGATCTTCGAGGAGTTGGCCGACACGCGTCAGATCGCCTACACGACGGTGCTTTCGACCTTGGACAACCTGCACCGCAAAACGTGGGTGCGGCGCGAGCGAGAGGGCAAGGCGTATCGCTACTGGCCCACCATGACGCGGGAGGAACGCTCCGCCGACCTGATGCGGGCCGCGTTCGACGCGGGCGGTGATACCGAGGCCGTGCTCGCGTTCTTCATCGACAAGATGACCGACGAGGAATCAGCTCAACTGAGGGCAGCCCTGCGCCATTCCGGTCCGAAACGGCGCCGATGACCACCGCCGTCTACCTCCTCATCTATGGCGCATTGGTGGGATGGCTGTCGCCTCCGCTGCTGGCCCAACTCACCCGGCGCGGCGTGAGCGCCCGTCTCGGTGTCGCTGCCTGGTTGACCGCCGTCACCTGTGTGCTGCTCGCCTGGGCCGTGGCGGTCATTCTGATTGTCAACATTGGCCTGAGCGGTTCGTCCACGCTGGTGTTGTGCCTCGAATTGCTCGGTGTGCCAGAGAAAGTGGCCACACCTGGGCGGGTGGGCGTGCTTGCGCTGATCACCGTCGGCCTCCTGGTCTCGACGACGGTCCTGGTGAAGGTCATTCGGTCGGTTCGGCACCTGAGGGCGCGCAGCCGCGAGCACGCGCTTACCGCCCGGCTGGTCGGCGTGCCGACCGACAGACAGGACGTGTTCGTGGTGACCGCGGACCGGCCGGCGGCCTTCTGCGTGGTGGGCCGGCCGAACGCCATTGTGGTGACCAGTGCAGCTGTGGACAAGCTCGACGATGGGCAGCTTGCCGCGGTGCTGGCCCATGAAAACGCCCACATCGCGGGGCGACATCACCAGCTGCTGATGTTGTTGCGTGCCCTCGCCGAGGCGCTGCCCTACCTGCCATTGGTAACCCGCAGTGCCACGGCGGTCGGCGAACTGTTGGAGATGTGTGCCGACGATGCTGCTGCCCGCCGCCACGGCACCCGGCCACTCGTGGCAGGCATGATCATGTTGGCCGGTCCGCTACCTCATCTCGGTGGAGGCTTGGCTGTTGCCGCCACCGCGGTATTCGTCCGCGCGAATCGTCTTCTCGCCCCCGCACATCGCGGGCCGCGCCGCCGGCATCAGCTGATGACGGCGACGCTCATGGTGGTGATCGTGAGCGCTCCGGTGGTCGTCAACCTGTTGTGCCATCACTGATCTGGAACAGCACCGGGTCCCTACAACGCGGCGTTGCCGGTCTTCCACTGTTCCCATGGAATGTTCCAGTCACCCAGACCGTCGGTGCCCGACAGGGTGGGGCCGACCGTGTTGATCACCTCGACGATGTCACCGCGTTTGGTGGTGTCATAGAACCATCGGGCATTGCCCGGGTTGACATTGAGACAGCCATGGCTGACGTTGGCGCGTCCCTGGCTGCCCACCGACCACGGAGCCGAATGGACATAGATCCCGCTGTAGGACATCTGGGTGGCCCAGTTGACCTCGGTGCGGTATCCGTCAGGTGAATTCACCGGCACGCCATAGGTCGACGAATCCATCACCAGAAACGAGTACCGGTCGCCGATGATGTACGTGCCGTTGTCGGTCGGCGACGAGTTCTTGCCCATCGAGATCGGCATCGTCTTCGCGACGGTGCCGTTGATGCGGACGGTCAACGTCTTGGTGGTGTCATCTGCGGTGGCGATGACCTCGTCGCCGATCGTGAAGCGATTGGTGAGATCCTCCTGGCCGAACAGGCCATCACCCAGATCGACACCGTATGTCTTGACCTTGACTTCGACCGAGGTGCCGGGTTGCCAGTATTCGGCTGGGCGCCAGCGGACTTCGCGGTTGCTCAGCCAGTAGAACGCTCCTGCCACCGGCGGATCCGTTTTGACGGTAATGGCGCGTTGGGCCGCCAGTCGGTCCGGAATGTTCGCGTCGAAACGCACCGCTATCGGCTGCCCGACGCCGACGACCTCGCCGTCGTTGGGAAGTACGTAGGGTGTCGTCAGACTCTGCGGTGAGTGGGTCTCGAACGTCGCAGTGCTGCGCGTCACGCCGCTCAGGCCCAACGCTTCGGCGGTCAGGGTGTACTGCCTGTTGTAGCCCAGCTGTTCGGCCGAACGCCACGTGACGCCGTCCGCACTGAGCTCACCTTTGACCACCCGGCCTTCTTCGTTGACCAGGTTCACCGAACCGAGCACCCCGGTGCCTGCGCTGACCGTGACCGGCGACTCGACGGGCACCCCGACTGCGCCGTCGGTGACCGAAGTCTGCAATTTCGGCACGAGCAGATCGGCATAGGGCGTGCCCTTTTCGGCGACGGCCCGGGGCTGCGTGGGCGCTGAACTACCGCACGCATCCAGGCCCAACACCGCACCGGCGACGCAGATCAACGCCAGGGTGGTCCACCAGATGCCCCGTCGCCCGGTACTCGCCGCGGAGTCGATCCGCCTCATGGTTGTCATCCCGTCCTCGTCAACATTCGCTCGCACTACCATCCTACGTAGTTACTACGTAGATACGGTTGCACCGCAGGTCTCGCGAGCCCAGGGCGAGCGCCATAATGAGTGCCCCGGGTATCGAAGCGGAAGGTGGTGAACGGCATCGCGCGAACGCTTGTGGTGGCTCTGATTGCCCTGGTGTGTTGGGTGTCGGGGGCCGGAACTGCCGTGGCGCACACCGCCCTGGCCGGCTCCGATCCCGCCGACGGCGCCACCGTCGCGGTGCCGCCGACCGCCATCACGTTGACCTTCACCGGCAATATCAACCCGGCGTTCGCCACTGTCGTCCTCACCAGCACAGACAGCCGTAACTGGGTCTCGGGTGCCCCGACGGTGGCGGGACCGCAACTTCGCGCCGCGGTGAGTCCGGGCATTCCCGCCGGTGAAGTCATCACGGTCGGATACCGCGTGGTGTCGGCAGACGGCCATCCGGTGTCGGGGTCGTTCACGTTCACGATCGCCGGAGGGCCCACCCCCTCCGCGCCGGCCTCCCCGCCTGCCACCGCTGCGCCGGTGACAACCGCGGAGCCCGCCGAACCGTCGGCTCCGGTTGGGGTGGACACCAAGCAGTCGATCATCATCGCGGGCGCCGGTGGACTGCTGCTCGGGGCGCTCATCGCCTTCTGGCAATCACGGCGACACCGGCGCAAGTACCTGCCGCTGGATGAACCGCGCGACGGTGATGGACCCGGTTAGCCCTGCAGGGGTGGCGCGACCGGCACGACCAGCAGGGGCTGAGCGCCCGGGAACGGCCTGACGTAGGGCACACCGGAAGTGATGTCGTGGCCGATGCCCTCGGTGATAGGGCCGGCACTGTTCGGGAAGACGAACATCACATGCGGGCCCACCCGGTACCAGTCCTTGCCCTCGGGAGGGGTGGCCGCCTCGGGATGGTCGAAGTCAGCGCCGGTTTCGCCCATCAGCATGTACGAGATGCCGATGCGGTCGATCGTCGGCGTCCTGCCCTGACCGACCTCGGTGAACCACTGCATCGTCGTCGGGTCGGCACACATCGGGTTGGGGAAGGGCACACCGGGAGCGCTCGGCACGCAGGTCCATTCGGACGTGCCCGCCCGCAGGACGGTGGTCATATCGCGGTC
>JBEVHL010000583.1:0-2702 GCA_040511255.1 Mycobacterium sp. | reverse complement strand
GAGGCCCTGACCCTGCTGCGCGCCTCAGAAGGCATGGTCAAGGCCAAGGAGACGGTCCGCGGTTACGCCGAGCAGGCCCGCCTGGAACTGGAGCAACTCCCGGACGTGGTCGGGCGGCGGGCGATGGCCTCGCTGGTCGAATACACCGTGAATCGACACGGCTGACGCCGAGCCGCGGAAACTAAAGGCGGCGCCGTGTCGTTTAATCAGCTGGCAAGCGATTTTCGCGGAGGAGGAAGCTGATGACCTGGCACCCGGCGGGCAACCGGATCAAGACGTTTGTCTTGCTGATCGGTTTCACCGCGCTCATCGCGTTCATCGGGTACCTGTTCGCCGCTGCGACCGGAAACACGCTCTGGATCTGGGGCGCGCTCATCTTCTCGCTCGGGATGAACGCCTACACCTACTTCAACAGCGACAAGCTGGCTCTGCGGGCGATGCATGCCCAGCCGGTCAACGAAGTACAGGCGCCGGTGATGTACCGGATCGTGCGCGAGCTGGCCACCACCGCGCATCAGCCGATGCCACGTCTCTATATCTCCGATACGGCCAACCCGAATGCCTTTGCCACCGGCCGCAATCCGCGCAACGCCGCGGTCTGCTGCACCACCGGCATCCTCAACATCCTGACCGAGCGCGAGCTGAGAGCCGTTCTGGCTCACGAACTTTCGCACGTCTACAACCGCGACATCCTGATTTCCTGCGTCGCGGGCGCGATGGCGTCGGTGATCACCGCACTGGCCAACATCGCGTTCTTCGCCAGCATGTTCGGCGGCAATAACCGCGAGGGCGGCAACAGTAATTTCCTGGTGCTGCTGTTGGTGCAGATGCTGGGGCCCATTGCCGCGACGGTCGTGCGGCTGGCGGTGTCGCGCTCGCGGGAGTACCAGGCTGATCAGTCCGGCGCCGAATTGTCCGGGGATCCACTGGCTTTGGCTTCCGCGCTGCGCAAGATCTCCGGTGGCGTGGAGGCTGCGCCGCTACCGCCCGAGCCGAAGCTGGCCGATCAGGCACATCTGATGATCGCCAGCCCGTTCCGCGCCGGCGAGAAGATCGGCAAGCTGTTCTCGACGCACCCGCCGATCGCCGACCGGATCGCCCGCCTGGAGGACATGGCCGGCCGCGGCCCGGGCCACTACTGAGTCGTCACTCACCCTGGCTGGACGGCGCAGCGGCGGGGGACCCTGCACCGCCTTGGGACGATGCCGGCGCGGCTGCCTCGTCGTCGTCCTTCGGCGCGAAAGCCTTCGTCAGCTTCTCCAGGGCCGTCTTCGCCGAGATGGCAACGGGTTTCGGTGGCCGATCGTGGCGGCCGGTCGTCGAGTCGGCGGGAGTGAACCTCGGGCTCTCGCGGACATCGTTGAGGATCGGCTTGGCGGCGCTCGCAGTCACCTTGTCAACGGAGGTGGTCGGCGCGTTGACAAGGGACTCCGCACCTTGCCGGACGCCGTCGACGAAGTCGCGGACGAACGTCCTGGTCTCCGAGAGCTTGGGCAGCAGTCCAAGGTGGTGACCCGGGTTGGCCAGCGGATCATTGTCGGCGTAGCCGTAATGGACGAGCGCGGTCAGCGCAGGCTCTAAGGCGTCGGCGAGGGCGTTACCGGGAGTGCCCAGTTCGCGCAGCGGCCGGACCAGTGGGAGACCGTCGGGCGCGTCGTACGACACGTAGGTCACACCGTCGACTGTCTGGACGCGCGCGGTGATGGTGTTGCCGTCTTCGTCGACGTAGGTGACGTGGACGACGCCACCGTCGTTGGTGCAGGACATGCCGCCGGCTGTGCAGTCGAGGGCGCCGCCCTCGGTCAGCGGCAGCTGCGGATTCGGCGTCAACCGTTGATCAATAGCTGCCACAAAGGAATTGGCGGCTGCAAACGGATTGAGCAGGTAGGTCTGCGCGTTGCCGAACAGGTCGTACTCATGGATGTTCGCCACCGGTGGCGTGGCGGGATCGATCGGCTGGGGGACGGGATTGCGGATCCAGGGCGCACCTCCGCCGGTGGCGAGGTTGCCGTCGGGCGCCCAGGAAGTCTCCTGCAACTTGGGCGTAGCCCCACCGCCCCAGCTCGACGACGCGAGGACATTGTCGGGGCTGTAGGTCCGTTCCCCGGGGTTCTGGGCTAGCGCCCGCCAGATGCCGAACGGGTCGGTGAGGAAGTTGACGTAGACGTTGGGGCGATCCAGTGGGAACTTGCTGTTGATGAAACTCCCGATACCGGAGTCAGGCGTACTGGGCGACTGGCTTTCGACGATCAGCGCGGCCAGCATCAGGGGGACGGCAGTGGTCGCCAACGGCTGAGCGATGGTCAGACCGACCACGCTCGCCGCAACACCGACCGTCGTCCACACCGACGATCGAGTTTCCCCGCTCACTCTGCCTCCCGCGGGCCAGATAATTTGAATCAAGTGTAGGGCCACACCGCCGAAATAGCGGTTCAGCGCTGCCGCCCTGGGGATAGCAAGTTCGCAGGTCATCGGACCAAACGGCGGCCCTCTGGCGTTGTCGACGACGTCAATTGGAACCGAATTCCCAACGTCCTAGTCGCGCAGTCGGAAACCAGCCCCTAGGCTGTCGACATGCTGAGCAGAATATTGGTCGGCGTGGTCAGCGCTGCGGGGGCAGCGGCGATCGGTATACCGGGGGCAGCCTGGGCCGATCCTGAACCAGCGCCTCCACCCCCGAACATCAATGCCCTGCCGCCGAT
>JBEVHL010000582.1:0-4768 GCA_040511255.1 Mycobacterium sp. | reverse complement strand
GGTCAGGATAAAAAAGCACCAGCGCATTTCGCGCTGGTGCTCTTGACTGGCAGTTTGGGGAATTCCGATCGGGCGGGAACCGGAATCGTCAGGCGGGGGTCAGGGATCCGGTGCGCTCCGGCGGCAGCTCGGTCATGAGTTCGGGCTGGACCGGCGTGAAGTGAGCGCGCGCGATGCGCTGAACGGCGACGAACAGACCGAACTGCGCCAGCCCGAGAAGAACAACGGGCCACACCAATCCGGCGAGCACGGCAATCCACATCAGGTTCTGCGGAGCCGGGCCGCGGTCATCGCGCAGTGACCGGCTCTGGACGTAGGCGCCGACGGCGGTGACCACCACACCCATCAGGTAGATCGTCAACATCGAGATCTCCACGGTTGTCCTTTCCTCGCGCTCGTCGACCTCGAAATAGGTTCCCGGCGCATTTCGGATTCAAACCTCAGACCCTCCGCCAATCGAGCACGGGTAGGACAGGATTGGCGTCATGACCGATCGCATCGAACTCCAGCGCACCATCGCCGCCCCTGCCGCCGACATCTTCGCCCTGCTGTGCGATCCCCAGGGTCACGTCGCCATCGACTCGTCAGGAATGCTGCAGTCCGCCGACGGCGAACCCGTGACGGCCGCCGGTGACTCCTTCGTGGTGCACATGGACCGCGAAGCGCTGAACGACTTTCCGGAGCTGGGCCGCTACGACGTCACCGTGCAGATCACCGAGTTCGAGCCGGACGCGCTGATCGCCTGGACGATCCTCGGGCAGATCCGCCCGCAGATCGGCCACGTCTACGGCTACCGGCTCGAGCCGGCCGCAGACGGCAACGGCACCGTGGTCACCTCGTTTTACGACTGGTCGGATATCGATCAGAAATGGCGCGACGCCGGCATCTTCCCGGTGATCTCCGAGCTGGCGATCCGGGCCACCCTCGGCATCTTGGACCGCAGCGTGCGCCGCGGCTACCCGAAGGGCTAAATGCCGGCCTAGATGCAGGCGTTGAAACCGACGAACGGGATGGGCGTCGGGATGCCCGCGCACACTGAGAAGTACGGCGTGATGTCACCGTTCCACGCCGGAGGCGGTGGTGGTGGCGGAGGCGGCGGGGGCGGCGGCACGGGTGCGCCTGCCGGCTGCACGCAGGCGCCGGACTGGGTGTCGAGCAGCGCGCCGGGCGGGCAGTACGGCGCGCACCCACCACCCTGCGGCACCTGACCGACCGGGCAGGCCCAGCTGACCGCAGGGGTGCCGATGGTCGCCACCGCCACCGGGGCGGCCAGCAGCGCGCCGACGAAGCCAAATGCCGTCGCAGCGTGGCGAATTCGATGTCTCATCACGGCCTCCTCGGCATCCCCTACCGGCGGCTCAAACTTTGAGTGTAGGCACTTGACGTCGGCCGCGCGGCCGATCCGCAGGAGCCACTTCCCCCGTCAACACGGGGTTGACGCTGTGCTGTCGTCAACCTACAGTTGACGCATGAGCGAAGCGCCCCCGGCCCGGTATCCGGTCAGTCTCGACACCCTGATCCACGCCATCAAGGCGGTGCACACCGACGCGCTCGACCAACTCACCGACGCGATGTTGGCCGCCGAGCACCTCGACGAAATCGCCGACCATCTGATCGGGCATTTCGTCGACCAGGCCCGCCGCTCCGGCGCCTCATGGACCGACATCGGCAAGTGCATGGGCGTCACCAAACAGGCCGCGCAAAAGCGTTTCGTGCCCAAGGCCGACACCGTGGCGATGGATCCCAGCGAAGGGTTCACCCGCTTCACCCCCCGCGCCCGCAGCGCGGTAGTCGCCGCACAGACCACCGCCCACGACGCCCGCAATCATGAGATCACCCCCGAGCACCTGCTTCTCGGCCTGCTCACCGACACCGCGGCACTGTCCGCGGTGCTCCTGGCCGCGCAGAGCGTCACACCTGAACAGGTCCGCGCCGCCATCACCCTGCCGCCGCCGGCCGGGGACCCCCTGGCACTGGTGCCGTTCAACGGGCCGGCGAAGAAGGTGCTGGAGTTGACCTTCCGCGAGGCGCTGCGCCTCGGCCACAACTACATCGGCACCGAACACATCCTGCTGGCACTGCTGGAATCCGAGGACGACGAGGGACCACTGCGCCGACTCGGCGTCGATAAGGCGAGGGTCGAGGCCGATCTTGCGGGACTGCTCAACTCCGTCACGACGGACTGACCTCACAAACCGCACGGATCCGACGTCTTCTTGATGTGACAGTGCGCCCGTTCGAAGAAGTTGTAGCCCAGCACGGTGGCACCGTATTGCGGGTGTGTCGCGCCGTCGTCGGACCCGATGATGCTGAGGACGCCTGGTCCGAGACGTTCCTCTCCGCGCTGCGGGCCTACCCCGACCTCCCCGCCGACGCCAACGTCGAGGCCTGGCTGGTGACGATCGCACACCGGCGCGCGCTGGATGTGGGGCGCGCCCGCTCCCGTCGGGCAGTGCCCACCGACACCCTCCCGGAGCGCACCGCCACCCACGCCGACCCGGCGAACCGTGATGCCGACCTGTGGCCCGCGCTGGCCCGCCTGCCCGACAAGCAGCGACGTGCGGTGGCCTACCACCACATTGCCGGCCTGCCATTCGCCGAGATCGCCACCCTGCTCGGCAACTCCCCCGACGCCGCCCGCCGCGCTGCCGCAGACGGAATCAAGACCCTGCGCACGTTCTACTCGAAGGACCAAATCTGATGAACACCGACATGTTCGCCCAGCCCGACGACACCGCCGCGCTGAGCAGGCTGCACACCCGACTGCAGGACGCCGCCGCCGCAGACGGACTGCTCGACATCGCCTACCGCACCGTCGACACCCCGGTCGGCGCCCTGCTGCTGGCCACCACCGAGCTCGGCCTGGTCCGGGTGGCGTTCGCCGTGGAAGACCACGACGCCGTGCTGAACACCCTGTCCACCACCATCAGCCCGCGCATCCTGCGCGCCCCCGCCCGCCTGGACGACGTCGCCCGCCAGCTCGACGAGTACTTCACCCACCGGCGCACCGGTTTCGAGGTGCCGGTGGATCTGCGACTGGCACAAGGGTTTCGGCGCAGTGTGGTCGAACATCTGCGCGATATCGGCTACGGCGACCGGGAAACCTACGCCGCCGTCGCGGCCGCCGTCGGCAGCCCACGCGCCGTCCGCGCCGTCGGCACCGCCTGCGCCCGCAACCCGCTGCCGGTCGTCATCCCGTGCCACCGGGTGGTGCGCTCGGACGGCTCCCCGGGCCAGTACGCAGGCGGCGCCGCCGCCAAGCTGACCCTGCTCGACTTCGAGAGCGCAGCCTGAACCAGCGGAGTAGGTTCAAGATATGAACCTCAACGACGCGGCGCGTGAGCTCATCGGCTCGGGCGTCGACGGCACCCTGGTCACCCTCAACCCCGACGGCAGCCCACAGCTGACCGTCGTCTGGTTCGCCTTGCAATCCACCCCGGACGGGGACGAACTGGTCACCGCACATCTCAAGGAACACAAAAAGGTCCGCAACGTCCGCAACGATCCCCGGGTGGCGGTGACGATTCTCGGCCACTCCGACACCGGCCTGACCCCGTACCTGGCCATCACCGGCACCGCCAGGATCGTCGAGGGCGGCGCACCCGAACTGCTCACCGACCTGGCCGCCGTGCTGCTCGGCCCGGAATCTGGCTTCCCGCCGGAGAACGCCCCGCCCGGCTACCTGACCCGCATCACGATCGACACGGTCGGCGGCGAAGGTCCCTGGGCCTCCTGAGCCCTTTGTTGGACGTCCCACCCTCAACCGGCCCGCGGTTCGCGGGCAGTGTGCCATCATTCGAGGCATGCGCCGCTGGTTTGCCGCCCTGCTCGGAGCCCTCGTCGTGGCCGCCCTCGGGCCGGCACCGGCCGCGGTGGCAGAGGCGCCGATCGGCAAACTTGGTGACACGCTGCGGGTGAACTACGGCGGCATCATCGCCGATGTCACCGTGCACGACGTGCTGCCCACCGATCCCCCGCCGGGCTACGCGCCGACGGGCTCCCCCCGCTGGCGCAACGAAGGCGGCCCCTGGCGCGCCGGGGTGACCGTGCACGTCGTGCAGACCCCGGTGCCGTATGCGACAGCCGTGGCTTTTCAGTTCGACGGCGTCACGCCCTACGCCGACGCGTACGCCCCGAAGAACAACGACTCCCCCGACGCCCTGCAGACGGCCCTGCTGAACGCACCGGCCGGCTCGACCGTCGACGGCGCCATCTACTGGCAGGTCTACCGGGCGGGTGTCACCAACGTCGTTCTCCTCGAACCATCTTCGGGCACCCATCTGGCGCAGTGGAACATCTGGGAACCCGGCACCCCGCTACCCTGAGCGACGATGGCTGTCCAGATCACGGCCGCCGACGAGGCTGACCTTTCCGAGGTGGCCGACGTCGCGGCCGTCACCTTCCCGTTGGCCTGCCCCGCCTCCGCGCAGCCGGCCGATATCGCCGCGTTCATCACGGCGAACCTGTCGGTCCGGCGGTTCGCCGACTACCTGGCCGACCCCGAGCGCGAAGTGCTGGTCGCCAGAGCTTCCGGGACGCGAATCCTGGGCTATGCCATGCTGATTCACGGCGTGCCCGACGACGCGGACGTCCAGCGGGCCGTCGCCCTGCGGCCGTCGGTCGAACTGTCGAAGATGTACGTGCTGCCCGACAGTCACGGCGGCACGGTGTCTGCCGCGTTGATGCGGGCCGCGCTGGACTATTCGACCGCCAGGGCTGCCGCCAGTGTCTGGCTGGGGGTGAACCAGCAAAACCAACGGGCGCAACG
>JBEVHL010000581.1:0-3596 GCA_040511255.1 Mycobacterium sp. | reverse complement strand
CCCTGTGCCTGGTGTTGGCCCGTCGTACGGCGCGGGTGAACGCGCTGCTGGCGGTGCGCCGCCGTCTGGTGTCGGAATCGATGCGCGCCGACGAGATCCAGAGCCGAGAGCTCGCCGAGACGTTGCACGACGGACCCCTGCAGAATCTGCTGGCCGCACGCCTGGACCTCGATGAGCTCGCCGAGCGCTATGAAGACCCGGATCTGGAAGCGGTCCGCGCCGCGCTGGCCGAGACCACCACCCAGTTGCGGTCGACGCTGACGACCCTGCATCCGGCCGTGCTGGCCGAGCTGGGTCTCGCGGCGGCAGTGCGGGAATTGGTGCGCCAGCACGCCGATCGCAGCCCGTTCGAGATCGAGACCGAACTGGAGGAAGTCGGCAAGCCGCCGGTGCAGGACCTGGTGTACCGGGCTGCCCGTGAACTCCTGACCAATGTCACCAAGCATGCCGGGGCCAGCCACGTGCTGGTGCGGCTGGCGCGCAACGGCGAGTGGATCACCCTGGCCGTCACCGACGACGGCGTCGGGTTCGACCCGGCGATTGTCGACCAGCGGATCGCCGACGGACATATCGGCCTGGCATCGTTGGTGGCCCGGGCGGAGGCGATGGGCGGAACCATCGAATTCGAGCCCGTCGCCGGTGGTGGTACCCGGGCGACGATGACGACGCCGGCCACCGCTTGACTCAGGTGACCGGCAGCCCGTCGAAGCGCTTGACGATGGTGTCGACGTGCTGGATCAAAGCGTGGAGCCCGCGCAAGTTGATCTGAACGCCGTTGCTCGCGCGGAAGCCGAAGTCGAGATCCGGTGGCGCGGGCTCGTCGAACCGGATGCCCGACGACCACTCGTAGACATCGTCGTGCCCCGAGGAGGGGTCGGGTTGGACGGTGACGCGGGCGACTTCGACCGTGGTCCCGGGATCGATGGGCACCAGCGGCCCCTTGTGCATATCCCCGTCGGCGCGAGCCAGGCCGATCGAGGTCTTGGCGGGCAGCTTGCCCGGTTTGAGTGTCGGAGCGCTCAAGAATGCCGCCCTGGCACACAGCGCGAGTGCGCGGTGTTGGCCGAGCGCGCGAAGCGTGGGCAAGGCCGCCGCTTCCGCGCCTTCTTGCGCGAACGGTTGAGATGCCTTCAGCGCGTCGGCCGCTTCGGCCCAGACGCCGGGCACATTCTCATCCAGCACCGCCGGCCAATCCTGCGGCTCCCGCTTCACGATCGGGAATGCGACGTCGTCACTGGTGGAGCCGGCCGCCCGACAGATCGCAATCGCGACGCCGTCCAGCGCTGCCCGAAGCTCCTGCACGATGTCGCCGGCCATCGCCGACGGGTCTTGGTCCGGCGGGGCGTGCACGACGAGGTTCCACACGTACATGGCGCGTTCGGGGTGGCGGACCGCGACCAAGTCGATGCCGCCGCTGCCCTTCCACGCCGAGAGCACCTGGATCAGGTTGTCGTAACCGTGTTTGACGTGGTGGATCCGATCGAGTGACTCCGCCACATTCAGGTCGTTCATGGCGGCCAACGCTAACCAGACGCCGCACCTACCGAATTTGAGGGGTCGATCAGGCAAGATCACGGGGTGAGCTGTTACGCGGTATCCGGAGTGCGATGAAGGAATTCAGCGAACGTATGCACTGGGTGCTGCGGCTTCCCCTGCGGATGCTGTCGCTGCGCACCATCGTCATCGTCGCTGCGCTGGGGGTGGTGGCCACCGTCATCATCATCGGGACGTGGGTGTGGGTCGGCATCACCAACGACCAGTACAGCCAGCTGGATCGGCGGCTGGACTCGTTGAGCAGCCTCGGCGATTTCAGCAATCTGCTGGGCAGCGCGATCAATCAGGGCACCGATCACCCCACCCAGGAGGGCAGCCTGGTGCGCACCGCGCGGATTGCCGGCGCCACCGTCTCGGTGCCTAGCGACATCGTGCTGCCGGAGTTCGAGAACGGGTTCGCCGACACCACCATCGACGGCGTGCACTACCGCGTGCGGACCTTCGTCGCGGGGCCGGCGACCATCGCCATCGGTGCACCCGTCGCGGAGACCGAGGCACGGATCAACGAGTTGCACCTGCGGGTGCTGATCATCTGCGGCAGCATCACTGCCGGCGCCATCCTGGTCGGCTGGGTGTTCTCCCTGATCATGATCAATCCCTTCCGGCTGCTCGCCCAGCAGGCCCGCGTGATCAACGCCCAGTCCAAACCCGACGAGGTTCAGGTCCGCGGTGTCTGGGAGGCCGTCGAGATCGCCGAGGCGGTGGAAGGAATGTTGGCACGCATCGGCACTGAGCAGGAACGCACCAGGGCGGCGCTGGAATCGGCGCGCGACTTCGCCGCCGTCGCGTCCCACGAGCTACGCACCCCGTTGACCGCCATGCGCACGAACCTCGAAGTGCTGGCCACCCTCGATCTTCCCGACGACCAGCGCAAAGAGGTGATCGGCGACGTCATGCGGACGCAGGGACGCATCGAGGTGACGCTGACGGCGTTGGAACGCCTGGCCCAGGGTGAGCTGACCACCACCGACGATTTCGTCCCGGTCGACATCACCGAGCTGTTGGATCGCGCCGCGCACGACGCCATGCGCATCTACCCCGATCTGGAGGTGTCGCTGGGGCCGTCCACCACCGTCCTGATGCTCGGCTTGCCCGCCGGGCTGCGGTTGGTGATCGACAACGCCATCACCAACGCGGTCAAACACGGCGGCGCCACCGAAATCCGGCTCAACGCAATCAGCTCAGCCGAGGGTGTGGAGATCACCGTCGACGACAACGGCACCGGCGTGCCCGAAGAGGAACGCACGGCGGTGTTCGAGCGCTTCGCCCGCGGGTCGACGGCAGCGCGCACGGGCTCCGGTTTGGGGCTGGCGCTGGTGGCGCAGCAGGCCGAGCTGCATGGGGGTTCGGCGTCCCTTGAGGTCAGTCCGATCGGCGGCACACGGCTGATGCTGCGGTTGCCTGGCCCGGGACCGCGCGACGAGGACGCTCTGTTCTGACCAGGAAGCCCGGATGCCGTGTGGCATCCGGGCTCTGGCCATCACCCGCGATGATGGTGGCTTATTTGTTCTTCTGGTGGCGGTGGTGCTCAGGGGTGCCCGGCTTGATGTTGGTGCCGTTGACACCGGTCGCGTAGTTCTGGCCGGCGAAGACGGTGGGGCCCGGGTTGGGCACGACGTTGCTGGCGTGGCTGGTGGCGGCGACTCCCACGGCGAGCAGGGCGGGGGCGACGGCGAGGGTGATCCCGGCGGACAGGCGGCGGATGGTGGCGTTCATGTGAATCTCCTTGTGTGAGTGGTCTTTTAAGTTTCTTGCCGGTGGTGTTCCGGCGATGACTTAACTATGTCGCACTCACCCGCCCCGCACTGTCAGCCAACCGGCCCCTGCACCGGATGAACCCGTCGTCCCCCAATCGGGGGACACCCGGCGGCGTCATCAACTATTGCCGGCCCGCCGAGCGTCAGCCCAGGCTCACAACCGGCCGCGAAAGTTGGGCCAGGCCGACACTCGGGCAAGGCTCACCGAGTCATAGCTCGGCGAAGCGGTTCAACGCAGTCACACCGAGGGCTCCCATCGCCCCGCCGGACTCGTGACCCATCCCC
>JBEVHL010000580.1:0-9654 GCA_040511255.1 Mycobacterium sp. | reverse complement strand
CGCCGGTGCCGCCGGCGTCGCGGCGCTGAGGCCGACCACGCCTGCAGCGGGGTCGGCGGCGCTGTCGGGAACGCTTCCGCGGCCGAGGCTGGGGCCGTTGGCATCGCCGCCGCCGTAGGCGAACGGCACACCGCGCTGGGAGAGCCCGCGGGCGATCAGGGCGTCGATGTACTTCTGGTTGCCCGCCGGTCGGGTGTACGCATCGGCGGTCGCAAGACCTGGCGATACCGCCAGCAGCGCCAAACTGATCACGACTGCGATGACCCGCCTCATCCCTACTTCACCTCTCCTAGATGTCAGCCCGAACAGGCTGAGACGGGATGATTTTCGCAAACCAGAGGCCCCGCGAACGAATGCTGACGCCCCCTCAGCCAAGGAGATACGCGACCGATACCCAACGGTGACTGAGGTGGCAGCATTTTGATCCATCAGGTCAGTACTGCCACTGTTTCGGGTGCGGCGGGCGGCGGATATTTCGAAGATGGCTACCGCATTGACCCTGCTCGTCCTGATGACGATGATCCTGGCGCCGGTCGGACTACTGGCCGCGCCGGCCACCCGGTCCGCAGCCCGACGTCCACCCGACTGCCCGCCCGTCCGCTACCACTACGGCGGCCAGCAGATTCGGTGAGTTCCGATCAGCTCAGGGCTGCCAGCGCGGCGTCGTAGTTCGGCTCCTGGCCGATCTCGGGGACCAGTTCGGTGTAGCTGACGTTGCCGTCGGCGCCGACGACGACGACCGCGCGGCCGAGCAGTCCCGCCATCGGGCCGTCGGTGATGGTGATGCCGTAGTCAGCCCCGAAGCTGTCGCGGAACGCCGATGCGGTGATGACGTTCTCGATGTCTTCGGCACCGCAGAACCGCTTCTGCGCGAAGGGCAGATCGTTGGAGACGCACAGAACCGAGACGCCGGTTGCGGCGGCGCGCTCGTTGAAGGTCCGGACGCTGGTTGCGCAGACCGGAGTGTCGACCGACGGAAAGATGTTCAGTACCACGGCTTTACCGCTGTACTGGTCGCTACTGACGGTGCCGAGATCGGTGCCGGTCAGCGTGAAGCCTGGGGCGACGGTGCCGACGGCCGGGAGCTCGCCGACCGTGTTGATGGGATTTCCGCGCAAAGTTATCTGTGCCATGGGCACAGTCTCTCAAGCTCGGCGGGGGCTGCGCAGCGCAGGGTGCAATCGGCCGCAGTCCTACTGGTCGAGCTGACCGGTGATACCGCGTTCGATTCTGGTCTGCGTGGCGGCAGGCAGCACCAGCAGCCCATCGAGTTCCTTACGGGCAAGGTCATAGGCCTGCCTGCGTTCGGGCGCGGTGGCCCCGGCATCGGACGCCACGCTCAACAAACTCCTGGCCCGGGCGATGCGCTGCTGCCCATCGGTGGAGAAGTCGCTGCGGCGAGTGCGGATGGCCTCGGCCTCCGCGGCGTCGAACGCCGTCACGTAGTTCTCCACCGCGGCCAGGTACTGCGCCGCAGCCTCCCGGTCATCGAGCAGGTCCTCGGCCTTGGCCGGCCGCAGGAGATCCGCCCGCAGCTTGGCCTTGTGGAACTCGATGGTCAGCGGATGGCGCATATCGGTCATCACCGGCAGGTCCAGCAGCTTGGCGAAGTCGAGTTCGTAGTCCAGCCAGCGCCCGTCCGTGCGGCTGTGCTCCTCGATGATGCGGGTGATGTTCTGCCATTGGGCGGCCTGGCTGGTGCGCCCTGTCGCGGGTGGCGCGATACCGGGCTGATCCTCGGAGGTGGTGACCGGATTGCTGTCCCGAGATTCCTGGGCGCGCCGCTGAGTGGCGGAGAACCCCTTGACCGCGGCGAAGATCACCCCGGCCAGCGGCACGAGCACGATCAGCAGCTCCGCCAGCCGAAACACCAATCCCATCAGCCCAGGATGCCAGCACCGAAGTCGACGCCGGCGGTCTCGACTGTGCCTGCGGTGCGCCCGGGGGCGCTGGTGTGGGACCAGTACAGGTTGGTGTGGGCGATGACCTGCGCCGGAGGCGGCGCGCCCCAGGACGTCTGGTCCTCGGTGGTGTGCGCATCGCTGACGAGCGTGACGTCATATCCCCTGACGAGGCCGCCGTGCAGCGTGGCGCGGATGCACGCGTCGCTCTGCGCGCCGACGATGATGAGCCGTCCCACACCCGCGCCGGCCAGGGCCGCCTCCAGGGTGGTGTCCTCGAACGAATCGCCGTAGCTCTTGTCGATCAGCGGCTCGCCTTCCCGCGGCGAAAGTTCGGGGACGAGCTGCCAGCCGTCGCTTCCTCGGGCCAGGTCCTGGTCGGAATGCCGGACCCAGATCACCGGGGTGTCGGCCCGGCGCGCCTGGTCGACGAGGCCCGCGATGTTCGCGACGACGACGTCGCGGTCATGGTTGCCTGCCACCACGTCGTTCTGCACATCCACCACCAGCAGCGCGGTGGCAGGTCGGTTGTCCAGTGTCGTCATCGTGTCTCCTCAGACCGGCCAGACCTCACGCCGGTACGCAGCGTCGAAAAACATCCACTCGTAGCGTGCCGTAGTGCCGAAGTGCGCGCGCGCGATCTGCTCATCGGCGTCGGTCAGGGTGGGCCCGATGGCGTCGGTCAGCTCGAGGACCTCCGCCACGGTGGCCGCGAACTCTTCTCCGCCGTAGCTGTCGATCCAGTTCTGGAAGCGACGGTCCGGGGAGCCGCGTTCCAGCAGTGCCGCACCGACCCTGGCGTAGATCCAGTAGCACGGCAGGATCGCGGCCAGCCCGTCGGCGAAGGTGCCGCTGTAGACGGTGGCGAGCAGATAGCTGGTGTAGGCGCGGGTGGTCGGTGATACCGGCACCGCGCCGACGGCGGCGGGATCCAGACCGAGGTCGGGTAGCAGCGCGGCGTGCAGGGCGAGCTCGACGTCGAACACCTCGGCGGCGTGCTTGGCGAACATCGAGGTTGCGGCCAGCGTGGGCGCCTTGGCTCCGACGATCGCCAGCGCGCGGGCGTAGTCACGCAGATAGTGCACGTCCTGGGCGACGTATTCCGCGAACACCGCTGTTTCCAGGGTGCCGTCGGAAAGCCCCGTCAGGAACGGGTGGTCCATGATTGCGCCGAAGGTGGGCTGGATGTCCGTCCACAGCCGCGTCGACCACGGCTCGGTCGCGTTGGTCATCACACCATCTTGCCCTCGGTCACCGACAGCGGGTGTACAGCCACCCTCCAGACTGGTCCAAGTCTGTGCGGTTACTTTGCGGCTATGAACGCATCCCGGTCCATGGTGAAACCTGTTGTCCTCGGGGTGATCGGCGTCCCCGTGGCGGCCGTGATCTCATCGCTGGCGTTCGGTAGCGGCGTTGCCGCTGCCGACGACTACGCCGGTCAGTCCTACTCCGATGCGTCGTCGGCGCTGAGCACCGCCAGCCTGAAAGGCGTCATCGCCTCCAAGGTCGGGGACGAAGATTCGCTCGACGACTGCGTGGTGACGCATTCGCAGAAGGCGGCCTGGATCAAGACCGATGCCTTCACCCCGGTCACCGACACGGTGCTGCTCTACCTCAACTGCGACGCCAAGCTGGCGTCCGCCAAGCAGTCCGGCAATTCCCTGGCCAGCCCCGAGGGGCAGGCGGAGAAGGCGGCCGAGGCGCAGGCCGCGGCACAGCAGAACCAGTCCGATGAACTCGCAGGCGCCGATCAGGCCGTCGGGGCGGCCGGCGACCACAAGTAGCCCCTACAGGTCGGCCAAGATGAAATCGGCTGCGCGCCAAGCCATCGCCATCACCGGCCCGTTGAGGTTGCCCGCCACCATGGTCGGCATCACCGAGCAGTCGACCACCCGGAGATTCTCCACGCCCCGCAGCTTCAGCTGACTGTCGACCACATCGTCGTCGTCGGGACCCATCGCGCACGTCCCGACCGCGTGATAGCCGCAGTAGCCGCCGTCCAGTCCCGAATCGATGATCTCGTCGTCGGTTTGCGCGTCGGCGCCGGGGAACATCTCGTGGTCGATGCGCTCGGCGATGGGTGACTGCGCGAAGATCTCCCGCATCTTGCGCAGCACGTTCGCCGCGGTTTCGCGATCGTAGGCACTGGTCAGGTAGTTGGGTTCGATGACGATCGGGGCGCCGGGATGGGCGGCGCTGATCGCGACGCTGCCCTGCGACGTCGGGCGCAATACCGAACCGAGACAAGAGATTCCGGGTTCGCGCTCCACCCCCATCGCCTCACCGGTGTTATAGGCCGGAATGGTGAACGGGCCGAGCAGCACCTGCCCGTCGACACGGTCGAGATCCGGCGTGGTCTTCAGGAAGGCCAGCAGGTCGAACACCGGGGTGGCCAGCGGGCCCCGGCGCGTGGCCAGGTAACGCGCTGTCGTGCGCGCCTGGGCCGACGTCGAGGACAGCTGCCGGTTGTACCCCAGGTCGGCGTTCAACCGGAATTTGATGGCCAGGCAGCGATGTTCGCGCATCCGCCGGCCGACGTTGTCCCGCTCCAGATAGACGTCCACGCCTGCGGCGTCCAGGACATCACGGGGCCCGATTCCGGACAGCTGCAACAACTTCGGGGTGCTGAGACTGCCCAGTGCGACGATGACTTCGCGATCGGCCCGCAGTTCCGCGGTGCCACCTGCCCCGGTCACCTCGACGCCGACGGCGCGGCCGTGTTCGAAGATGATCCGCGTGGCGGTGGTGTTGGTCTTCACCGTGAGGTTGGGCCTGCGCCGGGCGGGTTTGAGGAAGGCGTCGGCCGCGCTGACCCGTCGGCCGTTCTTGATGGTCGACGGCGCGTAGCCGATGCGCTGCTCGTCGGACTCGTTGATGTCATCCATCGCGGTGAGCCCGATCTTGGTGGCGGCAGCCATCATCTCGGTGTCCAACCCGTCGGGGTCGCGCAGCACCGAGATGTTCAGCGGCCCACCGGTTCCGCGGGTCGCCGAGGCACCGAACTCATTGTTCTCGAAGCCCTTGAAGATCGGCAGGATGTCCGACCAGCCCCAGCCCTTGTTGCCCAGGCGTTCCAACTCGTCGTAGTCGGCGCGGTTCCCGCGGTTGTAGACCATGCCGTTGATCGAGCTCGACCCGCCGATCACCTTGCCGCGCGTCCAGTGCTCGGAGCGGTTGTTCGGTCCGAACGGTGCGGTGGCGTGGCGCCACACGTACCGCTCGTCGTCGAGGAGTTTTCCGGATCCCTTGGGGACGTGGATCAACGGATTGCGGTCATTGCCACCGGCTTCGATCAGCAACACGGAGATCCGGGGGTCCGCGGACAGCCGGTTGGCGAGCACGCAACCAGCGGATCCCGCTCCGGCGATGATGTAGTCGTACCGCATACGGTTCGTTTTACACTATTGCGCCGAACCGTAACGGGACAATCAGGCGATCCGAATCGAGCGCAGGCGCTCTCGCCAGCGGCGGACCACGGCGTCGTCGGTGACCGTGAACCGCGCGAGCAGCGCCGGATCCGGAGCCGCAGGCATCGGGGCGACCGGCAGATACCCGCCGGCCGGCATCAACGAGCGCGACGCCGCGACGACGTCGCCGGCCAACAACGACCGGGTGCCAAGGGCGCAGGCGAACGGCAGGTCCGGCAGGGCGCCGGCCAGGGCGAGCCCAGCGGCCAGGCCGATGCTCGTTTCCAGCGTCGAGGACACCACGCACGGCAGCCCGGATGTCTCGGCCACCCGCAGGGCGCGTCGCGCTCCCCCCATCGGTCCGGTTCTCAGCACGGCGATATCCGCGGCGTGGGCCACGGAGATACCCGTCGGATCGGCCGCGATTCTGACGTCGACCTGCCGTCGGACGGCGGCCAACTCCGGTTCTGTGCGGCAGGGCTGCTCGACGTACTCCAGCCCGCCTGCCGCCGTCGACAGCGCCGCGATGGCCCGGACGGCGGTGTCGACGTCCCACCTGCCTGCGGCCACCACCCGGATGGCGCCTGCCGGGCCCAGCGCGGCGCGGACCGCCTCGACCCGGGCGATGTCCGCGGCCAGCGAGTCCCGGTGGGCGGCGACGGTCACTTCTGCGGTCGCGCAACCGGCGTGCGCGGTGAGTTCGTGTGCTGCGCTGGAATCGATGGCGGGCACCGACACGGCGATCGGTACGCGTCCGCGCACCGGGTCGGGCCAGCCCACGGTGCCGACTTCGATGGCCGCGGTCAGCCACCGCACGATCTCCTGATCGTCGCAGTCGGCCGGTGGGCTGAATTCGCCCCAGCCCTGGGGACCCTCCAGCAGCATGCCTGTGCAGGTGCCTGCGTCCCGGTAGGGCTCCAGCAGCGGGATGGCGAATACCGGTGCGGCGTCGAAGTCGATCATTTCTCTCATGAGTGCCAACCAAGCTAGCGGCTGGCTCGCTCGGGCAGGTGTGAGCGCGGCGAATTAGTCTGCACGGTATGGCGAATGTCCTGACGGTCAACATCGGGCAACTCCAGCCCAACCCCGACGTCAAGGGGGTGCCCACGGCGATCCACAAACAGCCGACGGACCAGGCGGTCGCCATCAGGGCGCCGGGGCCGAGAAAGGGCGGTCTCGGCAGCGGCCTCGAAGGTGACCTGATCGGCAATCACAAATTCCACGGCGGCGACGACCAGGCGGTGTACGCCTACGCCCGCGAGGATCTGGACGCCTGGCAGGTCAAACTCGACCGTCCACTCGCCAACGGTGAATTCGGCGAGAACTTCACCACCGAGGGCGTCGAGGTGACCGGCGCCCTCGTCGGCGAGCGGTGGCACGTCGGCACCGACGGGCTGGTGCTCGAGGTGACCAGTCCGCGGACCCCCTGCCGGACATTTGCGGCGTGGTTGAACCTGCGGGGGTGGATGAAGACGTTTTCGGTGGCCGCCGTGCCCGGCGCCTATCTGCGGGTGATCGAACCCGGCGCCGTGCGCGCTGGCGACCAGGTGACGGTGGTGGAGCGGCCCGACCACGACGTGACGGTCGGCATGGTGTTCCGGGCGATGACGCTGGAACCCGAGTTGTTGCCGAACCTGCTCGGCGCGGACGCATTACCGGAAAAGATCAAGAAGCTCGCCCTGCGCCGGGCCTGAGCGCCGGTCGGTACCGGTGCTGAGGTCAGCACTACGATCAGCAACGCGTGTTGCCGCCACACCAGTGCCTCGAAAGGCGTCCTGTGACTTTCTCCCTTGCCCTGACCGAAGACCAGAAGCATCTGCAGGAGTGGGTGCACGAGTTCGCCGAGAAGGTCATCCGGCCGGCGGCGCACGAATGGGACGAGCGCGAAGAGACCCCGTGGCCGATCCTGCAGGAGGCGGCGGGAATCGGGCTCTACGGCTACGACACCATGGTGACGCTGCGCGCCGACGAGACCGGGCAGAGTTTCCCCATCCTGGCCGAGGAATTGTTCTGGGGTGACGCCGGGATCGGGCTGGCCCTGATGGGTACCGGCCTGGCCGCCGCAGGCATCGCCGCGGCAGGAACCCTCGAGCAGATCGTGGAGTGGGTGCCGCAGTGCTACGGCGACGAGAAGAACGTCAAGGTGGCGGCGTTCTGTTCGTCCGAGCCCGAAGCCGGCTCTGACGTGGCCAACATGCGCACCACCGCGAAGTACGACGAAGCGTCCGACGAGTGGGTGATCTCCGGCCAGAAGGCGTGGGTGACCAACGGCGGCATCGCCGATGTCCTGGTGGTCCAGGCGGTCGTCGACGCCGACCTGGGTTCGCGCGGTCAGGCCGCGTTCATCATGAAGGCGGATACCGCGGGAATCGCTGCGCCGCAGAAGCTGAAGAAGCATGGTCTGCGCGCATCGAACACCGCCGACATCTTCTTCGACGAGGTGCACGTGCCGGGCAGCGCGCTGCTCGGCGGCAAGGACAAACTCGACGAGAAGCTGGCGCGGGCCCGCGAGGGCCAGAAATCCGGCGGTCAAGCTGCGATGGCCACCTTCGAGCGGACCCGCCCCACCGTCGCCGCCATGGCGATCGGAGTGGCCAGGGCCGCGTACGAGTACGCATTGGAATACGCCAAGGGCCGGGTGGTGTTCGGGCGGCCGATCATCGAAAACCAGGCCATCTCGTTCCTGCTGGCCGATATCGCCACCGAAATCGACGCGGCCAGACTGCTGACCCGCCGCGCCGCCTGGATGGGTGCGACGGGCGAGCGGTTCACGGCGGCAGAGGGCTCGATGAGCAAGCTGAAGGCGGGCCGGGTGGCGGTCTGGTCGACCGAGCGCGCTATCCAGATCCTCGGTGGGGTCGGCTACACCCGCGAATACCCGGTGGAACGAATGCACCGCGACGCCAAGATCTTTGACATCTTCGAGGGCACCGAACAGATTCAACAGCTGGTGATCGCCCGGTCGATCTCCGGTGTCCGGCTGTCCTGATCGGCCGGACGAATGGGCGTGCTGAGGACCCCCGACGAGCGGTTCGAGAATCTGCCGGGCTATCCGTTCCCGCCGAACTATCTGGATGTGACGGCGCGCCGCCTGGACCCCGTGCGGATGCACTACGTCGATGCCGGCCCGGCGGACGGACCGGTGGTGCTGCTGCTGCACGGTCAGCCCACCTGGTCGTATCTGTACCGGAAGGTCATCGCGGTTCTGGTCGATGCCGGCCTGCGCGTCATCGCCCCGGACCACATCGGCTTCGGGCGGTCGGACAAGCTCACCGAGCGCACCGACTACACCTTCGCCCGCCACGTGGACTGGGTGCACTCGTTGATCGCGGGGCTGGACCTGCGCGGCATCACCGTGGTGGTGCAGGACTGGGGCGGGCCCATCGGATTGAGCGTGCTGGCCCGCGACCCGGACCGGTTTGCCCGGGTGGTGGCGACCAACACGATTCTGCACACCTGCGATCCGGCGTTGGCGGGTCAACTGACCTGGCCGCATCACGGTGTGGGCGACGGGCAGGTGCTGCTACAGGAAGCCCTGCTCGACTACGTCGCGTTCTATCAGCGCTCCCCCGATATCCTCCCCAGCTACTTCCTGGACGCGGTCGCCGGGCCACTGGATGCAGGTGTGCTCGCCGCCTATGACGCCCCCTTCCCCGACCCGTCCTACAAGGCGGGCCTGCGTCAACTCACCGCCCTGGTGCCGCTGACCCGCAACGACCCCGGTGCCGTGATCGGCCGCGCGACGATGGCGGCGCTCGAAGACTGGCGGCGACCTTTCCTGACCGCGTATTCCGACGGCGATCCGGCCACGCACGGCTGGGAGACCGTCTTTCAGCAGCGGGTGCCCGGGGCGCGCGGCCAGGACCACCGCACCATCGGCGGCGCCGGGCATTTCGTGCAGGAGCAGTGCGGTACCGAACTGGGCGGCATCGTCGCAGAATTTATTGCAGCCTCCTGACCTGGGGTTATCGCCGGGCATCCCGGTGGATGCTGGTGTTAACAGAGTGACAGGAGTGATAATTGGGTAAACCACTCCGATCCGCACCCCCTCCTCAGGTCCAGGAGACCGACCTTGCCCACCATCAGCGCGTCCCCGTCAGACCGCCCGACGCTGTCCCTGCGCGCCAGGGCGCTGGCCGCTGTCGCGGTGCTGATCGCGACGTTCCTCGGCGCTGGCGTGGGCATGCCGCGCGCCTCGGCCGCGGACTGCCCAGACGTCGAGCTGGTCTTCGCCCGCGGCACCGATGAGCCGCCCGGTATCGGCAGAGTCGGCAAGGCACTGCTGGATGCGATGAGTCCGCTGATCAAGGGCAAGTCGATCCGCAGCTACGCGGTGCAGTACCCGG
>JBEVHL010000579.1:0-38602 GCA_040511255.1 Mycobacterium sp. | reverse complement strand
AGCCGTGCAGATGTGGCCGGTTGGAGCGCGCTCGTGACGGCGCCACGCACTCGACCGGAGCGGGTGACGCTGTTCTCCGATGGCGTATTCGCTGTGCTCATCACCATTTTGGTGCTGGAGCTCAAACCGCCGGACGCGGATACCTTCGCCGCGTTGGGCCCACTGTGGCCGACGGTGTTGAGCTATCTGGTCAGTTATTTCTTCATCGCGATCGTCTGGATCAATCACCATCACCTGTTCGGTTTCGCCGACACCGTGACCCCGCGGCTGGTGTGGTCGAACTTCCTGCATCTTTTCGCCGTATCGATGATCCCGTTCACCACGCAGTGGATCGCGGAGAGCCGGCTGGCCTCGGCGCCAGTGCAGTTGTACGCGGGGATCTTCGTCCTGGTGAACATCACCTACCTGGCGTTGTGTTGGGAAGCGGTGGACAAGCCGTCGCACGAAGGGGTGTCGGGGCGGATGCGACGGATGCTGCAGATGAGGTCGTTCGTGACGATCGGCGTGTTCGCCGCCGCTGCGGTGATCGCGGTGTGGTGGCCGTTGGCGGCGATGGGGCTGATCTGCCTGTGTCTGGTGGGGTATCTGCGTCCCGACCTTCCCGGCTCGGTCCGCGAGGGCAAGCCCACAATCGCGAAAGCGGTTGAGAACGGGTAGTACTGATGGCAACGCCCATCACCGTGGACGGCCCCTTCCCCTTGAGTCCGCCCTCGATGAGGCGATTTGATGGCAGCGGCTTTCTGCTGACCTGCTGAGACCCGCAGCCTGGGCGTTATGGATCGGTTATCTCAGAATGTGAGAGCTGCGGGTAATCTTGCGGCCAAATGGTTGACGCAGATCCCTCCGAGGCGCGGGAATTCACCGCGAAGGGACGCGCCACGCGTGAGCGGATCCTCACGGCGGCAGCCGAGATCATCCTCACCGAGGGCTTATCGGAGCTGAACCTGGACAAGGTGCGCCGGCTGGCGTCGGTGAGTGGCTCGCAGCTCAGCCACTACTACGTGGACAAACAGGACCTGCTGCGGGCGGTGCTGGATCGCCAGATCGACGTCGTCCTGGCGTTTCACCACCAACCTCGACTGGGCGGTCTCGACACCTTCGACGACTTCGAGCGCTGGATTGATCTGAACCTGCGCTACCTGCGCAAGATCGGCTACGTCGGAACGCCCACGTATCACGCGCTGGCCGGCCGGCTACTCAAGTCCGATGACGCCACGCGGCAGACGATGGCAGCCGGCTACTCCCGCTGGGTCGATCTGCTCGAAGAGTCGTTCACCCGGATGAAAGACCGCGGGGTCCTGGTGCGCCGGGCGCAACCCCGCGAGCTCGCGCTACTGGTGGTGGCCGGTCATCAGGGTGCAGGCACCCTGACCTACGCCTATCGCCAGGAATGGCCACTGCACGACACCCTGCGCTTTGTGGTGAACTATCTGCGCCTGTTCGCCACCGACCCCGCCGAGCGGGTCGCCCGCCGGCCGCGACGGCCACGGAAACAACCTTCGCTCCAGCCCGTCTCTGACGAGACTGCTGCGCGCTTGACGCGTAAGGGCCTGGCGACGCGAGCGCGCATCGTTGAGGGCGCCGCACAACTGATGTTCGACCGCGGTGTCAACGGGACCAGTCTGGATGATGTGCGCAGCGCGGTCGGAGTCAGCGGGTCCCAGCTGTCGCACTACTTCGCCGACAAACGCGACCTGACGCGCAAGGTCATCGCCGCTCGCACCACCGACGTGCTGACCTTTCACACCCAACCACGGCTGGGCCGGTTGGACAGCTATCGGGCACTGCGCGCCTGGGCGGACGCGTGCCTGGCCGATGTGCAGACGGTGTACCTGCGCGGCGGCTGCATCTACGGGTCCCTGACCGCCGAACTCCTGGAGGCCGACAGCGGCGTGCTCGATGACCTGGCGGCCGGGTATGACCAGTGGCTCAACCTTTTTCACACTGGTCTGACCGAAATGCGCCGCCGCGGCGAGCTCACCGACGCTGCCGATCCGCGTCACCTGGCGGTTGCGCTGGTCGCGGCGCATCAGGGTGGCACCATGCTGACGTTCGCCACCGGCACCGATGCGCCGTTCCGTACCTCGGTGAACGCCGCCGTCGATTACGTCGGGTCCTTTCGGCCTGCCGGGCGCGCCCCGCGGCGCAGCGCCCGGGGCTGATAGGGAACTGCCTGCCGGCTCCCAGCAAACTGTCAGTTCCGGCGCTGGACATCAGTGGGTGGACTACCCCAGAATAATGGGACAGACAACCCACTAGCGATGATGGCCGGGGTGACGGGCGATGGGATTGGCGTGGCAACAGGGGCCTCTTGCGGTCGCATCGGCGGGACAGTTCCTCACGCCTGACCCACTTCCCGAGCGGTTGTTGTTCGCCGAACCGCTCCGCCGACGAATGCGGGTGAAGTTGGGTGACGTGTGGATCGCCGACAGCCAGGATGTGACGCTGCTGCACGAACCGGGCCGCTACCCGGTCGCCTATTTTCCGCGCCAGGACATCAGCCCTGGTGTGCTGGTCGCCGAGGAGCACGTCACCCACCACCCACTGCTCGGCACGACGGCCTGGTTCGGGGTCGAGACCGCCCAGCGCGATGTGACTCGCGCCGCGTGGCAATACACCGCACTACCGGGATTCGCCGGCCTACTGGCGGGCCGGGTCGCCTTCGCGTGGCGGGCGATGGATGCGTTCTACGAAGAGGACGAGCGCATCATCGGGCACGCCGCAGACCAATACCACCGTATCGATATTCGTTCCACCTCAAGGACTTTGGTGGTGTGCGACGACGATCGGGTGATCGCCGAGAGTCGGCGTCCGCTGGTGCTTTTCGAGTCCGGATTTGCGCCACGGTGGTATGTGCCTCGCGACGATATCGCTGCTGAGGCGCTGCGACCGGTGGATGGCCAGACGTTCTGCCCGTACAAGGGACTGGCCAGCTACTACGACATCGGTGCTCGACGTCGGGCCGCCTGGTCGTACCCCAACGCGTGGACCGAGGTGGCCCGTATTCGCGATCTGATCTCGTTCGAACCCGACAAGATCGACGTCTATCTCGACGGCGACAAGCTGGCGCTCGAACCGGGGCAGACGGTTCTCGCCCATGGGCCAGACCGCGGGCTGGACCCTGACGAAATCCTCGGCCACCACCAGGTACGCACATAGCGCAGAAGGGACCCGCTGTGACTGAAACTGAGACCGAGTACGACGTGATCGTGCTGGGCGCCGGACCCGTCGGTCAGACCGCCGCTGCCAATGCGCACGCCGCCGGCTTGACGGTCGCCATCATCGAGCGAGAGCTGGTTGGCGGTGAATGTTCCTACTGGGGCTGTGTGCCGAGCAAGGCCCTGCTGCGCCCGGTACTCGCGATCGCCGACGCGCTACGCGTCGACGGGGCCCGGGAAGCAGTCGCCGCGCCCATCGACGCCAAGGGGGTTTTCAGCCGCCGCGATCGCTACGTGACCGACTGGGACGACTCCGGTCAGGCTGACACAGTCAGCGCGAAGGGGGCGCAGCTGTTCCGCGGCCGTGCCCGCCTGGACGGAGTGCGACGAGTCACGTTGCACGCCAACGACACCAGGGTGCTCACCGCCCGGCATGCCGTCGTCGTCGCCACCGGAAGTACCGCTGCAGTGCCCGATATCCCCGGCGTCGTCGAGGCCAGGCCCTGGACCAACCGCAGAGCCACCGACAGCAGTGTCGTGCCGCCCCGGCTGGCTGTCGTCGGCGGCGGGGGCGTGGGCGTCGAGATGGCCACCGCCTGGCACGGTCTGGGCTCTGAGGTGACCCTGCTGGCCCGGACCCCAGGTCTGCTGCCCAGAATGGAGTCTTTCGTCGGCGAATACGTGCTCAGGGGTCTATCGGAGTCCGGCGTGGACGTCCGCACCGGGGTGACCGTCACCGAACTGCACCGTGCCACGTCCGATGACCCCGTCATCGTCACCATCGACAACGGCGACCAGCTCACCGTCGATGAGGTGCTGTTCGCCACCGGCCGGACCCCGAATACCGCCGATCTCGGCCTCGAGACCGTCGGCCTGGCCCCGGGATCCTGGCTCGACGTCGACGACACCTGCCTGGTGCACGGCGTCGACGGCGACTGGCTGTACGCCCTCGGCGACGTCAACCACCGGGCACTGCTGACCCATGAGGGCAAATACCAGGCCCGCGTGGCCGGTGCCGCCATCGGGGCACGCGCGCAAGGGAATCCGCTCGACACTGCGCCGTGGGGCGCCCACGTGGTGACGGCCGACACCTACGCGGTTCCGCAGGCGTTCTTCACCGACCCCGAGGCGGGATCGGTGGGCCTGACGGTGGCGCAGGCCAAGGAGGTGGGCCGGCGTGTCAAAGCGGTGGACGTCAACATCGGCGACGCCGTCCCCGGGGCCAGGTTCTACGCCGACGGGTACCGCGGGCAGGCTCGGATGGTGGTCGATCTGGACCGCGGCCACCTGCTCGGAGCCAGCTTCGTCGGGCCAGGCGTGGTCGAGTTGCTGCATTCGGCCACCATCGCGGTCGCCGGGGAGGTCCCGATCGACCGGCTCTGGCATGCCGTGCCGTGCTTTCCGACGATCAGTGAAGTCTGGCTTCGGCTGCTGGAAGCCCATCGCGACACCGCGGATACGCCCGCTTAGCGAGCGAGCAGCGCAGCCAGCTCAATTAGATCCGGTGCGACCACGGTGGGTTGCGGTACGCCGGGCGCCATCAGCGCGGCGTTGCCCGGGCGGGTGATCAGCGCACCGCGCAGCCCGGCGCCCTGCGCGCCGATGGTGTCCCACGCGTGCGCGGCGACCATCATGCACGCCGATTCCGGCACCGCCAGTTCGGCGGCCACCGCGCGGTACAACTGCGCAGACGGCTTGTACACCCGCGACGAGTCCACCGTGAACTGGCGCTCGATGAACCCGCCCAGGCCGGCGTTGTCCAACGGGGAGGGCACGTCGGAGCGGTGTGGCGAATTTGTCAGAGTGACCAGCCGGTAACCACTTTCGCGCAGCCGCGCCAACCCCGGCGCCACATCGGGGTGGGCGGGCATCGTCGCCATGGCGGCGGCCAACGCCTCTCGGTCGTCGTCGGACAGTTGCACGCCGCGGATCTCGGCGACCATCTGCAGCACCGCTCGGCCGAGTGTGAAGAAATCGACGTAGCAGCCCGACAGGGTCAGGGTCATCGAGTACATCACCAGTTCGCCGAACCAGGTGCGCAACACCGCGCCGTCGCCGAAGATGCGGTCGAACTGCGGTCGCAAATGCTCGATGTCCAACAGGGTTTCGTTGACATCGAAGATCAGCACGGACACCGGTTCGGTGGCGGGATCGTTCACGTGGCCACGGCCTCCATCATCAGATACGGCTTGTGCAGCCGCTCGGTGCAGAATAAGCGCATCCCCGAGGAGGCCAGCAGGGCGTGCAGATGTGCTTCCTCCCGCTCCTGACCCGTGAATGCGAACAGCATGGCGACATCCATCAACGTCGCCTCCGGCGAGGCCTCGTCGACAGCCATCTCGACCACGATCAGGCGCGCCCCAGGATTCATGGCCCTACGGATATTGGCCAGGATGGTCTGGCATGCCTGGTCATCCCAGTCGTGCAGGACGAATTTGAGCAGGTAGAGATCCCCGGCCGGTACCTCATGGAAGAAATCGCCTGCGACGCCGGTCATTTGGTCCTCGACACCGCAACGACGGGCTTCCTCGGCGATCCCAGCCATCGCCTGCGGGATGTCGAGCACCACGCCGGCCACGTGTGGATGATGTCGCAGCAACTCGGCCAGGAACGCGCCGTTCGCCCCACCGACATCGACGACCGTCCGTACGTCACCGATATCCATCTTGGCTACCGCTTCCCGGATGACCGGCGTCGACAACTCGGTCATCGCGGCGCGGAACGTCTCACCTTCGGCCTGGTGCTCGGCCAGATACTGAAAAGGCGTGCAGCCCAGCATCTCTTCGGCATGGTTGTGTCCGCACTGCACCGTCTCGGCCAACCGCAGACTGGGCAGCCAGAACGCGTTCTCCGGCGCGGCTTGTGCGTAGTGCTTCAACGACATCGGCGAATCGCCGTGCAGGATCGCCAGTAGGGGAGTGCCGGTGAACTGTCCGGTGGGCGCGTCATAGTCGAGAAGCCCTAGAGCGGCGGCCGCCCGCAGCAGCCGGTAGGTCATGCGTGGCTCACTGGAGAGACGTTCGGCGAGTTGGTCTGCCGTCAGGGATGCGGCCTCGAGCTGTTCGGCGACCTGCAACGAGGCCAGCGCGCGAATGACCTGGCTACCCCAGCCCGCCATGATCAGGCGATAGACATCGTCGTGCTGCTCGCGCGTCGCTGCGTCCAGTTGGTACATCCCCGTGGCCTCTCATCGCACATCCACAAGATCGAAAGTGGTTACGCCACAAGAAAGGTAGTACCGATGTCTGACAACGAGCTGCGAATCGCAGAAAATGGGCTGTGTAGCCCAAAAAGTATCAGGCCGGTCGCACCCGCGTCAGCGTCTCGGTGACGAACTGTGCGGTCAGCCGGTGCCAGGTCGACGGGCGTCGCAGCAGGTAGTGCCCGGCCCCGGGGATGCCGATCCACAGCGCGTCGACGCCGTGAGCGGCCGCCCGCGCGGTCTGTCGCTGCGATGACTCGGGGTCGGTCCAGGTGTCGGCGGTTCCGTGCACCGTGAGTAGCCGGGTCCCGGTCGGGATGAGGGCGCCGTCGTCGTCGGGCCACCAGGGTGCCAGCGCGACGACCCCACCGACGCCGTGCCGGGCGGACAGGTGGGCGGCCACCCGCCCACCCATGGAATGGCCGACGAGCACGATCTGGGTCGGCTCGTGCCGGCTCAGCAGAGCTTGCAGCGCAGCCTCGGCGTCGCGCAGCGCGTCCAGGTGCGGGGCGTTCCAGCCGCGCAACCGGTAGCGCACCTGCCGGACTTCGGCCCTACGGCCCACTCGCGCCCGCAGGCCGGCGCTCAGCAGCGTCATCCGAAGGTTGGCCAGTTGGCGCGGCCGTGACGGTGCCAGGCTGGTGGGCTTCCCGCCGGGCAGCACCAGGACGGCGCCCGTCGACGGTTTGCGCATGCTCACCGGTGATATTCGGAGCGGATGCAGGTGTGGACGGGTTTTGCCTGGGGGTAACCCTGCCCACAGTGGCAATCTGCGGTCGGTTCTGGTCCGAATCACTGGCCAGCGAGTAGGAGATATATGAGCATCGACCATTCCAGCGTCATCGGGCATCCGATCGACGAGGTGTTCGCCTGGCACGGCAGGCCGGGGGCGTTTCTGCGGCTCATCCCGCCGTGGCAACCGATGACCGCCGTGCAGGAGGCGTCCTCGTTGTCCGACGGCACGGCGGTGCTGGGACTGCCCGGCGGCCTGCGCTGGGTGGCTCAGCACAACCCGGCTGCCTACGACCCACCGCGGCGGTTCATGGACGAACTGTCCAGCTCGGGTCTGCGCTCCTGGCCGGCCCGCGTGATCGGCTATTGGCGCCACACCCACGAGTTCACCGATCGCGGCGACGGTACGACCCTGATGCGCGACTCGCTGGACACCCCGATCCCCGAGGCGGCGCTGCGGTCCACCTTCGCCTACCGGCACCGCCAGCTGGCCGACGATCTGACCGCGCACCGCGACGCGGCTGAGCTCGGCGCGACGCCTATGGTGGTGGGGGTGACCGGGGCGTCCGGGCTGATCGGTTCTGCGCTGTGCGCGCTGCTGACCACGGGCGGCCATCGGGTGATCCGTCTGGTCCGCAGGCCCGCCACCGGCCCCGACGAGCGGCAGTGGCACCCCGACCACCCCGCGCCGGACCTGCTGACCGGGCTTGATGCCGTCGTCCATCTGGCGGGCACGTCCATTGCCGGCCGGTTCACCGAGGCGCACAAGCACGACATCAGGGACAGCCGGATCGAGCCGACCCGTCGGCTCGCCCAGGCCGCCGCCCAGAGCGTGGACGGCCCGACGGTGTTCGTCAGCGCGTCAGCCATCGGTTACTACGGCTCCGACCGCGGCGACGCCCTGCTGTGCGAGGAGAGCACCCGCGGTGACGGATTTTTGGCCGATGTGGTCGCCGACTGGGAAGCGGCCACCGCGCCGGCGGCCGACGCCGGCCTGCGCGTGGTGCAGGTGCGCACCGGCATCGTGCAGGCGGCCCGCGGCGGCACGCTGAAACTGCTGCGGCCGCTGTTCTCGGCGGGCATCGGCGGACGGCTGGGTAGTGGCAGGCAGTGGCTGTCGTGGATCGGCATCGACGACCTGATCGACATCTACTACCGCGCGCTCTATGACGACAGGCTGGTGGGGCCGGTGAACGCCGTGGGTCCCACGCCGGTGCGCAACACCGACTACACCGCGGCCCTGGCCCACGTGTTGCACCGGCCTGCGGTGGTACCGGTGCCGTCGTTCGGGCCGCGGCTGTTACTCGGGGAGGACGGTGTTCGCGAACTGGCCGAGGCCAGTCAGCGGGTGTTGCCGACCAAACTGCTCGGACTGGAGCACCGGTTCCGGCACGCCACCGTCGACGACGCCCTGGCCCATCAGCTCGGTCACGACTGAGCGGGGCTCGCCTGCCCCACCCGAGCAAGGAATCCCGCCACCAGCGCGCGCAGCCGCACGATCGCCGCGTCGTGTTCGGCTGCGGTGCGGGCCCGTAACTCGTCGATGTCGACGCCGAGGCGGGTGATGTCCCCGCCGCTGTCCTGAGCCAGCCACAGCTCCAGGAGCGCATTGTCCACCTCGGGATGGAACTGCAGGCCCATTGCGGAACCCAGCACGAAGGCCTGCGAGGCGTGGGCTGTCCTGGCCAGTTCGGTGGCTTCGGCGGGCGGGGTGAACCGGTCCGAATGCCACTCGAACCACGGGCCGGACGGAATGAAATCGGCTGCGCCGCTTTCGATCTGGTACCAGCCGAGCTCGGGTGCGGGCGAGCGGGCCACTGAACCGCCCAGTGCCTGGGCCACCAGCTGGCCGCCGAAGCACACGCCGAGCACGCCCACTCCCGCAGCGGTGGCGTCGCGCACCATCTGCATCTGGGTGCCCACCCACGTGTTGCGCAACGCGTCGTCGTACACCGACCAGCGCGAACCCAGCGGCACGATGACGTCGTAGCCCGTCGGGTCCGGGAATTCGGTGTCGACGGCGGGGTTGTCCACCTGGTCGGCGGGCACGGCCTCGACGCTCTCGACGTCGAACCCCTGCTCGGTGAACACATCACCGAGGAGAGCCTCGGGTGCGGTCGGATCGTTGTAGATGAATAACACCTTCGGCGCCACGGCGTTGACGATACTGCTAGTTGGCGGGCGGCACCGGGGGCGCGTCATCGGGTGCCACTTCGGCCGCGATCTGACGGAACAACGTGTCGCCGGCATTGCGGCCCGTCCCCCCGCTTACCGGCTTTGGTTCCCGTGCGGCGGCAACGGCACTTCCGATAACATCGGCGACTATCGACCCCAACGTGAACTCAGCAGACACGGCCGTGCAGACGTGGTTCCTCACCGAGGAAGAACGGGGCAATCCGCACACCGAGCTGCCGGCCTGGTCCGCAGGCAACCTGGTGCAGCCGTTGATCCACGGCGCAGCCTATTTCGACCAGTTGGTCACCGAAGTCGAGGCGCTCCACAGCGGTGATCATCTGTTC
Organism: Mycobacterium sp.; assembly: GCA_040511255.1. Classification (GTDB taxonomy): domain Bacteria; phylum Actinomycetota; class Actinomycetes; order Mycobacteriales; family Mycobacteriaceae; genus Mycobacterium. Next base: position 28,991 of record JBEVHL010000579.1, on the reverse strand, counting down.
TTCACCGACTGGCGCGGTGATCCCGACGAACGGATGCGGCCCGACGGCCCGACCGTGGCGGAGTTGTTCAGCGCGGCCGCCAGGCGCGGGGTGATCGTCAAGGGTCTGATGTGGCGATCGCACTTGGACAAGATGGCCTACAGCGAAGAGGAGAACCAGCATCTCGGCGATGACATCCGCGCCGCCGGCGGCGAGGTGCTGCTGGATCAGCGTGTGCGCGCGGGGGGTTCGCACCACCAGAAGCTGGTGGTGATCCGGCACCCGTCCGCCCCCGAGCGGGACGTCGCGTTCGCCGGGGGCATAGACCTATGCCACAGCCGCCGCGACGACGAATCCCACGCCGGCGATCCGCAGGCGGTGGCGATGGCCGAGCAGTACGGCGACACCCCGCCGTGGCACGACGTGCAGCTGCGCCTGCAGGGGCCGGTCGTCGACCTGCTGGACGCCACCTTCCGGGAACGCTGGACCGATCCGACGCCGCTGGACGTCAACTCACCGATCGCGCTGGTCAAGGACCGGCTGCGCGGCGCCGACCTGTCGGCCGACCCGCTGCCCGACAAGCCCCCGCCGCCGCAGGCCTGCGGTCCGCACACCGTGCAGGTGCTGCGCACCTATCCCGATTCGCGCGCTCGATACGCCTTCGCGCCGCACGGCGAACGCAGCGTGGCCCGCGGCTACACCAAGACAGTCGGGCTGGCCCGCCGGCTGATCTATCTGGAAGACCAGTATCTGTGGTCGACGGAGGTCGCCGAATTGTTCGCCGCCGCACTGACGGCCAATCCCGATCTGCATCTGGTCGCGGTGGTACCGCGCCATCCCGATGTCGACGGCCGATTCTCGTTGCCGCCCAACAGTGTCGGCCGGCAGAAGGCGCTGGATCTGTGCCGCAGCGCCGATCCGGACCGGGTGCACGTGTTCGATGTGGAAAACCACCAGGGCACGCCGGTTTACGTGCACGCCAAGGTCTGCGTTGTCGACGATGTGTGGGCCACGGTCGGCAGCGACAATCTCAACCGCAGGTCGTGGACGCATGACAGCGAATTGTCCTGTGCGGTGATCGATGACACGCGCGACGACCGGCCGCCGCTGGATCCGGCCGGGCGCGGTGACGGTGCCCGGGTGTACGCCAGAGAGCTGCGGCTGCGGCTGCTGCGGGAACATCTCGACCGGGCCGCCGACGGCAGCCAGGACGAGGATCTGGTCGATCCGGGCGCCGCGATCGCTGCGCTGACCGCCTCGGCGGACGCGCTGCAGGCCTGGCACGACAATGGGAGGGTGGGCCCGCGGCCACCGGGGCGATTGCGGCCGCATCGGCCCGAGCGGCTCGGACTGCTGACGCGGCTGTGGGCGGTGCCCGCCTACCGGTTGTTGTACGACCCGGACGGCAGGTCGCTGCGGGCGCGCAGGCGCGGCGGGTTCTGATCAGGGGACGGGTCGGTAGCGCCGCTCGGGTCGACCGACGCCGTACTGCAACCTGATTTCCAGCGCGCCCGTGTTGAGGAAGTGTTCGAGATAGCGCCGCGCGCTGACCCGGGAGATGCCGACGTTCTCGGCGCATTCCGCCGCCGACACCTCACCGGCGGCCCGGACCGCGGCCAGCACCAGGCGCCCGGTTTCGACCCCCAGTCCTTTCGGCAGCGCAGCGTCGGCCACCTCGGCGGCGGGTGTACCGAACAGCGCGTCGACCAGCGTCTGATCCGCGCCGCCTGCCGAACCCAGGGCCGCCGCCCGTGCGGCGAACGATTCCAGTTTGGCGCGCAATTGGCCGACTTCGAACGGCTTGATCAGATAATCGGCGGCGCCGCCGTCCAGGGCGGCGCTGACGGTGTCGAGCTCGCGCGCCGCGGTGATCATGATGACCCCGACGCGATCACCGTCAGATCGCAACTGCCGCAACACCTCCAGGCCCGTCATATCCGGCAGGTAGACATCCAGCAGCACCAGCTCAGGATGCAGTTCACGCACCGCGGCCAATGCCTCGGCGCCGGTCCGCGCCACCCCGACCACCCGGAAACCGTCGACCTGCTCGACGAATCTGCGGTGGATGTCGGCGACCATGAAATCGTCGTCGACCACCAGGACATCAGGCATGCGCGCCCCGATCGGTCGTCCGCTGCGGCAGCCGCACCGCGAACAGGGCGCCGCCCGTGGGGGAGTCGGAGATGTCGACCCGGCCGCCGTGTTGGGCGCTGACCAGTCGGACCAGCGCCAGCCCGATCCCGCGCCCGCCGGGTACCTCGGGTTTGGAGGTCACGCCGCGGGCGAAGATGGATTCCCGAAGATGTTCCGGTACTCCGGGACCGGAGTCGGCGACGGTGATCGTCAGGTCGTCGCCGTCCTCGATGACCACGGTGACGCGAGCGTCGGGCCTGCCTTCTGAGACGTCGACCGCGTTGTCGATGAGGTTGCCCAGCAAGGTGATCACGTCGGTGGCCAGCGCCGGCTCCAGCGCCGCCAGGTGGGACTGCGGTCCGATGACCAGTACCACCCCACTCTCGACCGCCAGGGTGGTCTTGGCGATCAGCAAAGCCGCCACCGCGGGATCGGAAATGTGCTGTGTCACCGCATCACTGATCTCGGCGCGCCTGCGGGTCAGCGCCCCGACCAGATCGTGCACGGCATCGTATTCGCCGAGCTGGACCAGCCCGGAGATGGTGTGCAGCTGGTTGGCGAATTCGTGGGTCTGCGCCCGCAAGGTGTCGGTCACGCTCTTGTGTGAGGACAGCTGACCCTGCATCGACGCCAGTTCGGTACTGTCCCGCATCGTCGTGACGGTACCGATCACCTGACCGTCACTGGTGGCCGCCCGTCGGTTCAGCGCGAGCACCCTGGTGCGGGTGGCGATCACGACATCGCCGGCTTGTCCGGCTCCGACACCGGACTGCAGATACTCGACCACCGACGGATCCATCCCGACGGCGTCGACCCGCTGGCCCACGGCGGACTCGGTCAACCCCAGCAACTCCTGGGCGCTGTCGTTGAGCACGGTGATCTCGTCCTCGTTGTTCACCGCGACCACGCCTTCACGGATGCTGTGCAGCAACGCTTCTCGATGGTCGGCCAGACTGGCGAACTCGGCGATCTCCAGTCCCCGGGTCTGGCGCTTGATGCGTCGCGACAGCAGCCAGGAGGCCAGCAGGCCCAGTGCGGCCCCCAGCCCGAGGTAGAGCAAGAGCTTCTCGCCGGCCCCCGAAAGCAGTTGCCAGATCGAGGGGTAACCCTCGCTGACCGACACGATGGCCAGCGGCTCGCCGTCGATGTCGAGGATGGGCACCTGGCCGACCAGGCTGTGCGTGCCGTCCACCGTCAGGTCACCCGACCACGCCCGGCCGTCGACCACCCGGCTGGCCCCCAGATCGAACCGCTGTCCCACCCGCGACGGCTGAGACGACACCCGGATGACCCCGTGCGGATCGAGGATGTCGACCAGTGCCGCACCGGAAAGCGCGACAGCCCGGTCCACTTCGGGCGCCAGGATCTGGCTGGCGAACGGATCGCCGTAGCGGTCGCGCACGATCGGTGTGGACGCCACATTCTCGGCAACGGCAATCATCCGCTGCCCGCGGACCTGGCGGAACTCGTTGGTCGACTGCGCCACCGAAACCGCCCCGACAGCCAGCAGTACCACCGCGACCACCACGATCTGGAACGCCAGAAACTGCCCGGCCAGGCTGGCGCCTCTGCGTGAACTCCGCCGTGAACTCAAAGACCAATACTTCCTTTTCGTCCGAAAGAGTGACTCACATCACTACATGGGCAGAGTATTGCTCTGCATCACTGTGCACCGAGTGGCGAGGGGTAACCAAGTGTCGAGACGAAGACGATTCGGCGCCGTAGCAGTTGTCGTGCTGGCGGTCATGCTCCTGGCCGGTTGCGGGGTGACCCGAGGCGACGATCCGTCCGGCCTGCACCGGCTCCGGATGATGGTGCCCAACAGCCCCGGCGGCGGCTACGACCTGACGGCGCGGACCGCGGTGAAGATCATGGAAGACCAGGACATCACCGGCCGCGTCGAGGTCTTCAACGTCCTCGGCGCCGGTGGCACGGTGGCCATGGCCCGGCTGATGAACGAAAAAGGCAACGGCGACCTGATGATGACGATGGGGCTCGGTGTCGTCGGCTCGGTCTTCACCAACGGATCCTCGGCGCGCGCATCGGATGCCACCGCGCTGGCGAAGTTGATCGAAGATCCGGGTGCGGTCTTCGTCCCCGCCGATTCGCCGTTCAAGACCATCAACGACCTTGTGACGGCGTGGAAAGCGGATCCGAGCAAGGTGACCATCGGTGGCGGCTCGTCGCCCGGCGGTCCCGATCACCTGTTCCCGATGGAATTGGCCAGAGCGGTCGGGGTCGACCCGAAGTCGGTCAACTACATCACCTATGACGGCGGCGGCGACCTGCTGACCGCGCTGCTCGGCAAGAAGGTCACGGTGGGTACGTCGAGTCCCGGCGAGCTCATCGACCAGATCGAGGCGGGTCAGCTTCGGGTGCTCGCGACCTCCGGTGAAGAACGGGTCCAGGGCGTCGACGCCCCCACGCTCAAGGAATCCGGTATCGACCTGACGTTCGCCAACTGGCGTGGAGTGCTTGCCCCGCCGGGAATCTCCGAGCAGGCCAAGCAGGCGATGGTGAAGGTGCTCGAAGAGATGCACGGCACCGATCAGTGGAAGGAGGCATTGGTGAAGAACGGGTGGACCGACGCGTTCGTGACCGGTGCGGAGTTCGAACAGTTCCTCAAAGACCAGGACAACCGGGTCTCGACGACGTTGACCGAATTGGGGTTGGTGTGAGCACCACCGAAGATCAAGCAGAAGGCCCGAAGGGCCCCTCGCCCGACGAGCGGTCGCTCGAAGAGCTCAAGCCCGACTACGCGCAGTACCTCGTCGTCGCCGTGCTGGCGCTGGTCGGGGCATTCCTGATCTACACCGCCCTGACACTGCCGGACGGCTTCGCCAAGGTGGATCCCGTTGGGCCCAAGTTCTTTCCGATGGTCATCGGGATCGCGGCGCTGCTGCTCGCGGTGATTCTGGCCATCGCGATCCCGCGCGGCTCCAAGGGTGAGGCCGATGCCGGGGAGGACATCGATCCGGACATGCCCAGCGACTGGCGCACCGTCGGTCTGCTGGTGGCGCTGTTCGTCGCGATGATCCTGTTGGTGAACCCGCTCGGCTGGGTGATCATGAGCACGCTCTTCTTCGGTTGCTGCGCAACGATTCTCGGTAGCCGGCACTACATCCGCAATTTCGCCATCGGGCTGGTGCTGGCGCTGGCCAGTTTCTATGCGTTCTACTCCGGGCTCGGAATCCCGCTGCCCGCAGGCATCTTGGACGGGATTCTGTAATGGAGAACTTCGACTGGCTCATGCAGGGCTTCGCCGAGGCGGTCACCCCGATGAACCTGCTGTACGCGGTGATCGGCGTGCTGCTGGGCACCGCCGTCGGTGTGCTGCCGGGTATCGGCCCCGCGATGACGGTCGCGCTGCTGCTGCCGATCACCTACAACGTGCCACCCAGCGCCGCGTTCATCATGTTCGCCGGCATCTTCTACGGCGGGATGTACGGCGGGTCGACCACGTCGATCCTGCTGAACACACCGGGGGAGTCGTCGTCGGTGATCACGGCGATCGAGGGCAACAAGATGGCCAAGGCGGGCCGCGCCGCGCAGGCGTTGGCCACCGCGGCCATCGGGTCATTCGTCGCGGGCACCATCGGCACCATCCTGCTGGCGGCGTTCGCGCCGCCCATCTCGCGGTTTGCCGTCACCTTGGGCGCACCGTCCTACCTGGCGATCATGATCTTCGCGTTGGTGGCGGTGACCGCGGTGCTCGGCTCCTCCAAACTGCGCGGGGCGATCGCCCTGGTGCTCGGCCTGGCCATCGGCATCGTCGGCATCGACTTCCTCACCGGACAACCCCGGGCGACGTTCGGGATCCCGCTGCTGTCCGACGGCATCGACATCGTCGTCATCGCGGTGGCCATCTTCGCTCTCGGCGAAGCACTCTGGGTGGCGGCGCACCTGCGCCAGCGCCCCGCGGAGGTCATTCCGGTCGGACGGCCGTGGATGGGTAAGAGCGACTGGCAGCGGTCGTGGAAGCCGTGGCTGCGGGGCACCGCGTACGGGTTCCCGTTCGGTGCACTGCCCGCGGGCGGCGCGGAACTTCCGACGTTCCTGTCCTACATCACCGAGAAGAAGCTCTCGAAGCATCCCGAGGAGTTCGGCAAGGGCGCCATCGAAGGTGTCGCCGGGCCGGAGGCCGCCAACAACGCCTCTGCCGCAGGCACTCTGGTGCCGATGCTGTCACTGGGCCTGCCCACCAACGCCACCGCGGCCGTCATGCTCACCGCGTTCGTCTCCTACGGCATCCAGCCCGGCCCCACCCTGTTCTCCAAGGAGCCGTTGCTGATCTGGACGCTGATCGCCAGCCTGTTCATCGGCAACTTCCTGTTGCTGGTGCTGAACCTGCCACTGGCCCCGCTGTGGGCCAAGCTGCTGCGCACCCCGCGGCCGTATCTGTACGCGGGCATCCTGTTCTTCGCCACGCTGGGGGCGTTCGCGGTCAACGTGCAACCACTGGACCTGGCCCTGCTGCTGCTGTTCGGTCTGCTCGGACTGATGATGCGCAGGTTCGGCTTACCGGTGCTGCCGTTGATCATCGGCGTCATCCTGGGACCGCGCATCGAACGTCAGCTGCGGCAGAGCCTGCAGCTCGGGGGCGGCGAGTGGAACAGCCTGTTCACCGAGCCCGTCGCGATCATCGTCTACGTCTGCATGGTCCTGCTGCTGCTGGCGCCACTGGTGCTGCGACTGATGCATCGCAGCGAAGAGACCCTGCTGGTGGTCGAGGATGACAGAGACCAGAGAGAGAAGGCGTCCCACTCATGATCGTCGTCGGATACACCTCGGACAGGTTCGGCAAGGCCGCGTTGGAGCATGGCATCGCCGAGGCCAAGCTGCGGCAGACCTCACTGCTGGTGCTCAACTCCACCCAGGGCGACTCGTACGTCGACGCCGCCTTTGCCCATAAGGGTGAAGTGCACGACCTGTCGGCGACGTTGGCCGAGTGCGGCGTGCCGTTCGAGGTGGAACAACCTGTGGGCGTCTACGCCGCCGATGCGCTGCTGGCCGCGATGGACCGCCACGACGCCGAGCTGTTGGTGATCGGTATCAAGCACCGCAATCCGGTGGGGAAATTGCTGCTGGGCAGCGCGTCTCAGCAGCTGTTGCTGGAATGTCGCAAACCGGTCCTGGCGGTGAAACCGGACGACGACTGAGTCGCCCGCCTACGCTTGGTCGCGTGCCTTCTGAACTAGACCAAATTCCCCCGCAGGTGTTCCTGCTTTTCGGCGCCACCGGCGACCTGGCCAAGCGCAAACTGTTCCCCGGCCTGTACCACCTGGCCGCCGCGGGCCGGTTGCCTGACGACTACGCGATCATCGGCTCGGGCAGGCATTCTCCCGGCACCGATGCCGAGTTCCGCGAACGCATCAAGGGCACGCTGAACGAGTTCGTCAAAGACCTCGACGAGAAGATCGCCGATGACCTGTTGACTCGGCTGACCTTCGTGGCCTCCAGCGACGACGACGGTGCGGAGCTGGCCAAAGCGGTGAAGGACGCGCTCGGCCGCCTGGGCGACGACGCCCGCACCCTCGTTTACCTGTCCGTACCGCCTGCGGCGACCAAGGCGATGTTCGCCATGCTCGGCAAGGAAGGCATCACCGACCGCGCCCGGATCGTGCACGAGAAACCGTTCGGCACCGATCTGGAGAGCTCGCGTGAACTCGACGCCGCCATCAAGGCCGTGGTCAGCGAGGACCAGGTGTATCGCATCGACCACTTCCTGGGCAAGGAGGCGGTGCAGAACATCCTGGCGTTGCGGTTCGCCAACGGCTTGATCGAACCGGCCTGGAACCGCACCAACGTCGTCTCGGTGCAGATCGACGTACCCGAGGATCTGACCGTCGAGGGGCGTGGCGCCTTTTACGAGGAGACCGGCTGTTTCCGCGACATGATCTCCACGCACCTGATCCAGGTGCTCGGTTTCGTGGCGATGGAAGCCCCGGTGAAGCTGGACGCGCTGGCGCTGCGTAACGAGAAGTCGAAGGTGTTCGCGGCGATGCGGCCGCTCGACCCCGCGCGCGTGGTGTTCGGGCAGTACGACGGCTACCTCGACGTCGAAGGTGTCGCCGACGGCTCGACGGTCGAAACCTTCGTCGCCCTTGAGGCGTACATCGACACCGACCGCTGGCAGGGGGTGCCGTTCTATCTGCGCACCGGCAAGGCCATGGGCGATAACCGCAAAACCGTCACCCTGACCTTCCGGACCCCGCCGACGGGACGATTCGGCGACAGCTCGTACGGCCCCGATGAGCTGGTGCTCGAACTCAACGACTCTCCTACGGCGGCCATCCGCCTCAACGTCAAGAAACCGGGGCCCGAGATGGCGCTGACGTGCGCCACCTTCGCCCTCGACCTTGCGAAGGAAGATCCGGACGACAAGCCGCTGGAGGCCTACGAGCGGCTGTTGCTGGACGTGATGCGCGGCGATCAGACGCTGTTCACCCGCTCCGACGAGGTGGACCGGGTGTGGCAGGTCTGCCAGCCGGTGCTGGACAACCCGCCCGCGGCACAGCCGTATCAGCCGGGCTCGTGGGGCCCGGAGGATGCGCTGACCCTGCCCGGGCCCCGTGGGTGGCACCTGCCGGATGCCTGAGCTGGACGAGTGGCCCGCGATCGCGGATCACGGGCTCATCGGTGATCTGCGCACCTGCGCCCTGGTCGGCACCAACGGCACCATCGACTGGTTCTGTGCACCACGGTTCGACTCGCCGAGCGTGTTCGGCGGCATTCTGGACAACGAGCGTGGTGGCAGCTGGAGTCTGGCGCCGACCAGCGAGGTGACCCGCACCCAGCAGTTCTATTTTCCGAACTCGGCGGTGTTGATCACCCGTTTCCTCACGCCTGACGGCGTGGTCGAAGTGCACGACTTCATGCCCATCCGGGTCGAGCACGACGACGGCCACCGCCAGCGCCTGGTCCGTCGGGTGAGTGGGGTGCGCGGCAAGACCGTGGTGCGGATGCGCCTCGACGCCAGGCCGGATTACGGCCGGGCCACGTGCACGGCCGAGCCGGTCGACAACGGTGTGCTGCTCACCGGCGACGGGATGCGGATGGGTCTGACGGCGTCGGTGGACCTCGACATCGAGGACGGGGTGGTCAGCGCCGACGTCGAACTGGCCAACGGCGATACCGCGCTGTTCGTCCTGGAGATCCTGGACGACGACATCAGCGAGCTGTCGTGCCAGGTGATCGACAGCACCGAGGTCCTGCTCGACCAGACGACGCTGTTCTGGCGGAACTGGCTCAAACAGTCCACCTACAAGGGCAGGTGGCGCGAGATGGTGAACCGATCGGCCATCACGCTCAAACTGCTGTCCCATGAACCCACCGGCGCCATCATCGCCGCTCCGACCACCAGCCTGCCCGAATACATTGGGGGAGGCCGTAACTGGGATTACCGGTACGTGTGGATCAGGGATGCCGGCTTCAGTCTGTTCGCGTTGTTGCGGCTCGGCTTCACCGACGAGGCGCGGGCGTTCATCCGCTGGCTCTCCGAACGCCTGGGCCATGAGGACCGTCACCACAACGGGCTGGGCCCGCTGCGGGTGCTCTACGACATCGACGGCAACCTGCCCACCGAGGAGGTCGAACTCGATCACCTCAGCGGCTACCGCGATTCGAAACCGGTGCGGGTCGGCAACGCCGCAGTCGACCAACTCCAGCTCGACATCTACGGCGAGATCATCGATTCGGTGTACCTGTTCAACAAGTACGGTCCCGGAATCAGCAACGACGCCTGGAACGACGTGGTCGACGTCGTCAACTGGGTGACCGAGAACTGGGACCGCGACGACGCCGGCATGTGGGAAATGCGGGGTGCCCCGGCGGCATACACCACCTCCCGGCTGATGTGCTGGGTGGCGATCGAGCGCACCATCCGGATGGCGCGCCAGCGCGGCCTGCCCGGTGATCTGGTGGCCTGGGGGAAGGCCCGCGACGACATCTACGAACGCATCATGACGAAATGCTGGAACCCGGACCTCAAGGCGTTCACCCAGACCGAGGACGGCGACACCCTGGACGCCGGGGTGCTGTTGATGCCGATGATGAAGTTCCTGTCGCCGGCGGACCCGCAGTTCCTGACCACGTTGCAGGCCGTCGAGAAGGAGCTGGTGACCGACAGCCTGGTGTTCCGGTACGAACCGGAGACCGACGGCCTCGACGGTGCCGAGGGCACGTTCTCGATCTGCTCGTTCTGGTACGTCGAGGCGCTGACCCGGGCCAACCGGCTCGATGATGCTCAGCTGGCACTGGAGAAGATGTTCTCCTACGCCAATCACGTTGGGCTGTATGCCGAACAGGTCAGCGCCACCGGTGACCAGGTGGGCAACTTTCCGCAGGCCTTCACCCATTTGGCGCTGATCAGCGCGGCGACCAACCTGGACCGCGCGCTGGAAAAGGGCTGACCCCGACAACCCCCGAAGAAATTTTTCTGTACTAATTCGTTATCGAGGTTTGTCCCAAATGTCACATGGGTAACTCCAGTAACAGCGCGGGCGCGCCCGCGTCACCCCCCAATGTCGAAGAAAGAGATGAATGGGTCACCGGAATGAACACAGTCCTGTACTTCAGCGCGAACGGCGCCATCCACGAAACCCGTGCCTTTAGCAAGGTCGATATCGACAAGCTCGTCGCGGATCACAACCTGCAGTGCCTGACCAGCACCGATCGGCAGTTCGACTTCTGGTTCAGCCCGTCCGGCCGCAAGTGCCAGCGCAGAGCGAACCGCAACGCCACTGAATTACTGTTGGCGACAACCAATTTCACTGCCAGGACGGTGCCGCTGCTCCGCGGCAGCATCGTTGTCGCGACTCATGGCCCAGATGGCGATCTGGACGGCCTCAGTTGGCAGCAACTGGATCTGCTGACCCGCAGGCACAACACGCTGACGCCACGCGATGCGCGCGTGCTGAACCGACGGATCGTCCGCGACGAACGTCGCCTGAACGCCATTCCGGTGCCTGCCGTGGCCGCTCTCGTGCGACCTGCCCCCCGGGTTCGGGTACCTGTTCGGCACTGATTCCGTGCTTGGTCAATTACCGTGCGGGTCAGAGGCATTCAACGTCGCGACCACCTTGTCGTAGTCGCCGCGCGCCTCGCCGTAGCGGAGGAACTTGACCTGTTCGACCTGGATCTCGGTGGCGTCCGGCTGCGTCTCTAGAATCTCGACCACCTGATCGACGAATTCGTCCAGCGGCATGGCGAATTCGCTGTTTTCCTGCCCCGGGAGCAGGCCGGTCCGCACCGCAGGCGGCACCAGTTCCAGCAACTGCACGCTGGTGTCGGCGAGCTGCAGTCGCAGGGATTCGGTCAGCATGTGGATGGCGGCCTTGGACGCGTTGTAACTCGGCGTCACCCGCAACGGCGCGAACGCCAGCCCGGAAGACACCGTCACGATGGTGGCGGCGGGCTGGGCCTGGAGGTGCTCGACGAACGCCGCGATCAGTCGGATCGGTCCGAGCACGTTGGTGGTGACCACTGACTCCGCGGACTCCAGGAACGACGCCGGGTGATGCCAGTCCTCGATGCGCATCACGCCGGCCATCGTGATCAGGACGTTCAGGGTCGGGTAGTCGGCAAGCACCCGCGCGGCGGCGGTGGTGATGCTGCCCGCATCGGTGGTGTCGATCTGCACCGTGCCGAGTTCTGGATGCTCGTCCGCGATCTGTCGAAGCAATTCCTCGCGCCTGCCGCCGACGATGACGGTGTTGCCTTTGGCCTGCAGCGCCAACGCCAGAGCCAAACCGATCCCGCTGGTGGAACCCGGGATGAAGATCGTGTTGCCGGAGATTTGCATGGTGTCATCCTGCGCAGGTCGCGACCCGGTGTCCAGCCTGCGGCCGCCCTCCGGTTGACAGGCCCTGCTGCTCCACACAGCATGGGCATTGCCATGACCGTGACCTTCGATGCCGAGACCATCCCCGAGGCTGACCGCGCGGACGTGGTGCATGCCATGGTCGCGGAGGGATTCTCGCCGGTCGACATCGAATTCGCCGCAGCACGCGGACCGGTCGCGGCGAACTTCGTGTTGACGGATCTGGATGACCTGTCGGTCTGCTCGTCGGTGTCGTCGGCGGTCACGCTGCGCCGCACCGCCGCACTGGTCCGCGACGATTCCACGCCGAGCATCTTCCTGGCCCTGCAGATGACGGACTCCTCCACCGTGGTGGCCCAGCACGGGCGGCAGGTCCTCCTGCGACCGGGTGACCTGGTGGTATACGACTCGGCGTCACCGTGGGTGATGTTCGACGACAACGGTATTCGCCAGCACAAGATCCGGATACCGCTGGACCGAATGACCCTGCCGGGTCGCATGATCGAACAGGCCAGCGCAGTGACGTTGTGTCCGGGGCATCCGATTGCCGCGCTGGCCGCGGACTATTTCTACCGACTGTGCGCAGACCCGGAGGCGTTTGGACACCGCGGCGGTGCTGCGGTCAGCCAACCCAGTGTCGAGCTGCTCCGGGCAGTCATCAGTACCCACCTCGGTGCCGACGCACAGAGCGAGGACTCACTACAAGCGACACTGACGCTGCGGATCATGGAATACCTCCGCGCGCATCTCCGTGAGCCTGAGCTGAGCGCCGGTCGGATCGCCGCCGCGCACCACATCTCGGTGCGCCTGCTGTACCGAATCTTGGCGGCGGAAGGCATTTCGCTGCGGGAGTGGATCCGTACCCAGCGCCTGCAGGGTTGTCGCACGGACCTCACCGCCACGGGCGAACCCATCGCGGCAGTCGCCCGGCGGTGGGGGTTCACCAACGCCTCCAGCTTCGCGCGGCTGTTCCGGGCCGAATTCGGTATGTCGCCGCGGGAGTGGCGGGAAGGCAGGTAGAGGATGATGGTTGCGGTGACCCAAGGTGACGAATACCGATCCCTGTATCAGGCCTATCTAGACCTGTGCAACGCGCACGATTTCGACGGCATGGCGTCGTTCTACACGCCCACCATCACCGTCAACGGCGCCCCGATGGATCCAGCCGCTGTGACAGCGCAATTCGCGCCGATCATCTCCGGATTTCCCGACTGGCACTGGGAGGTGCGGCACCTCGTTGTCGACGCCGACACCATCGTGGTGCACTTCACGGTCACCGGCACCCACCGAGGGGCTTTCGCCGGAATCGAGGCGACAGGTCGGCGGGTGTCCGTGCAGGAGTTCACTCTCTACCGCCTGGTGGATGGCAAGTTCGATGAGGTCTGGGACCTCCTGGAGACGGATGCGTTGCTTCGGCAGATCACCGACGCAGGATGAGCGGTCCGCCTCAGACCGTCAACCGAATCGTCCCGTCGATCGCCTCGACGGGATAGCTGCGTACCGACATCCCACTGCCGGAAACCTCGGCGCCGGAACACATGTCGTAGGCGTAGTTGTGCAGCGGGCACACCACCACCTGGTCGTCGGTCAACCCGTCGGCTAACGGACCGCCCTTGTGCGGGCACACCGCGGCAAGCGCCCGCAGCGAACCGTCCCGTAAGCGGTACACCGCGATCTGCTCGCCGTCCACCGCGAATGTCCGGCCCTCACCGACCGGGACTTCGTCGACGGACCCCACCTCGACGCTCATCGCACCGGCACCTGGGGCAGCACCATCAGCGGCAGCGACGTGCGGAACTGGCCCTCGGTGGCCGGCTCCTTACCGTCCTGCCACGGATCCCGATAGGCGGCAACAGATCTCGCCATCGCAGCGTCCAATGACGCGATGATGCCCTCGGCGTCGTCGATCACCACGGCACGGATCTTCTCGATGCTTACCCGCGGCACCCAGGCATAGGTCCGCTCCAGCCAGTTCGCATTCTCCCGGTAGTACTGCAGGAACCGTCCGGTCAGCGTCATCACCTCTTCGGGACTGTCCACCGTGGCCAGCAGATCGCCCTTGCGGATGTGCGCACCCGCCGCACCGCCGACGTAGATTTCCCAGCGGCCGTCTCCCACCGCCACCACACCCAGGTCCTTGCAGAGTGCTTCGGCACAGTTGCGGGGGCAACCCGTCACAGCCAGCTTCATCTTGGCCGGGCTGGCCAGCCCCTGATAGCGCTCCTCGATCGCGATGCCGAGCGCCGTGGAATCACCCAGACCGAACCGGCAGAAGTCCGTGCCCACACAGGTTTTCACTGTCCGGAAGCTCTTGCCGTAGGCGTAGCCGGACGGCATGTCCAGGTCGGCCCACACCCCGGGTAGATCTTCCTTGCGGATACCGAGGAGGTCGATACGCTGGCCGCCGGTCAGTTTGATCATCGGGATGTCGTACTTGTCGGCCACATCGGCGATGCGACGCAACTGCCAGGTGTTGGTCACCCCACCCTTCATCTGCGGCACCACCGAGAAGGTGCCGTCGCGTTGGATGTTGGCGTGCACCCGGTCGTTGATGAACCGGGAATCGCGCTCGTCGACGAACTCCTCGCCCCACATCATCTCCAGCAGCGAGGCCAACCCCATCTTCGAGCTGGCATCGGGTTTGCCGTCCGGGGCCAGCGCGGCGAAAACCGAAGACACCGAATGCAATTGGAGCTCGCGAATGTGCTGCATCAGCGCCGGCTTGTCATACGGCACCCCAGGCACGTACCAGGACGCCGACGGGTCCTCGGTCACCGCGCCGCCGGCCGCCCACTCCACCACCTGGCCTACCAGCTGCTTGCACGAGCCACACCCTTTGCCCGCCTTGGTTTTCGCCATCACCCCGGTGACGGAGGTGATGCCGTCGCGCACGCACGCCACCAGCGCACCCTTGCTGACTCCGTTGCAGTTACACACCTGCGCGTCGTCGGCCAGTTCGGCCACGCCCACCTCGACATCAGGGGTGCCGATATCGAACAGCAGCGCCACCCGCTCGTCGGGCAGCGGCAGGCCGTTGTCGAAGGCCTGGGTCAGAAACGACACCTTGCTGACATCGCCGACCAGGGTGGCGCCCACCAGCTTTCCATCGCGGATGACGATGGTCTTGTACACGCCGTGCCGGGGTTCGGAATACTGCACGAACTCGTCGTCGGGATGTTCAGGTGCCTTGATGCCCATCGAGGCCACGTCGACACCGGCCACCTTGAGCTTGGTGGCCACCCGGGAGCCGTGATACGCCGAGGTGGTGTCGGTCCCGGTGATGTGGTCGGCGAGCACCTTGGCCTGCTCCCACAGCGGTGCCACCAGTCCGTAGACCTGGCCGCGATGCTGAGCGCACTCGCCGACGACGTAGATGTCGGCATCGTCGACCGACCGCATGTGGTCATCGGTGACGATCGCGCGCTCGACAGTCAGACCCGCGCGTTGGGCCAGGCCCACATTCGGCCGGATACCCGCGGCGATCACCAGCATGTCGCAGTCCAGGCGCTCGCCGTCTTTGAAGATGATGCCGGCCAGCCGACCGTCCTCGATGATCACATCCGTGGTGCGTTTCTCGACGTGCACGCCGATGCCGAGGCCCTCCACCGAGCGACGCAGGATGTCCCCGGCCAGATCGTCGAGTTGGGCGTTCATCAGCGTCGGACCGGCGTGCACCACGTCGACGGTCAGGCCGCGGTTCTGCAGACCCCGCGCCGCCTCCAGGCCCAGCAAGCCGCCGCCGATCACGACGGCCTTGGTGCGGTGCGCGGCTTCGGCGATCATCGCGGCGGTGTCGTCGAGCGTGCGGAAACCGAACACGCCGTCGGCCAGCGTCTTGTCGTCGGCCCACAACCCGGTCATCGGCGGGAAAAACGCCCGGCTGCCGGTGGCCAGGATCAGCTTGTCGTAACGGACGGTGGAACCGTCGTCGGCGTGCACCAGTTGGGCAAAGGTGTCGAGTCGGACGACGCGCACCCCAGCTCGCAGATCAATATTGTTCTCGGTGTACCAGTCCAGGCCGTTGAGGTAGATCTCGGCCGGATCATCGCTGCCGGCAAGCACATTGGACAGCATGATCCGGTTGTAGTTGCCGTAGGGTTCGTCGCCGAACACGGTGATCTCGAATTGCTCGCCACCGCCGCGGGTCAAGATCTCCTCGATGGCACGGATGCCGGCCATACCGTTGCCGACCACCACCAGGCGGGCCATTTAGAACTCCACCAGGCCGAGGTCGACGATGACGCTGCCTGACGTACCCGACGGGGCGGCCACGTAGAGTTCCAGCACCGTGTCGGCCAGGATGTCCTCCACCACGCGCAGCGCGACGTGGGTGGCGCCCCTGGCGGCAATGGGGAAGTACCGCATGGGTTTTCCATCGCGGTACAGCACCACCGTGATCATCTGCTTGGTGGAGTTGCCGCCGCGGAAGTAGACCGGTTGGGTGGTGGTACCGCCAGGCACCACGTACCGCAGGGCGTCGTCGATCAGGACGGGCTTGTCATAACCGTTGCCCTCGAATTCGTATGCGCCCTGCAGAAAACGGGGGCTGCTGCCATCACTCATGAGCTTCACTCGCTTCTCGGGGGGCTGATGAGCTCGAAGCTAGGGCCGCATTGTTTCGAAGCGGTTTCGCCCAGAATGCGTCGATGGATACCAGTGCGCACAACGCCATCGGCTCACGGTGAGGAGTTTCGCCGTGTGAGGGGACCTTGACATCGTGGTCACGAAGGGGCAACCGATGCGGAATGACCTGCGCTTTTACTGGTGGCAACATCCGCTATCGCGCCTGGGAGGCCACCATGCCCGTTCTGTCGTCCCGTAACCGGGATATCGAGCACTGGGATTCCGAGGACGTCGCGGCCTGGGAGGGCAGGCCCGGCGAAGCCGCCGGGAAGGACGTAGCGAAACGGAACCTGATCTGGTCGATCGTCGCCGAGCACGTCGGCTTCTCCATCTGGTCGATCTGGTCGGTGATGGTGCTGTTCATGCCGCAGAACGTCTACCACATCGACGCCGCAGGCAAGTTCTACCTGGTGGCGATACCCACCCTGGTCGGGGCATTCATGCGGATTCCCTACACCATCGCGCCTGCGCGCTTCGGCGGCCGGAACTGGACCATCGTCAGCGCCCTGCTGTTGCTCATCCCGACGGTGCTGACGCTGTACTTCATGAAACAGCCCGACACGTCGTACACGACCTTCATGGTGGTGGCAGCGTTCGCCGGTTTCGGCGGCGGCAACTTCGCCTCGTCGATGACGAATATCAACGCGTTCTATCCACAGCGACTCAAAGGCTGGGCGCTGGGGCTCAACGCGGGCGGCGGCAACATCGGGGTCCCGGTGATCCAGCTGGTGGGCCTGTTGGTCATCGCCACGGTCGGCAACACCGCACCCGAAATCGTCTGTGCGGTCTATCTTGTCGCGATCGGCGTGGCCGCAGTGGGTGCGGCGTTGTTCATGGACAACCTGCGCAACCAGAAATCCAACCTGGGCGCGCTGGCGGAAGTGTTGCGGTACAAGCACTCCTGGGTGATGAGCTTCCTCTATATCGGCACGTTCGGATCTTTCATCGGATTCTCGTTCGCCTTCGGTCAGGTGCTGCAGATCAACTATCTCGCCGGTGGCGACACCGCGGCACAGGCCTCCCTGCACGCCGCCCAGATCTCCTTCCTCGGACCGCTGCTCGGGTCCATCTCGCGACCGTTCGGCGGCAAGCTGGCCGACCGGATCGGCGGCGGCAAGATCACCATGTACACGTTTGTGGCGATGATGTTCGCCGCAGGCGTCCTGGTGGCTGCGGGCGTGCTTGATGACGGGATGGCCGGTGCGCCGACAGGCGGCCAGATGGCCGCCTACATCGTCGGTTTCATCCTGCTGTTCATCCTGTCGGGGATCGGCAACGGATCGACGTACAAGATGATCCCGTCCATCTTCGAGGCCAAGGCACAGGGCCACGACGAATGGAGCCGGGACGAGAAAGCGGCCTGGTCGCGCAAGATGTCGGGTGCGCTGATCGGCTTCGCCGGCGCCGTCGGCGCCCTCGGCGGGGTGTTCATCAACATCGTGCTTCGGGCGTCCTACGTCGGTGACGCGAAATCCGCCACCAACGCCTTCTGGGTGTTCCTGGCTTTCTACGTGGTGTGCGCGGTCGTCACCTGGTTCGTCTTCCTGCGGATGACGAAGGTGGCCGCCACCGGGGAGCAGATCGGACGGGTCGCGACGCCCATCGGGGCCGGGTGAGCGGCGCGGCCACCGCAACCACCCGGACGGCCTGCTCGTACTGCGGGGTCGGGTGCGGAATCGTAGTGCAGACGCACCCTGACGAGCAGCGGGACGGTCGGACCGTGATCGCCCGGGTGTCCGGAGACAAGCTGCACCCCACCAACTTCGGCCGGTTGTGCACCAAGGGCGCCACCCACGCAGAGTTGATGAAGGCCGACGAGGGCAGGCTGCTCTCGGCCTGGGTGCGGCCCAGCCGTGCCGAGGACGCCGCGCCGGCTTCGGCGGCTGTGGGGAGCGCGGCGGCGGCGCGGCGGCTGCGGGCCGTCATCGACGAACACGGCCCCGACGCGGTCGCCCTGTACGTGTCGGGCCAGATGTCGCTGGAGTCGCAGTATCTGGCGACCAAGCTGGCCAAGGGATTTCTGCGCACCAAATACATGGAGTCGAACTCCCGGCTGTGCATGGCCAGCGCGGGTACCGGTTACAAACAATCCTTGGGCTCCGACGGCCCGCCCGGTTCGTACACCGACTTCGACACCGCGGACCTGTTCTTCGTCACCGGGTCGAACATGGCCGACTGCCATCCCATCCTGTTCCTGCGGATGGCCGACCGGCTCAAAGCCGGGGCCAAGCTGATCGTCGTCGACCCGCGCCGCACCACCACCGCCGAACGCGCCGACCTCTTCCTGCAGATCAAGGCGGGCACGGACCTGGCCCTGCTGAACGGACTGTTGTACCTGCTGGTCGAAAACGGGGATATCGACGGCGATTTCATCGCCGCACACACCGAGGGCTGGGAGGCCATGCCCGCGTTCCTCGCCGACTATCCGCCCGAACGGGTCGCGGAGATCACCGGGCTCGCCGAAGCCGATATCCGTACCGCCGCCGCGATGATCGGCGCCGCGGGGGAGTGGATGAGCTGTTGGACGGTCGGGCTGAACCAGAGCACCCACGGCACCTGGAACACCAACGCGATCTGCAATCTGCACCTGGCCACCGGCGCCATCTGCCGGCCGGGTAGTGGCCCGCTGTCGCTGACCGGCCAGCCCAACGCGATGGGCGGCCGCGAAATGGGTTACATGGGGCCGGGATTGCCCGGGCAGCGGTCCGTGTTGTCTGCCGATGACCGCGCATTCGTGGAGAACATCTGGGAGATTCCGCCGGGCAGCATCCGCACCGACGTCGGGCAGGGCACCGTCGAGATGTTCGAGCGGCTCGCGGCGGGTGAGATCAAAGCCTGCTGGATCATCTGCACCAATCCCATTGCCACGATGGCCAACCGCAGCACCGTGATCCGGGGGCTGGAAGCCGCTGAGCTCGTCATCACCCAGGACACCTACCGTGCCACCGCGACCAACCCATACGCCGACATCATCTTGCCTGCGACGTTGTGGGCCGAGGCCGATGCCGTGATGATCAACTCCGACCGCAACCTGACCCTGCTGCAGCAGTCGATTCCCCCGCCCGGTGAGGCCCGGCCGGACTGGGAACTGATCTGCGGCGTCGCCGACGCGCTGGGATTCGGGTCGCACTTCACCTACAAATCCAGCGCGGAGATCTTCGACGAGATCCGCCGGTTCTGGAACCCGCGCACCGGCTACGACCTGCGCGGCGCCAGTTATGAACGACTGCGGGAAACCCCGCTGCAGTGGCCGGTGCCCCCGGATGAGTCCGGCAATGACCGCAACCCGATTCGCTACCTGAACGACGGCGTCAGCCAGACCCTGTTCGTCGACGACACCGGTGCGCAGCCGCGACTGGCGTTCGCCACCCCGAGCCGGCGGGCCGCGTTCCTGCCGCGACCGCATATGGATGCCCGCGAACTGCCCGACGACGACTACCCCTGGGTGCTCAATACCGGTCGGCTGCAACATCAATGGCACACCATGACCAAAACCGGACAGGTCGCCAAACTCAACAAGCTCAACAGCGGACCGTTCGTCGAGATCCATCCCGACGACGCCGAAGCGCAGAGCATCGTCGACGGCCAGGGCGTCGAGCTGACGTCGCGGCGCGGACGCGCGGTGCTGCCAGCGATGCTCACCGACCGGGTCCGTCCCGGCAACGTCTGGGTGCCGTTCCATTGGAACGACGAACACGGCGAATACCTGACCATCAACGCGCTGACCAACGACGCCGTCGACCCCGATTCGCTGCAGCCGGAGTTCAAGGTGTGCGCCGTCAACCTACGGCCGGTGCCGCTCGCGCTGCCCGCCCCGTCGAGCCACCCGGTCGCGGCGACCCTGGGACTGTCGGGCGCCGCGCCCGAGCTCACCGACCCCGAGAAGACTTACCTATCGGGCTTTTTCGCCGGTGTCGACGGCGGCGCGCCAGGCACCCCGGTGCTGCCGAACTCGGCACCGGTCAGCCAGATCGTCCGGTTGTGGGTCGACGGCCTGCTGGCCGGGACGCATTCACGGGTAGTGGAGGCGCCCGCGGACACCGGCGTCGGCCCGCTGGTGGTGTGGGCGTCGCAGACCGGAAATGCGGAGGAGTTCGCCGGCCGGGTGGCGGGCGGCCTGGGCGCCCGCGTGCTCAACATGGACGACTGCAAGCTCACGGACCTGACGTCCGCGCGCGACGTACTGGTGGTGACCAGCACCTTCGGCGACGGTGGCCCGCCGGACAACGGCGCCGACTTCTGGGACCGGCTCAGCTCGCCGGACGCTCCCGCGTTGGACGGGGTGCGGTATGCCGTGCTGGGCATCGGCGACCGCAGCTACGACAACTTCTGCGGGCACGCGAAATCGCTGGACGTCCGGCTGGCCGACCTGGGCGCTACCAAGCTGCTGGACCGCGCCGAATGCGAGATCTACGACGACGACCCGATGGCGCAGTGGGCCGACCAGGTCACCACATTGGTCCGCGACACCGACACCCCCGCGACACCGGCGCCGGTCAAGAAAGCAGCGGAGCCGTTCACCAGAGCCAAGCCGATATCAGCGCCGTTGTGCCGCAACCACCGCCTCACGCCGGTGACTGCGGCAAAAGAGGTGCGGCAGTTCGGCTTCGACATCTCCGCGCACCAGGTCACCTACGCCGCGGGCGACTCACTGGGCGTCTACGCGACGAACAACGACTTCGCCGTCGAGAGCTGGCTGGCGTCGACCGGCCTGTACGGCACCGAGACCGTCGAGGTCGACGGCGCCGAGATGGAGCTGCGGGCCGCGCTGACCTCCTCCTACGACATCTGCCGGGTGACGCCCGGCCTGCTGGCGTTCGTCGCCGAGCACTGTGGTGGCGAGAAAGCGTTGCAGGCACCGCGTGCCCAGCTCGACAAGTGGCTGGTCAACCGCAACGGCCTGGACATCGTCCGGGAGTTCCCGGTGCGGGCCGAGCCCGAGCGCTGGCAGGAGGTGCTGGTGCGCCTGACCCCGCGGCAGTTCTCCATCTCCAGCAGCCCGCTGGTCAGCCCGAACGAAGTTCAGCTCACGGTCTCGGTGGTGCGCTATCCGGGCAGCGACGGCGGACCCCGCGGCGGGGTGGCCTCGACCTACCTCGCCGACGCGCCCGACGGCACACCGGTGCCGGTGTTCTTGCAACGTTCACCCCACTTCCGGCCACCCGCGGAACCGTCCACCCCGATGATCATGGTCGGTCCCGGCACCGGCATCGCGCCGTTCCGCGCTTTCCTGCAGGAGCGCCGCGCGCTCGGGCACCGCGGACCCAACTGGTTGTTCTTCGGCGACCAGCACCGGGCCGAAAACTTCTATTACCGAGACGATTTGACCGATATGGTCGACGACGGCCTACTCAACCATCTCGACCTGGCCTTTTCCCGGGACCAGCGGCAACGGATCTATGTGCAGCACAAGATGGCCGACCAGGGCGCCCAGTTGTGGCGCTGGCTGGAGGACGGCGCCCACTTTTACGTGTGCGGGGACGCCACCAGGATGGCCAAGGATGTCGACACCACCTTGACGGCGATCATCCGCGAGCACGGCGGGATGTCCGAAGAGCGGGCCCACGATTACAAGCGGGACCTGGTCGGGACCAAACGCTATGTCCGCGACGTGTACTGAGTGGCTCAGGTGCTGGCCGCGTTGATCTGAGCCGAGTACCGCCCGTCGAGGAACTGCTTGATATCGATGGGCTTGAGCAGGAAGCCGGCTTTGACCAACAGTCCGGCCAGGTCGTCCTCGACCTTGGTGCCGGGATCCGTCGGGCCGACCGGGATGATCCGCTTGGCGTCACTGTGCGCTGCCTGCAGCCCCTGCTCGGGGGTCAGCTGCTGGGTGGTCTCGTAGGACTTGGCCACCTCTTCGGGATGCTCGGCCGACCACTTGTGGTACTTCGTTGCCCTGGAGATGAAGTCACCGATGGCGGCATCGAGTTTCGGGTCGGCCAGCGCCGCGGTGCGGGCGGTCACCGACACATAGTCGGGGAAGCCCACTTCTTCCGCGGTGGCGATCTGCTTCACCGTGCCGTCGGCCAGCGCGGGCGCCACTTTGCCGACGCTGGTGGCGCCCGCCTGGACCGCCCCGCTCATGATTGCCGACGCGATCGAATCACTCTGCAGCAGTTGTACGTTGACGTCCTGCTTGGTCAGGCCGGCCTTGTACAGAGCCAGCAGGGCCGACGCGTTGGCGTTACCGCCCTCGTTGTAGGTGTAGGACTTACCCCGCAGGTCGGCCAGCGAGTTGATGTTGGCTGCCTTGTTGGCCGCGATGATCGTGCTCGGGTACTTCTCCGCGTCGTACGGTTTCAGCAGCGCGACGATCTTGAACGGCGCGTTCTCCTTGGTCCACGGCTCTTTGGCTTCGGCGGCGGCCTTGGGTGTCGCGGTGTCGCTCAGCCCCAGGCTGAGGTCGATTGCGTTGCCGTACAACGCCTGCACCGTCGGGCCGGCTCCGTTGAGTCGCGCCCACTCGATCTGGTAGGGCGTGTCCTTGAAGAAGTCGGTCAACTCGGTCTGCGCCCTGGTCTGATCGGTGAAGATCCCGACGCGCAGGGTCAGGTCACCGACATCGACGCCGTTGAGCTGGCCGGAGCCGGCCGACCGGGTGGGTTCATCTGCGGCGCAACCGCTCAAGGCCACGGCGACAGCGAGGGTGACGGCGCCAAGGAGCGCGCGGGTACTGACTTTCGGCATGGTGTCTCAATTCTGGTGAAAGGTGTTGGGAATGACTCGGTCAGACGAGCGCGTGCACGCCGAGCTCGTCGAAGAGGCGAGCCCTGATCACGGCCGACTCCTGACTGGTCAGCGAGAGGTTCGCGCTGACCGGGATGTCGAGGGTCAGCTTGCCGCTCTTGAGCACCAGGACGCGGTCGGCCAACCGGACGGCCTCGTCCACGTCGTGGGTCACCAGCAGCACCCCTGGTTGGTGCCGGTCGCAGAGTTGTTTGACCAGTGCTTGCATCTTGAGCCGGGTCAGCGCGTCCAGGGCGGCGAACGGCTCGTCGAGCAGGAGCAGCCGTGGCTCCCGAATCAACGCTCGCGCCAGGGCAACCCGTTGCGCCTCACCGCCGGAGAGGGTGGCGGGCCATGCATTGGCGTGGTCGGCCAAGCCCACCTCGTCGAGCGCGGCCAGCGCCTTCGCCTTCGACGCGGTACCGCGTGGGACGCCGAGCAGCACGTTGCGCCAGACCTTCTGGGAGGGCACCAGTCTGGGCTCTTGAAACACCACCGACCGCGGCGTCGCGACCCGGCCTGCGCCACCGTCGAGGCGCTCCAAACCGAGCAGCACGCGCAGCAGCGTCGTCTTACCCGAGCCCGAGGCGCCCAGCAGGGCGACGAATTCGCCCGGTGCCACGGTCAGATCGATGCCGTCGAAGATCACCCTGGTGCCGAACGATTTCTGGGCGCCTGCGAGTTCGATCGCCGCGTCGGACGGCACGTTGTCGATCTTGCCGGGTGCGGTGGCCACGGAGTGTGTCGTCATGGCTATACGCCTGCTTCCACGAGGGTTCGGTGCCATGGAGTGGTGATTCGTTTGATCAGCCGGACCAGCAGGTCGACACCGAGACCAAGAGCCGCGTAGACCAGCACGATGGCCAGCACGATGTCGGTGCGCAGGGCCGCACGTGGCGACAGGGCGAGGTACCCGATGCCTGAACTGGCGTTCACCTGTTCCGCGGCGACCAGGGCCAGCAGGGACACCCCCAGTGAGTAGCGGATGCCGACCAGGATGGTGGGCAGCGCGAGCGGGAACACGATCCGCAGTGCGATCGCCCACCGGCTCAGTCCGAACACCGTCGCCGCCTCGACGAGCTTGGGATCGACGTTGCGTACCCCGGCGAAGGTGTTCAGATAGATGGGGAAGATGCACGCCACGGCGATCAGGGTGATCTTGGGCTGCTCACCGACACCGAACCAGATGACGAACAGTGGAATCAGCGCCAGGAACGGGACGGTGCGCAGCATCTGCAGCAGCGCATCCAGGGCGCGCTCGCCGGCGCCGTACATCCCGGCCAGCAGGCCCGCTGACAGGCCGATGACCGCGCCGTAGGCGAAGCCCACCGCCGCCCGATGCAGCGACACCGCAAGGCTTTCCTGCAGCGTTCCGGTTCTGGCCAGATCGGCCAGCGCGCTCAAGATCGTGGTGGGCGAGTCCAGTTTGGTCGGTGGGATGGTGCCCGAACTGCACAGCAGTTGCCAGATCACCAGCAGTGCGAGAGGCAGGGCCAGCCGGGAGGCGTTGCGGACATGGCGCACCCACGTCCAGCGTCGCCGTGGCTCCGCTATCTCCAGAGGCACGAAACCACCGGAGGTCGTTTGCGGCACGGCGACATCGACGCGCGGGATGACCGTCATCGGTTGTAAACCTTCAATGTTGTCGACCGCAATGTGGCTGCGGTCCTTGCGAATACGTCTCTTTGACCTTGCTGTGACGGTAGGCGGCGGGGCAATCAGGCTCAACGGTTTTGTTCAGAGTGCGCTGAAAGGGTGCTGTGGCGAGCGCTTGTCGACGTGCTCAGCGATGCAGGCCGGTGTCGGCGGGCGCACAGGAGCTTTTGATACGGTCGCGGTGACAGCGTCTAGGGTTCCGACGTGCCTGCGGGTACGTGTCTGGTCCGAGCGGCGCCACCGTGGCCCCCGACGGGTCGCGGTCATCTGAACGGACAAAAGCCTGGAGGATCTCCGTCGGCGTGCCCCACGCCGGCGAGAAGGTCCTGCTCATGATGGCGTTGCTTGTCGTAGGTGTGCTGGCGTTGGGCGCGGGTGCGCTCGGCGGTCTGGTGGGTACCGGATCGTCTTTGGTGCTGCTGCCTGTCCTGGTGATGATGTACGGCCCCCGCGTGGCGGTGCCCATGATGGGCATCGCGGCGGTGATGGCCAATATCGGCCGGGTGGCCGCCTGGTGGCGCGAGATTCGCTGGCGACCCGTCCTCGCCTATGCCGCACCGGGTGCCCCGGCCGCCGTCGTCGGCGCACACACGCTCCTGACGATCTCCCCGAGGATTGTCGACGGTTTCTTGGGTGTCTTCTTTCTGGCAATGATTCCGGTCCGCAGGGTGATGGCGGCGCGGCAATGGCGCGTGCGGTTCTGGCATCTCGGCTTGGCGGGCGCTGTCGTGGGATTCCTGACCGGACTGGTGCTGTCCACCGGACCGCTGAGCGTGCCTATCTTCACCGGATTCGGGTTGAGCGGGGGAGCTTTCCTCGGATCCGAAGCCGCCAGCGCGCTGGTGCTCTACCTGGCCAAGCTCGCCACGTTCGGCAGCGCCGGTGCACTGACCGTGCCGGTGGTGGCCCGCGGACTGATGATCGGGGCTGCGCTCATGGTCGGACCCTTTCTGACCCGCGGGTTGGTGCGGCGACTGCCCGCGCAGACCTACGCGCTGCTGATCGACGTCGTGCTGGTGGCGGCCGCCGCCGGCATGCTCATCGCCTGCGTACACATCCGCTGAGCCCAACCAGCGGGTTTCACCTTGAACGCACCCAAATCGCCACTGCGTCAATCACTCCCGCGCAAGTTCACTGCGCCGCGCTTCGATCCGGCAAAGCCGCGGTATGGCTGTGCAGTGACGATTCCACGAATATGCGTTGCACCCATGACTTCGTAGACTTACCCGGCCCGCAGCGACAATCAGCCCGGTTCATGGTGCTTTGGAACGGAACGACGTGGCGGCGGAGTGTACATTCGGCCCCGAGGCGATGCGCTCCGAGGACACTTTCTCTCCGTAGGGGCTGCACCTGCGCCCCGGCAGAGTTCGCCGAGGCCTACATCGCCATGCTCGCCGCCACGGCCGACGAGCCAGCGCTGGTCACCACCGAAGTCGCGAACATTCTGGGCAGGCCCGCGATGAGCTGGCAGCAGTGGTTGTCACAACGGCAAAACCTCTACGCCAAATGACGAAATACGTTCCATAACAGTCACTTCCGGCATGGTATTCACCACACCCCCTAAAGACTGGATTCCAAGCCCGACGAAGACGTTCTTCGTACCCCCGTCGATCGTTCGTCGGACTTCCGGAATTCCCCTACCGGTCAGGGTCTCGATGACGATCGGGTCTGGTTGTCGCTCGTTGGCCACCGCGTACAGAGTCGATGCATTCCATCAGAAGTGCCCGGGCGGGAGAAGGCCGTCGGCACTGCCGAAGTGGTGATATAGGGCCGGCGCGGTGACGCCCGCCATCGCGCACACGGCACGCGTCGAGAACGCCGCCTCCCCCCTCGTGCTCACGAACCTCAAGAGCGGCACCGATCAATGCCGTCCGTGATCCATGCGACAAATATGGCACCGATATAACCGCTCGTTCGACTGGCGGACAAACTCCGCATGTGTTGGGCGTCGCCCTTCAGATCAGTTCGCTGCGTCGTACCTGGACCTCTCGATGGAGTGCTTCACGCACAACCTGGACTTCCGGCCGCTTGAGCGCGTCGCGACGAGCAGCCAAGGTGACCGCGACACGAGTACGCGGTAAATAGGCTGCGACGGGCCTTAATTCAGGTGCTGTATGTGCAATGAATTTGCTGAGGAGTCCGATACCGATACCTCGGCGCGTGGCCTCGAGCTGGGCGAAAATATTGGTCGAACTGAACGCCAACGACGCATTGGGCACAATGCTCGACAGGTCGATTTCGTGCACCTTCTCCAATTCCTCTACGAACCAGATGATGGGGTGTTTGGCCAGCTCGCTCATCGAGTCCGGGTTGCCATGCTCTCTCAAATAGAGCTCAGTCGCGTAGAACGCATTGTCATATTTACATAGCAATTCGGTATGAAGCCTCGTTGTGGACGGTGGTGGTCCGGGGGTCACTGCGATGTCGAATGTCGTGTCCCGCAGGGTCAGCTCCCGCGCGCCCGTCGCCAGCTCGATACGAAGTCGGGGGTGTTCCAGGCGTACGCGCGCCATCGCTGGGGTCACGAAGAAGGTGCCAAAGCCGTCAGCGGCCGTGATCCGAACCGTGGCCGTCAGCCCTGGCGGCGTGGACGGACCGGCGGTTTGGGCGGCGAGCTCGACGGCGCGCTCGATGATCCTCGCGTGCTCGATGACCGCACGACCCGGCTCGGTGAGCACCCACCCCTCGTCGACGCGGGCCAGTAATCGGGCACCCAGGGTTTGCTCGAGCGCCTGTAGGCGGCGTGACACCGTCGAGTGATCGACACCCAACTTCTTGGCTGCAGAGGTCAGCCGACCGGTTTCGACGACCGCTGCGAGATAGCGCAAGTCATCGGCCCGTACGGACCGCGGGTCACTCACCGCCGCTCACCGCCGCTCGGCGGCGTGTGCACATTTGCGGGCTTGGTGTGCGCATCTGGGCCTTGAGAATCCGTCATCGGTCGACCTAACTTCACATCCGAGCCCTTTCCGACCTCGCCCATCGCCGTGTCACCGTCACCCGGGGGTTCATACCCACGTTTTGCGCCCGCGCTTCGTGTTGTCTGCCGTCAGGCAGACGTTCGTGGCCATGACAGGCGGGCGACGTGCTGCCAACTGTTGAAGGAACGCTCATGCCGCTTGCTCGTATCGACCTTCTCGAGGGGAAATCCGCACAGTACCGACGAACCATTGCTGATGTGGTCTATGAGCAGATGATTTCGTGCCTTGGCGTGCCAGAGGACCGCTTCCAGGTGATTTCCGAACACAAGCCGGAGAACTTCCTGTTCGATCCGGACTATTTGGGCTATTACCGGTCGGAGAACTGCATCTTCATTCAGCTCATCTTCCTAGACGTCGCCAGCGCAGAGCAGAAGGCCGCGTTCTACAGGGCTGTCGTCGACGACTTGCAAGCCAAACTGCACGTTCGTCCCGAGGACGTGTTCTTCAACCTGATGACAGTCGATCCGCCGGACTTCTCGATGGGCATGGGTCGCGCCACTTATGTCAACGGAGTGCCCACCGATCGGCTTGATCCCAATTCCGTTCCAGGCTGAAGACCCACATCTCGATTACCCGTGCTGCGGAATCCCGCCACCCTTCCTCCCGAAAGGACACGACCGTGACAACCCCGGTAAAACTCGAGAAGGTGCTCATCACCGGAGCCGGGACTGGCTTCGGATACGAGGTTGCAATGCGACTGGCAGAGAAGGGTTTCGACGTGGTGGCTGCCGTTGAGATCTACGGCCAGGTACAGACCCTTAAGCGACAAGCCGACGAACGGGGGGTGACCCTGCGGGTCGAAAAGCTCGACGTCACCGATGACGGGGACCGCCGCAAGGCCCTCGACTGGGGCATCGAGATTCTCGTCAACAACGCCGGCGTCGGTGAAGGCGGTTCCACGGTCGACATTCCCGCAGACAACATCCGCCACCAGTTCGAGGTCAACGTCACCGGACCACTGCTGCTGACTCAGCCCATCGCCAAGCAAATGGCCAAGCGTGGATCCGGACGCATCATTTGGGTGTCCTCCCGCGAGGGACTCAACGTCAACCCGTTCACCGGCCTTTACT
>JBEVHL010000578.1:0-5550 GCA_040511255.1 Mycobacterium sp. | reverse complement strand
AGCGCATGAAGGCGGACGGGCATACCGGGAAGGACATCGCCAAGTACCTCGGTGTCAGCCGGGCGACGTTGTACCGGTATCTCGCAGACGAGGCCGCGTAGGGTCACCACCAGATCCGCCAAGGTCGGGTGTTCATCTACGGGCCTACCTGCGCCGCTGGATCGGCCCCGGCGCTCGTCTCGGAAATTTGATGGTCAGCAATGCTCTTGCGCAACAGGGCCTTCTGCACTTTGCCGGTGGATGCGCGCGGAAAGTCGTCGACCTGGTGGATCTCCTCGGGCCAAGTCTGCCGGGCGCACCGAGGCGGGTGTCCGACACGAATGTAGGTGACGTGGGTTGAGCCTGGTCGCGGTGTAGTCTGGTTGTGGGTATGACAACCAGGTTGGGGGCGGGACTTGGACGAGGCCTCACTGGGGGACCTGCAAGAGCAGCGCGCGCAGCTGTATGAGCGGCTGGCCGCGACCGGGGATTTCCGGCGCGGCTCGATCAGCGAGAACTACCGCCGCTGCGGGAAACCGAATTGCGTGTGCGCGCAGCCGGATCACCCCGGCCATGGCCCGCGGTATTTGTGGACGCGCACGGTGGCCGGCCGCGGCACCAAGGGCCGGCAGCTCTCGGCTGATGAGGTGGACAAGGTGCGCGCCGAGCTGGCCAACTATCACCGCTTCGCGGAGGTCAGTGAACAGATCGTGGCGGTCAACGAGGCGATCTGCGAGGCCCGCCCACCGAACCCGGCGGCGACGGCGCCCCCGGCCGCGACGACGGGGGACGAAAAAGGGGGCTCTACGACCAGATCGCGGCGGAGATCGCGGCCGAGGTAGAACGGCTGGCGGCGCTCGCGGTCGACGCGCTGGGCCCGTCGGGTGCGGGACTGGGCGCGGTGGAGTTGGCCATCCGCACCGCGATGACCCAACTTGGTGCCGTGTTGTTGGGGCAACTGCTGGCCGCCGACCCCGGACATCGCGGGCCGCGGATCGACTGCGAGGCCGGGCATTCCGCGCAGTTCGTCGGTTACCGCGACAAGAACGTCGATACCGTGTTGGGGCGTGTAACGCTGCGCCGTGCCTACTACCACTGCGCTGCCTGCGGGCGTGGGATCGTGCCCCGCGACGACGATCTTGGCGTCACCGACGCGTCCCTGTCGCCGGGTCTGCGCCGCATGGTGGCCCGCGCCGCAGCCGCCGAGCCGTTCGCCACTGCCGCCGACCTGCTCGCCGAGCTGGCCGGAATCCAATTGTCGGACAAACGGATTGAACGCTCCGCCGAGACCGACGGCACTACCGCGGCCAAGCGCATCACCACCGAGTCGGCTGCGATCGCATGCGGGACGCTGGCCGTGCTGCCGGCACCTGGTGAGCACGGCGATGCGCCGGACAAGCTCTACATCGCCGTCGACGGCACCGGCGTGCCGATGGTGCCCGCCGCGGTCACCGGCCGGGCCGCCAAGAGCGGCGACGGGCGGGCGCGCACCCGCGAGGTCAAGCTCGCCTGCCTGTTCACCCAGACCACCCTCGACGAGGCGGGCAGGCCGGTGCGCGACCCGGGCTCCACCAGCTATGTGGGCAGCTTCGCCCCCGCCGAGCACTTTGCCACCCTGGTGCACGCCGAGGCCCGCCGCCGCGGCGCCGACCGCATCCGCCAGCTCGTCGTGCTCGGCGACGGCGCGCCCTGGATCTGGAAACTGGCCACCGCGATCGTGCCCGAAGCCACCCCCATCGTCGACATCTACCACGCCCGCGAACACCTGCATGACCTGGCCGCTGGGCTCGCGCCCGTCCTCGGCGACGGCCACGACGACTGGCTGCACGCCCGGCTGGCCGACCTCGACGCCGGCGACATCGAAGCCCTCGTCACCGAAACCACCCGACTGCCCCTGGACGGCGACACCGCGAAAGCGTTGGCCTACTTCAAAACCAACGCCCACCGGATGCGCTACGCCTACTTCCGCGAACACGGCATGTTCATCGGCTCCGGCACCGTCGAAGCCGGCTGCAAAGCCGTCATTGGTCAACGACTCAAACTGTCCGGCATGCGCTGGAACATCCCCGGCGCCACCGGCATCCTCACCCTCCGATGCGAACAAGCCAGCAACCGCTTCGAGCACATCTGGACACGGCCGACTCCGGGCACCGCGGGCCGCGGATCGACTGCGGTGCCGGGCATCATGCGGTTATGCCTCACCACCGACGAATGGCTTTCGGGTATGGGACTTAAGTCCCTACCCGCGCGCTAGGTGCCGTGATTGCATCGAGAAACGGTGTCGGCCGGGTGGAAGGCCGCCGTGCCGAAGCTAAGTGGCTGGCCGCCGCCGTCGGCACCGGGCTGCTGTGCAGCGCGGCGGTATCGTAATGACCACAGGTGCGAGGGCGGATTACGTTGGAGAGCTTCGACTTCCGGGGATTGCCGATCACGTATGAGCACACCGGGCAGGGTGAGCCGGTGATCATGCTCCACAACGGTGGCTCGTCGCATGCCATCTGGGCGGAAGTAGCGAACAGACTGGCTGGCAAGTACGAGATCTTCGCCCTTGACCTGCTGGGGTTCGGCAACTCGGCCAAGCCCGGCGCGGGCTACACCTTGGGCAACTACGTAGCGATGCTGGAGGAGTTCGTCAGCTCACGAGGATTGGAGAAGGTCGCGGTTGTGGGCAACTGCATGGGAGGCGCCATCTCCCTCGCGTTCACCGACCGCCATCAGGACAAGGTGAAGGCCCTGGTGCTCTGCAACCCGCTCACCGAGTCGACCTTCCTGGGTGGCTGGTTGGGACCGTTCCTGTGGATGCGGGAGCGGATGCCCGGAATCAATCGGCAGGTGTACCGGTTGCTCGGGCAACTGAAGCTCACCAACGGCATCGGCTCAGTCGCCACCCTGTTCCAGCTGGGGCCGCGCGGCCGTGCCCTCAAGCTCCATCGCAACCCCGAATTCTGCGGCTGCTACGCGGCCACCGGCCAGGTGGAGTCGCTGCTCGGGGTGCTCGACGACCTGGAGAATTACTCGGTCCTAGACAACCTCGCGCCGCAGCAGGGGTTCCCTCCCATCTGCACCATCTGGGGGCTGAAGAACAAGATCGTCTCGCCCAAGGCGGGATGTCGCCTGAATTCGACCCTCCACCCCGCACGCCAGGAATGGCTACCCGATTGCGGCCACCTGCTGATGCTGGAGCGGCCGGATGAGGTCGCCTCAATCATCGATGGGTTCCTGCAGGCTGCCGCGGGGACGCAGGCCTGAGATGGAGCCTTTCCCCGACGACATCTTCAACCTCGCCGACATCGTGTTGCGGGTATCGCGCGAGGACCCTGAGCGCATCGCGGTCATCGAGCTGGACGGCTGGGAGGGCTACGGCACGCGCCGCTACAAGCGCCACACCTACGCCGAGCTTTCGGCCGACGCCGAGTCGGTCGCCGTGGGGCTGCGCGAGATGGGCATTGCTGAGATGACCCGCATCGTCTTCATGTCGCCTCCCAGCTACGAGGCCTGCGTCATGGGCGTGGCCCTCACGCGGGTGGGCGCCTTCTCCATCTGGATCGACCCCTCGGTCGGCTATCTCAACATGGCGGAGCGGCTGAGACGCGTGAAGCCGGAGGCGTTCCTAGGCATCGCGCTCGCGCACATCGGAAGGATCACATTCGGATGGGGTCCTCGCGCCCTCCGGAAGCTTGTTCTTACGGGATGCCCACTCTTGCCGGGAGCCCGCACTGTCACCGGGTTTCCACCCTTCCCCGGCGCGCGATCGATCAGGTCGCTGCGAAAACAAGCGCCCGCCGAGCCGGAGCCGCCAAAAGTCGGGCCGGACGATCCCTGCACCATTCTCTACACCACCGGCAGCACCGGGCCGGCGAAACCCTCGCTCTACCCGCATCGCAACTTCTGTCAGGTGTTCCGCAACGCGCACCATAGCTGGCGCTGGGATCCGGACAACGAGGTCCCGGTGGATATGGCCGTCTTCCCCGCGTTCCTCTTCATCCCCATCAGTGCCGGCGGCACAATGGTGGTGCCGCCCATCGACTTCGCCCGGCAAGGCCCGGCCAAGGTGAATTCGGCCGCCATGATCCAGGTCATCAACGACTGCAAGGTTGGGTCGTTTTTCGCCGCGCCGATCCTGATCGAGAACCTGGCCCGGGAAGCGCTTGCGCGCAACCTGACGATGCCCTCTCTGAAACGAGTCATCGGGGCCGGGGCGCCGATCTTTGGTCCGGTCGAAAGAATGCTGAGCGCGGTCATGGCTCCCGACGGAGAGTTAGCGGCGAACTACGGAGCCACCGAGGCCATGCCGTCGACCGAGATGGGCAGTCGCGAGCACCTTCAAGGCTTGTGGAACATGACCGAGCAGGGTGCCGGCATCTGTGTGGGTTACGCCCTGCCGGGCGTCGAGTTGAAGATCATCGACATCGTGGACGGTCCCATCGACTCCATCGAGGAAACGTCGGAGCTGCCCAAGGGGCAAGTCGGCGAAATCCTGGTGCGGGGCAAGCACGTGAGCCCCGGGTACTACCTCGACCCCGAGAGCACGCGCAAGAACAAGGTGCCCGACCCACAAGGGGACTGGCACCGCTTTGGGGATGCCGGCTACCTCGACGCGCAGGGCAAGCTCTGGGTCTGCGGTCGGGTGTCGCAGCGGGTGAAGGCAGATAGCGGGAACGTATTCCCGCTGCAAGTCGAGCCGCTCTTCGACGCTCACCCCAAGGTGAGGCGAAGTGGACTGGTGGGAGTGCCCGCACCGGCGGGCGAGCTGCCCGTCCTCTGCGTCGAGGTCGAGCCCGACGTTGGCAAGAACGAGCTCGCCGGCTTGCACCAGGAACTGCTCGCGCGGGCTGCAGATTCCGAAATGGCGAACAAGATCCATGCCATCCTCTTCAAGCGCAGGCTGCCGGTGGATCCGCGCCACAACTCCAAGATAGAGCGCCCGCACCTTGCCAAGTGGGCCGCCCTGCAATTGTCGGGACCCCGCTCCCGCAGCCAGCGCACCCGCCCTGTCGCCGAATCCTCGCCTCCCCCGGCCGCCAGTTCCGCCACCGCGGCGGTCACCGTCGTGCGCGACGCCCCGGTCACACGAGTTACCGCTGGCAGCACATCTGGACACGTCCGCACAACCAGACCGCCACCGCCTGACCACGCCTAAATCAAGATCAACAACCGCCACCTACAAATCTGACGCACACCCCCGGCCCGGTGGTATCGCACAGTATGTCGTGTTCAACCGGGACCATCCTGCTGTTGAGCGTCTCTCGGGATAACGAACACGGGGGTTGTTTCCGTCATTAAGGCTGCCGATGTCGTGGTCGGGGTCGTGGCGGGTTTGATCTTGTTGGTGTGCACCGTCAGTGTGACGAGGAACTGACGGGTGCGCGGAGGCGACCGATGGTGACGGTAGAGGTCGATCTGGTCCGCGTCGAGTCCGGTTAGCTGCCGGGGAGATTGGGTGTCCGCGTTGCGGTGGCGTGCTGGGCGGGTGGGGTTATGCCCGAGCCCGGAGGATCGCGGGCTGGCCGAGCCGCCATTCACGCCATGACCCGCAGCCACCCGTGCACCGTCCGTGAGATCGCCGAAAGT
>JBEVHL010000577.1:0-3259 GCA_040511255.1 Mycobacterium sp. | reverse complement strand
CCTCAGTGGCGGACTGACACCACTGCGGGGCCGGGTAGAACTGCGGCGCTTCGTGCCGGTCCAGCAGTGCGTAGTCCCGGATCACCCGTACTTGGCGGAACCTCGCCTGCGGCGGCGGCTCGACCTGCTTCCGGAAGGCCTCGGCGTAGGCCAGCTCGCGCCAGGCCAGCAGGAGGATCACGTCACCCGGTGTCAGAACGGCGTTGAAGACGTCCCACCCCACCAGACCGGGCGCCGCCTCGTCCAGCCCGAGCCGGTGCGCCAACGCCGTCGGATCATCGGTGTTCGCATCCTGAACATCGATCAGCGCGATCGTGGTCGCCTCACCCGTTTCGGTCTGGTCGAGCCGCTGTTCGGACAAGTGGTAGTTCGGCGGTGGCGCGGAGTCATGGGTGAGTTGGCCGACCCGCAGGTGATAGTCCAGCAGAACCGTCGCACGACCCTGGGTCTGCGCGTCGTGATGGCCGGCGTGGGTCCGCCAGCGCACCAGAGCCTTTTCGTCCCGCCAGCCCGACAGCGACAGCACCCAGCCGTCGCGCGTCAGGCTGCGGTACCGGATGTTGTCGACGAACCCGTCGATCGCCTCCAGTTCCGGCCGGAGCATCTTGGCGTGGTGCAGATATGTCTCCCACTCTTCCGAGCGGGGGTGCACTTCGAACAGCACTGAGAACACGACATCAGCTTCGTCGTCGATGCCGCCGGTGGCTAGCGGGAATCGGACATCGTCGTCATGAGTTCCCCGACGCTCGGCGGTAATGCCTGCGGGCCTTCATCCGATTACCGCAGCCGCTCATCGAACACCACCGACCGGTACCGCCGCGGCTGCGGTCGATCAGAAACAGCTGGCATTCGTCGTTGGCGCACGGCCGCAGTCGACCCGGCAGCTCATGCTCAAGCTCACCCCAGGCCAGCACGACGCGCGCCGGCCAACTGGCTTCGGACAACGACCAGGTCAGGCCGTCGGTGCCGAGGCTGGGCACCTGGTGCACACCGTCGAGATAGCCCGTCAGCGTGTCAGGTGCCCGCTCGCCACGGACCACCCGCTGCAGGTCGTCGCGCACCTGGCGAGCCGCGGTGACGTCGGCACCGCGGCCGTGGCCGCGCAACCAGGCGCGGGCGGCGGCATCGTCGGCCAGCACGTCGGTGGGCGTGCCGTCGACCACCGGTGTGGTGTTGAGCAGGTCGAGAAGCACCTCTGACCAATCCGCGGACATGCTAACCACCATACCGCACTTGACAGGTTAGATACACCGGTGTTCACTACACATAACCGCCACAGCGAACTGAAGAGGTTAGAAATGCCGACCCACCACCGCTACGCCGACATCGCAGGCCGCCGCATCTTCTACCGGGAATCGGGTCCGGTCACCGCGCCCGCGATCGTGCTACTGCACGGCACACCGGCCAGTTCGGCCATGTACCGCAACCTGATTCCCGCCCTTGCCGACCGTTACCACGTGATCGCGCCCGACTACCCCGGGTTCGGCCACTCCGACAAGCCCGGCGTCGACGAGTTCGACTACACCTTCGACTCCCTCGCCGACCATGTCGACGGGCTCCTCGATCACCTGGGCCTGACCCGTTACGCGCTGTACGTCCAGGACTACGGTGCCCCGGTCGGTTGGCGGTTGGCCTTGCGGCATCCGGAACGGATCACCGCCATCGTCTCGCAGAACGGGAACGCCTACGTCGAAGGGTTCGTCGGTGACGCGATGGAACCGTTGTTCACCTACGGCCGCGACCGCTCGGCAGCCAACGCCGAACCGCTGCGCGGCCTGATCAGCCTCGACGGCATCAAATGGCAGTACACGCATGGAGTTTCAGATCCGTCGGTCGTCGATCCCGACGCCTGGGTCAACGCCCACACCGCGGTGGCCGACAGCGAACAGGCGATCGCCGTGCAGTTGGCGTTGTTCGCCGACTACATCACCAACGTCGAGTTGTATCCGCGCGTGCACGAATACTTCCGCACCTCGCAGGTACCGCTACTGGCAGTCTGGGGTCGCAACGACGAAATCTTCGGTCCCGCGGGTGCTTTGGCGTTCGGCCAAGACCTGCCCGGCGCCGAGATCAACCTGCTCGACGGTGGCCACTTCCTGCTGGAGAGCCGCCTGGACGCCGCGGTGGCGCTGATTCGGCCGTTCCTCGCCGAGCACGCGCGTTGAAACCGGACGTCCGCGGTCAGGATTTGTCGTTCCAGCTCTTGTGGACGAATTCGAGCCGGTTGTCATCCAGGTCAACGACATTCGCGGCGTAGTAGCCGTCGGCGAAATACCGCCGCACCGCAGGAACGCCATCGTCGCGGCCGCCGGCTGCCAAAGCCGCGGCGTACGCCGCGTCAACCAGGGAGTTGTCATCGGCGACCAGCCCGAGATAGAGCCCGGTCTCGCCCGCTGTTCGTTGACGAAGCCAAATGGTGTTGTTGCCGGCGGCATTGGCCAGTCCCCAGAGATCGGGAACGGTGTCAGGCCCGGACGTGGCGTCGTACTTGCCGAATTCACGCCAGCCCAGGGGCTGCAGAGCCGCGAGGTAGAACGCCAGCGAACGTTTCGGGTCGCCCACTGAGACATAGACGTGATCGATCATCGAAAGACCGCTTCCTGATTTTGACTGGAGTAAGCGCCCCGGTGGAGGGCATGCCACCAATCGTGCCATCTATTGGACAATTGTCAAATAGATGGGGTGCGGCCGTCCCTCGCGGGTTGTCTCATCCACTCCGGCAGCAGCGAGTACGCCACCGCCGCGACCTCGGCAGGGTCCCGCTCACCCCGGGCGCCGTTGGCCAACAGGGCGTACAGACCGGCCGCAATGTAGATCTCTTCGGCGGCCAGGTCGGCTGTCGTCGGCGCGCCGAATTCCGAACGGAACCAACGCACCTGGCCCAGAATGACGTCGGCCAGCCCAGGCAGCACGGAATCCGACGGATGGTTGTCGGCCAGCCGCGCGAGTGCCCCGTCCACGCGAAGCAGTTCGACCACCTTGCCCAAGCTGGCCATCCCGACGGCATCGGGGTCGGCACCACCGCGTCGCGCGACAGCGTCTTTTCGCAACAGGTCATCAAGGCTGTCGAGCATGGCCACCCAGGCAGCTTCCTCCAGGCTCTCGAAGTGGTTGTAGAACGTCGCCCGGGTCACCCCGGCGGCAGCGCACACCGCGGCGATGGTGACATCACCTGCCCGAGCCACGTCGCGAAGCGCTGCCAGCATCCGGTCGCGCGACCGACGGAACCGCGGATCGTCGCGGGACGCATCTCTCATCT
>JBEVHL010000576.1:0-4201 GCA_040511255.1 Mycobacterium sp. | reverse complement strand
CTCGCAACTGCGGGATTCGTGTTGGCCGGCTGCTCACACGACGACGAGACCGCGGCGCCGCCCTCGTTGACGTTGGTCACCCAGGCGGGCGCAACCTCGGGTATGCCCGGCATGTCGTCGATGCCCGACATGCCCGCCATGTCAGCGGCGATCACACCAGCCGAGGCACCAGCCCCGCAAGCTGGAAACACCGTCGATATCAACAACTTTGCTTTCGCGCCGGCAACATTGACCGTCCCGGTCGGCGCCACGGTCACTTGGACCAACCGCGACGAAGAACCGCACACCGTCGTCGCCGGGAACGGATCCTTTCGCTCACCGGGAATGGGAACCGGCGCCACCTACTCGTTCACCTTCACGAACGCGGGATCGTTCGACTACATCTGCTCCATCCATCCGTTCATGCACGGCACCGTGGTGGTGACCCAATGAACGGTGACCAGATCACCGACGAGCATGACCCGCGTGGGATGAGTCGGCGTCAGCTGATGCGGCACTCCGCCTGGTTCGGTGCCGCCGTGGTGCTCACCGTGGCCGGCGGTGAGGTGATCTCCCATGTCGCAGGCTCGGCCACTGCCGCGGATGCGACGCGACCGACGTTGCGGTTCGCCCAGATCAGCGACAGTCACATCGGTTTCACCGGAGCGGCCAACACAAACGTCGTCGCCACGTTCACCGACGCCATCGGCCAGCTCAACAAGCTGGATTACACCCCGGACTTCGTCATCCATACCGGCGACCTCACGCACCTGGCCACCCCGGAACAATTCGATCAGGTCAAACAGATGATGGCCGGCCTGAACACGCCCCACATCTTCACCGTCCCAGGCGAACACGACTCGATCGACGACGGCGGCCAGAAGTACCTCAAGGCCTTCGGAGCGGGCACCCGCGGCGACGGCTGGCACAGCTTCGACACGGCCGGCGTGCACGTCATCGCCTTGGTGAACACCCTCAATCTGAAGAAGCTCGGTCACCTGGGCACCGACCAACTCGAGTTCATCAAGAAGGACGTCGCATCGTTGTCCAGCGACACCCCGGTTGTGGTGTTCAGCCACATCCCGCTGTTCGCGATGTATCCGGATTG
Organism: Mycobacterium sp.; assembly: GCA_040511255.1. Lineage (GTDB taxonomy): Bacteria > Actinomycetota > Actinomycetes > Mycobacteriales > Mycobacteriaceae > Mycobacterium. The sequence goes on along the minus strand of JBEVHL010000576.1, from coordinate 3,114 downwards.
GGGGTGGGGCACCGACGACGCCACCGAGGCGCTGAGCTATTTGCGCAGGTTCTCGTCGGTCACCTGTCTCAATGGGCATGTGCACCAACTGTTTTCGAAGACCGAGGGCAACGTCACATTCCACAGCGGCACCACCACCGCGTACCCGCTGCCGCATCCGGGCGATGGCCCGGCGCCCAAACCGTTGACGCTGCCGGCCGGCAAGCTGCACGACGCTTTGGGCATCCGGGAGGTGAGCTACACCACGGGCCGCGACGCGCTCGCCTTGAAAGAGCAGACCTTGCAGTGAGCTAATCGGCTGAACCGTACTCCAAGGCCCGCTCAGCCGAGTCCACGTGACCGTTGCTCAAGATCGTCAGTTCATCGGGCCGAACCTGATAGCGGGCGCCGTCCGCCGGGTTCGTCGCATCGAAACCCCCGTCCGTCGGCACAGCGCCCGCCAACTCGACGTTCGCACCGTCCCGCAGGCGTTCGCCGTGGTAGTAGTAGCTGCCCGACGCTGTCTGGCACACCACCGCCAAGGAACTCGCCGTCCTGATCGCCGCTGTCAGGGAACTCCCGGCGTCGCAGCGAGCCGCATGCCCGATGAAGCCCTGTGCGTCGGTACCTGACACCCCCGAGATCGGCGCCGCGCTGGTTGTCGAGGTGGGCGACGTCGTTGACGTAGTCGTCGAGTCGGTCGCTGACGGCGCGGGTGCGGCGAGCGTGCTCGCAGGCCCGGAAGTGCTGCTGCTCCCGCCGACGAACACGATCGCCACGGCCAGCACCGCGGCCACCGCGAAAAGGGCGAGGGTGCCGGCAAGCAGCGCCCATTGCGTCCTGCTGAACCGTGAGTGCTTGACGGGGGCAGAGGGGAGGGGTGCGGGCGGCCGCTGCCGCTCGGCCGGAAAGCGCCGTGTGTTGTGCGGCGGGCCTGGTCGAGCCGCGACGGACCGTCCCTGCACCGCAGCGGCCGCTGCCCTGGCCAGTTCACCCGCCGACGCGAACCGTTCGGTCGGGTTCTTCGCCATGCCTCGGGCGACGACGTCGTCGAATGCCGGGCTGATGCCCTGGCGCAGCTCACTCGGCCGCGGCGGCGGCGCGAACATGTGCGCGCTCATGATCTGCCGGATGTCCTCCGCCTCGAACGGCGGCCGACCTGTCAGGCACTCGAAGAGCAGGCAGGTCAGCGAGTACACGTCCGACGGCGGCCCACCAGGCTCGCCGTTGAGACGTTCAGGAGCCATATAGGCGCAGGAGCCGATGATCAGACCGGTCCTGGTCACCGTTGCCTCGCCGCCGCCATTGGCGATGCCGAAATCGACCAGGTAGGCGAAATCGTCGGCGGTGAGCAGCACGTTCTCGGGCTTGATGTCACGGTGCACGAGGCCACTGGCGTGGGCGGCGTCCAACGCAGCGGCGACCTGCCCGATGATCGACACCGCGCGGGCCGGCACGAGGCCACCGGTGGCACCCAGCTCGGCCTTCACGCTGGGGCCTTCGACCAGGCGCATGTCGATGAACAGCACCCCGTCGATCTCACCGAAGTCATGCACCGGGATGACGTGCGGCTCCTGCAGCCGGGCCGCGACGCGCGACTCTCGGCGAAAACGGTCCCGGTAGCTCTGGTCGGCCGCGACGTCGGTCCGCAACAGCTTGAGCGCCACCGTCCGCTGCCGCACGGTGTCGTAGGCGCGGTACACCTCGCCCATCCCGCCGAGGCCGATCAACTCCTGCAGCTCGTAGGGCCCGAATCGGGTGCTCGGACGAGGTCCAGCACCCGGGGAGCCCATAACCGTTCCTTTCACCTTCTTTCGCGAAGTCAGCCTGGTGACCGCGCGCACATACGAATGATTGGTGTTCCCGCTTATCCCCAGCTCAACCGCTTCTCACGGCGAACGGGCTGCAGCAACGCCGAAGTCGATGCGACACAAGACAATTGCCTAGTGGTCAGGGTACAGGTTCCGCCGGCATCCATCCGGCCGCCGCATCTGCGGACACAGAAAAGCCCGGTCGCCGCAGCGTCCGGGCTTTCTGTGAACGTGCAGGGATCAGCCCAGCGTGGCTTGCCAATCCTTGATCGCGGTGTCCTGCCGTTGGCCGAATTGGATGGCCAAGTCAGCCGGGGCCGGATCGCTCACGGAGCCGGCGAACTCGACCGTCGTGGCGGTGTTGCCCTGGGTGAACAGCAGCAGACTGACGGATTGGCTGCCGTCCCCGGTGGTACCGGAGACCAACGTGCCACCGGTCCCGACCGGGGCCGGTACGGACGTCGGGTTGGCGATACCGCTCGAGGCCTGTGCCGCGTTCACCGCGGCGGTCGCTGCCTCGGGGTCAGACAGCACCCATACGGTGTCGGTGATCGTCCGGCTGCCGTCGCGGTGGGTGTAGACCTCCTGGGCCCCCGGTTGGCCGTCCGGGTTCTGGATCGGCGGTCCTGCGGAGTAGGCGGTGGAATCGGTGACGTCGTTCGGGTGGACGAGGATGGCACTGTAGTCAGGGTCGGCCGCAGCGGTGCCCAGACCGCTGATGCCGGCTGCCGCGATAAACAATGCGCCTGCCGTCAACCGGCTCACCGAGTTCAATGAACGGCTCATATCGACGTGCTCCAATCCCTGGTTGCGGCCGGTGGTGTCAGCACGGGTAGCACGCAAACCCGCGCCAGCCGTCACGCCAGAACCAGCCGGGCCCGCAGCCCATGTCGCCGGTGGTGCCACGGCAATCGAACAACTGAATCTGCGGCCCCTGGACCGGAGCAACAGGCGCGGTCACTGTCTGGTTGGGCGTGACGTCCGCGGCCTGTGCTGATTGGGCGGCCGCGATCGGGAGGACTATGAGTCCCGCGGCAGCGACTGACAGAGCAATTCTTCGCATCAAGACTCTCCCCAGTGTTCTGACGAATTCAGAGCGCTAACGGTACCTGCGCATCTGCAGTGGAGCAGGGGCTTTGATGCCCGAGTTCGCCCAAAATTGCCGGCTGGTCCACCAATTGGGGGACGTCAGGTTCATCCGGTGCAGGGGCTGGTCGGGTGACAGTCCGGCGGCACCTGGTCGGACATAGTTGAGTCATCGCCGGAACACCACCGGCCAGAAGCTTAAAACTCAAGTCACACAAGGAGATTCACATGAACGCCA
>JBEVHL010000575.1:0-6039 GCA_040511255.1 Mycobacterium sp. | reverse complement strand
GCGGTAATGGCGTCGAGCACCCCTTGCAACTCCGGACGCACCGTCGCGGGAGTCTTGCGGTGCTGCCGACCGTCGGGCGTCCCGGACTGGCGCGCGAGATGGAACAGGTGATCGCGCTCCGCGTCGTCGAGTTGTAAGGCTGACGCCAGTGCGTCGAGAACCCCCTCGGAAGTGCCGGCCAGGGCGCCGCGCTCGATGCGCACGTAGTACTCGACCGACACTCCTGCGAGCAGCGCTACCTCCTCGCGACGCAGACCCTTGACACGACGATTGCCACCGTAGGTTGGTAGGCCAGCCATTTCCGGCGCGATGCGGGCGCGACGTGACCTCAGAAAGTCTCGGATCTCGGTACGCAGATCAAGCGTGGCGGTCATTTACCCACCGTAGGCCCGCATCACGCGGTCGTGGCGATCCCTCCGTCGACGGGAATGATGGTGCCCGTCAGGTAAGCCCCTGCCCGGCTGGCGAGGAATACGGCGACACCCGCCATGTCGTCGTCGCGGCCAATCCGGCGCAGGGGGGCCGCCGCCGAGATCGCCTCGCCGAACTCCGCGAGGGTGGCCGCCATCATCGTCGACGGGAACGGCCCCGGCGCCACGGCGTTCACCGTGATGTGCTGCGGCCCCAGCTCCTTGGCGAGGACCCGGGTGAGTTGATGCAGCGCAGCCTTGCTGCTGGAGTACGAGTAATTGGGCCGATTGGGGATGTGGATGGCGGCGATGCTGCCGATGTTGATGATCCGCGCGGGATCGTCGGCGGTCCCAGCGCTGCGAAGTGCCGGCAGCAGCGCCTGCACCAGCCAAAACGGCGACTTCAGGTTGAGGTCGATGACCCTGTCCCAGGCTGCGTCCGGGAACGTCGCCAACGGCTCGTCCCACATTGCCCCCGCATTGTTGACCAGGATGTCGAGATTCCCGGACTCGGCGGTGATGAGGTGAGCGAGGCGCTCACATTCCTCGTGCTGGGACAGATCGGCGGGGACCGCCCAGACGTCGCCGAATTCGGATAGCTGCTCTTGGGCCGCAGCGCACGCTTCTGTGCTGCGTGAGCTGATCACCACGCGGGCGCCCGCTTGGAGAAGCCCGCGCGCAATCATCATCCCGATGCCCCTCGTCCCACCGGTAACCAGGGCGCGCTTACCGCTTAGATCGAAAAGCTCTGCATGCGTTGTGAATTGTCGGTTTGCCATGTGTCGCCTTTCTCGTTCGTCGGAACAGGTCGATCAGTTGGCACCGTTCCTCCCGTAGCAAGTTATTCGGTATTTCCGAAGACATGGAGATCCTCGTGGTACGGGTACTGTCAGGGTCCCCCTGGTCCGGTGAACAGCCACATACAAGGCTGACGGTCAGACGTCCGGGGCGTGCTGCGGAATAAACCCCGCACCCGATGAACTTGGCGCATGAGTCGAGTCTTTCCCCCCCATCAAGGAGCATCCATGACCCGTCCAGTCCGCGTAGCCGTGCAGATCCAGCCCGGCGGCACGCCCGACTACGCGACGTGGCGCGACGCCGTCGTGGCCGCCGACGACCTCGGCGTCGACGTGATCTTCGGCTACGACCATTTCCATCGCCCGGCGATGGAGGGCATTGTCGACGGCAAACCGGTCCTGACAGACGAGCAACCCGACGTCGCCAACTTCGAGGGTTGGACCGCGCTTGCGTCGTGGGGCGAGATCACCTCACACGCCGAGATCGGACTCCTCGTCACGGGCGTCGGATACCGCAACGCGGACCTGCTCGCCGATATGGCACGCACCGTCGACCACATCAGCGGGGGTCGGCTCATTCTGGGCCTCGGCGCGGGATGGTACGAAAAGGACTACACCACTTACGGTTATGAATTCGGCACCTTCGGGTCCCGCTTCGATCTGTTCGATGAGGGCCTGATCCGCATCGAGAAGCGGCTCGCCGCATTGAATCCGCCGCCGGTACGCAAGCTCCCCATCCTTATCGGCGGCACGGGGCCCAAGCGCTCGTTGCCCGCCGTTGCCCGGCACGCCGACATCTGGCATGCGTTCCAGGACCTCGACGGGTTCCGCAAGTCCAGCGACCGCGTCGATGAGCTGGCAGAGACATTCGGCCGTCGCGGCGCCGATATCGAACGCTCGACGCTATGGGAAAACGAGCACAGCGGCGATGCCTTCCGCGAGGCCGGCGTCACCCTGTTCCAGACCGAACTCACTGCCGATGACGGTTACGACCTCGCGTCTCTCAAGCAGGTCGTCAAATGGCGGGATAACGCCTGACCTAGGCGGTCGGTGAACCCACGATTGCAAAATTGATTTTGGGGAACCCCTTTAGCTCCGGCGCTGTCAGACGACGGGTCAGCCGAGACGCACGCCGCGCTCAGTGCGCGAGCGCTCGAGGAAGAAAAGAGCCAAATCATCACTACTGCAAACGCACCGGAACAGTCCGACTCCACGACTACCGATACCAACGCCGACCTGGAGGTTGACCACGCGGCCTTGGATGAGCCGCGTGGTAAGTGGCAGGCTGCCCAGGAGGCGGCGGCCCAGGCCGAGAACCAGCTGTCCCTCGTATTGGAACGGCTCGAGCACAATGCGGAACGGCGCAGCGCTGACGAGGCCGCACTACAGGCCGCAATCGAGCAGCAGGCCGAGCTGAAGCGGTCGATCAAAACATCGGCTGACCAGCGGGAAACGCTGCGCAAGGCCCGAAGCAAGGCGCAACGCGAAGTGGAAGAGGCGCGCAAGCGCGCCCAAGCCGCCGAGGCGAAGTACGACGAAGCCCTCCTCGCTGAGGTACTGGCAGCGCAGAAGATCAAGGATCTTTCTGCTTCCGACGACCAGTCACAGGCAGTGCATGGCGACATCGATGGCGTGGCCACACCCATTGCCCCATCCACCGCTCAGACGACGGCTGCAGCTGTGACGGCTCGTAACGCGGGCGTCTAGCCCCTAACCACCTCCCGCACGGTAGGCGATACGTGTAGCAAGGCCCAGGTCAGTTGTCCCTGACCTAGGCCTTTTGGTGGACCTGCCGACGACCGATGAGTCTTGCGCGCCGGTGCAGTCTGATCTGCATGGGCAAACTCATCTATGGCTTCAACGTGTCGGTGGACGGGTATATCGCCGACGCACAAGGCAATATCGACTGGTCCGATCCGAGCGAAGAACTGCACCACTATTGGAACGACTTCGAGCGGGAGACTGTCCTGTCGTTGTACGGGCGGCGGCTCTACGAACTCATGTCGGCGTACTGGCCGACTGCGGACAAGGCCCCTGATGCCACCCCGTTGATCGTCGATTTCGCGCGCATCTGGCTCGACATGCCCAAGGTCGTCTTCTCACACACTCTGGAAACCGTCGACTGGAACTCCCGCCTGGAACGCGGCGACCCTGTCGAGGTGGTGACGAAGCTGAAAGCCGAGACCGACGGCACCCTGGAGGTGGCCGGCGCGACGCTGGCCGCACCGATCGTGCGGGCCGGACTGGTGGATGAGTACCGGATCGTGCTCACGCCCACCGCCGTGGGCGGCGGCACCCCGTTCTTCCCGACACTGCCGTCCTGGATGTCGCTGCGGCTGGTGGAGAACCGCACGTTCCCCGGCGGCACGGTCCTGCTGCGTTACGAGGCGAAACGCAGCTGACGGGCATGCAGAGGCAGACGGGCTCAAACTAGCCCGACGTTCTCACGCCACGGTGAGGATGGTTTTGCCGATCGCGGTGCGGTCCTCCAATGCGGCGTGCGCCTCAGCCGCATGTGCCAGCGCAACGCGGTTGAGCAGAGGGCGCGCAGCGCCGTCGAGGGCGGCGGTGAACGCACGCTGAAGAAGAGTCGCGCGCTGCGGCGGCCCGAGCGGCGGGAGGTCGAACAGGCCGGTGACGACGACGCCCCGCCGGTGCGCTTCGTCCTGACTCAGCTCAGCGAACTCCCCCGCACTGGTGCCATAACTGATGACCCGTGCGCCGTCGGCGGCAAGCATGAAGGCTGTACGGCCGAGCTCGGCGCCCGCGCCGTCGAATACGACGGTCGGGCCGTCCGCGAAGACAGCACCCACGCGTTCGGGCCAATCGGGTTCGCCGTAGTCAACGACGGCGGTCGCGCCCAGCGCGCGCACCGCCGCCGTCTTCTCCGCCCCACGTGCCGCAGCGACAACGGGAACGCCACGGTCAGTGAGCATTTGGACGAGCAGCGTGCCGGCCGCGCCAGCTGCCGCCAGCACCAGCACGTGGTCGTCGATGGTCGGCACCGCGACGTCGAATAGCTGCTGGCTGGTCGGGCCATCGTTGAACAGCGACGTCGCGACGTCAAGGTCGAGACCGTCCGGCACGGTGTTGAGCGCTCGCTCATCGATCAGTGCCAGCTCGGCGTAACCCCCAGTGGGTACGGCTGACCTGCCGTCGGCATCGAGCCGGCTGGTTCCCCCGACCACACGTTTGCCCACCCACGCGGTGTCGACGCCTGGGCCTACGGTGCGCACGACGCCGCCAACGCCGCCTCCCGGGACATACGGCGGCGCCAAGTTGAAAACTTCGGCGAACTTGCCGGCGCGGATCAATCGGTCCAACGTGCCGACATCGCTGAACTCGACATCGACGAGCACCTGCCCCACGCCCGGTTCAGGATCCGGCCAATTCCGCAGGACCATCACCTCCGGGCCGCCGAATTCCGTCACCACCATCGCCTGCATAGTCAACCTTCCGACTGGGGCCCTGCATGTCGACAACGCTCAGTCATGCTCCGAACACGTTGTGCACCAATGGCTATTGGATCCATAGGTGCCCGCGCTAGATCTTAGTGCGTACGTCAGACCGCCGTGGTGCCGCCGTCGACCACCAATTCCATCCCGTTGACAAAGCTTGAGTCGTTCGAGGCTAGGAACAGTGCGACCGTGGCAATCTCCTCAGGCCTACCGTTCTCGCGCCGCGGGATCAGTGCCTCGCGCGCGGCCATCGCGGCCCTTGTCTCGTCATCGAAAAACTGCTCCTGTCCTGGCGCGACGATCTGTCCCGGGGTCAGCACGTTGACTCGGATCCTCCTGTCCTGCAACTCGGCCAACCACACGCGGGCGTACGCGTGCAGTACTGCCTTGCTCGCGGCGTACACACTCCAGGCGGGATAGCCCCTGACCGAGGCGATGGATCCGGTCATGAAGATCGAGCCACCGTCGTTGAACAGCGGCAGTGCTTTCTGCACCGTGAACAGCGTGCCGCGCGCGTTCAGCCCGAAAGTGGCATCAAAGTGCTCCTCGGTGATTTTGCCGAGCTTGCCTTCCTCGGCCGTCCCGGCGCTGGTCCACAACACGTCGATGGCGCCCTTTTCCCGCTTGACCACGTCGAACAGCCGGTCCAGGTCGTCGAGGTCAGCCGAATCAGCCTGCACGCCAGTCACGTTCCGGCCGAACAGCGCGACGGCGTCGTCCAGAACTGTCCGCCGCCGACCTGTGATGAAGACATGGGCTCCTTCGTCGACGAACAACTCCGCGCCGGTCAGTGCCAAACCGCTTGACCCACCGGTGATTACGGCGACCTTACCGTCAAGCTTGCCCATGATTACTGCTCACCGTTCGTGCGAAGTTCCCAGGGCTGCATGCCGATTACCTCGGCCAGATTGCGTTGCAGCGCAACGCCGGCAGGCAGCGTCCGGTAAAAGATGCTCACCTCGGCGATCTTGCCGTCCGCGTCGAGCAGCACGAAGAAGATCCCATTGACTGCCGCGTCGCCGACTTGCAGTCGGAAATGTGCAGCGTGGTGGGTCTCGCCGCTGAGGACCTCCAGATAGGTGTCGTCGGACGACAGTCCGTTGACCGCCTTTATGGTCTTCACGGCGACGTCGCGGCCGGTGACCGGTTCATCGCTGAACGGGCCGTGCAACACCACGTCCTCGGCGAGCAACTGGGTGAGAACGTCCTCGTCTGCGCCGCCGTTGATGCACTCGACGAAGGACTCCAGGGTGTCGCGGTGCGGGGCGAACGCGGTCATGTTGTCTCCTGGAAGTAGTGACCGTTGTCCATATCGGCGAGCAGGGTGGGGTGGGCGGGTTCCCAGCCCAGGGTCTGGCGCGTGATGAGGTTGGA
>JBEVHL010000574.1:0-3205 GCA_040511255.1 Mycobacterium sp. | reverse complement strand
CCGGCGGTGTCTATGTGCACGGTGCTCCGTGGTCGGTTGGCTCGCAGGGCTATGCGAACGTCAGCCATGGCCGCATCAACCTCAGTCCCGCCAATGCCGCGTGGTACTTCGACACCGTCGGTATCGGCGATCCGGTCATCGTGCAGGCGTAGCGGCTAACCTCGATTCACGGTGGGGTTGAGTCCGCTTTTCCCGTAAAGCCTCTGGAGGCTGGACTGTGAAAATCCGCTGGTAGACGGCGTATCGCTATCGAATCGAGGCGATCAGTCTCAATCGGATTGCTGGAGCTGATACCAGGCATGTTCCCTTACGGTATCCCGCAGTCGTCGACGCCATCGGAACTACAAGCATGTAATTAGCTGTCTCACAGCAAGATAGCCCGGCGCGTCGCGCTGGCCATGCTGGAAACAGCTCTACCATAAGTGCATGTTGCTGCGGGAATCCAGTTGAGGGGGGGAGCGGAGTACTTCACCGCGCCCCGCGGTGCGGGGCAACGCCGCTACGAGGCGCTGCGGGCCTACCTCGTCGACGAGGCCACCGCCGCCCAGGTGGCCGACCGGTTCGGCTACTCCACCGCCTCGGTGCATCAGATGGCCACCCTGCTGCGCACCGGCAAACTCGATCCCTTCGGCGAGTCCAAGCCGGGCCCGAAAGGGCCGCACAAAGCCACCGGCGAGGTCCGCGACAAGGTGCTGGCGCTGCGGGCCGAGGACCGCAGCATCGGCGAGATCGCCGCATCGCTGGCCGCCGCGGGCACGCCGATCTCCGCGCAGACGGTATGGCAGATCCTCGACGACGCCGGACTGCCCCGGCTGGCCCGCCGCGACGAGACACGCCGCGGCCCCCCGGCGCGGCTGGAGCCGGTCAAGGCGGCCACGCTGGGCGGTTGGCCCGACGCCGCGCAGATCCCGTGTGACCACGCCGGATTGCTGCTGCTGTTCCCGATGATGGCCAAGCTCGGTCTGCACCGACTGGTCGCCGAGGCCGGCTACCCGTCCACCTCGGCGATCACCGCCTGGCAGTCGATCGGCACCCTGCTGCTGGCCAAGTGCGCGCGCCGGCACCGCGCCCATCACATCGACGCGCTGACCGACGACGCCGGGCTCGCGTTCGGTCTGCAGCTGACCGCGCTGCCCAAGGCCACCCACGCCGGCACCTACTCCTACCGGGTGCGCCGCGAATCCAACACCAAACTGCTCACCGGCATGGTCAAGGCGCTGCGCCCACTCGGAATGGCCAGCGGCACAGCCGGATTCAACCTCGACTTCCACGCCATCCGCCACCACGGCGAGCACACCGCGCTGGAAAAACACTACGTGCCGCGCCGCTCCCAACGCACCCGCGCCGTGCTCACCTTCTTCGCCCAGGACCACGCCAGCACCGAGATGGTCTACGCCAACGCCGAGATCACCAAGGCCGAGCAGGCCCGCGAGATCCTCGCCTTCGCCGACTACTGGCGCCACGCCACCGGCGAAGACCCCGGGCTGCTCGTCTTCGACTCCCAACTGACCACCTACAAGGTGCTCGACGAACTCACCGCGCGCGGCATCCGCTGGCTCACCCTGCGCCAACGCGGCAGAACCGAACTCGCCCGCCTAGCAGCGCTACCCGCCGGCCAGTGGAAGACCACCACCATTGCCCGCTCCGGGCGCTACCGGCGCCCACAACTACACGAAGACATGATCAAGCTCAAAGACGTCGACACCAGGGTCCGCCAAATCGCCATCCGCAACATCAGCCGCGACGAACCCACCCTGCTCATCGCCAACGACCTCACCACCCCCGGCAAGGACCTGTTCGCCCGCTACGCCGAACGCATGACCATCGAAAACGAACTCGACGCCTACATCTCCGGCTTCCACCTCGACGCGCTCTCCAGCGGCGTCCCACTCAACGTCGACCTCGACACCACCCTCACCGTCGTCGCCGGCAACCTCTACCGCCTCTTCGCCCGCGACCTGACCCGATACCAGACCGCCACCCCCGACACCATCTGGCGCCACTTCCTCGACGACCCCGGCACCCTGCACATCAGCGACCGCGGCGTCACCTGCGCGCTGAACCTACGCAGCCACCACCCCCAGCTCATCGACGCCGGCTACGCCGACCTCAAAACCCCAATCCCATGGTGGAACAACCGATCCCTCCAATTCACCTTCCCACCCCGATAACCGCCCATCCCACGCGAACAACCTCAACTCAATTTCCGCACCGGGAATCGAGGCTAACCGGGTCGTCTCCGGCGCCGTCGTCTATCCCGGGCTGGCCATCGGGGCGGTGATCACGTTGGCGCCGTTCACACTGGGCTTGCTCACGTCGTTCACCTCGGCACGGCAGTTCAACACCGAGTCGCCGCTGTCGTTGCCCAGTCCGCCGACGCTGGAGAACTACACCGGACTGGCCGACGCCGGGTTCGGTCGAGCGCTGATCGTCACTGCGCTGATGACCGCGGTCATTCTGCTCGGGCAGACGACGTTCTCGGTCCTGGCGGCGTATGCCTTTGCGCGGCTGCGGTTTCCGAGTCGAGACGTGCTGTTCTGGGTCTACATCGCCACACTGATGGTGCCGACGACGGTGACGGTTGTCCCGCTGTATCTAATGATGGCGGAGGCCGGTCTGCGGAATACGTTCTGGGCGTTGGTGTTGCCGTTCATGTTCGGCTCGCCGTATGCGATCTTCCTGTTGCGGGAGTACTTTCGCACGATCCCGGCAGACCTGATCAACGCCGCCCGCGTCGACGGGGCCAACACGCTGGACGTCATCGTGCATGTGGTGGTGCCGGCCAGCCGGCCGATCCTGGTGACCCTGGCGTTGATCACCGTGGTGTCACAGTGGAACAACTTCATGTGGCCGCTGGTCATCACCAGCGGAAGCAAGTGGCAGGTGCTGACTGTGGCGACGGCGGGTCTGCAGTCGCGCTACAACGCGCAGTGGACGTTGGTGATGGCGTCGACGACGGTGGCGATCGTGCCGTTGATCGTGTTGTTCGTGGCGCTGGGCCGCCACATCGTCCGCTCGATCGTGGTGACCGGGCTGAAATGAGTTTCCGACCACGTGTTTCCACGTTCGTCTTCGGCGGACTGGCGCTCACGCTAGCCGTCCTGCTCATTGTCGCGGTGCTGCTGGGCCGATCCGACGAACCTGGCGGCCGGACCGTGGTGACGGTGCGGTTGTGGGACGAGCAGGTCGCGGCGGCCTATCGGGA
>JBEVHL010000573.1:0-6993 GCA_040511255.1 Mycobacterium sp. | reverse complement strand
GATGACCCTGCCGTCCGGCGCGGAGTTGCAGCAGCGATTCCACCAGTACACCGTGACCGGCTTCGGCAAGCGACTGACAACTGTGCCGTCCACCAAGTCGATGCGTTGGGCGCGGCCCGCGCAGACGCCCGTTCCGCCACTGTTGACGTACCCCCCGGTGGGCCGCAGCGGTATCGACGACACCTTGACCCAATTCGCAAGGGACACAGAACAATATCTTGACGGCACCGCCATCGGCACCGCCGGCGAGTATCTGCTGATGTCGCTCAACCACGGCTGGGGCGACGGACACCTTACGCTGCGGATGAACCAGGTGGTAACGGCGCCGGGTGTCTTCGCAGCGACGCGCAAAGAGCGACGGGCCCCGCTGATCTCCGCGTTCGCCACGTTCTTCGGGCGAAACCCGGCCAAAGCGTGGCACGTACTGGCCCACCCATGGCCTACGCCTCCCAGCACCGACGCAGTCGAACGCCCCACCAAGCCGGCACGACCGTGGACACCATCGCCCCGGAACGTATCCGCGTCGACGCCCCTGACGGTGGTCGACGACATCCGCCGTTGGCGAGAAGAGACCGGCACCCGGGTGTCCATCTCCTCAGTTTTCTTTGCGGCCACACTGCGTGAGATGCAGCGCCAGAACATCTCCGTGTCCAACCAGGTGTTCACCCTCTTCGACTGCCGCCGCTACCTGCGGGGCATGACTGACGTCATCGAGGTGGGCAACAATTTCGTGGCGGGTATCGACCTCCATGTGGGTGCCGCACCGTCCCCAGCGGATCTCAATCAAGCGATCCGACACACGGCTGACAGCGGACGTCCGCTGTTGTCGCTGGCCCTGTCTGGTCTCAGGACCGCCTTGGCCACCTGCCGCCGCGGTGGCCGCACACTCGACGTCCCTACTTCTGTCGACGGGGCGCCGATGGCCAAGATCAGCTTCTCGGATGTGGGGTCCATCCCGTTCCCCGAGACGCTCTGGACAAGCGGCGTATCGGAGCGATTCTTCAACTGTCTGAGTGAACCGGCAGAGCCAGAGGGCATGGTCTTCAACTTCTTTCAGACGGGCGGTGCAATGCACGTCGCGGTGTCTTTCCATGACAACGTCTTTGACGCGGCACAGCTCAAGGCTGTGGTCGAGGCTGTCGTCGCAAATCCGTTGCCGGAACTTGTGTCGGGGTGATGGCATGAATTCGACCGAACTCATCGACGGTGCCGTGACACCCGAAGTGAAGGAAATAAACAGTCCCTGCTGGCTGGCTTGGGTGTCAACGGTGTTGTGGTGTCAGCTGTTCGTTGTCGAGTACCTCGTCGCGGGGAGTTGGCGGGGCCAGTACAGCTATCGGGACAACTACATCAGCGAGCTCGGAGTGATGTATTGCGCGGGCGGTTCGTGCAGCGTTTCTTTCCCGCTGCTGAACCTGTCGATGGTTCTGGTGGGCATCGGGACTGCGCTGTGGGGGGTGGTGCTCTGGCGCAACCCGCAGACTCGCAACTGCGCAGTACTGCTTCTGGTCGCCAGTGTGGGCGCGGTGGTATGTGGGGCAATCCCGACAAATGTCAACTGGCCTTGGCACTCTGGCGGAGCTGACGCCTTCTTCATGTTCGCCCCCATCGCCGTGCTGTCGTTGTGTGTGTTCGACTGGCGCACCCTGGGGCCCGGTCGCTACGTGATGCTGGCGCTATCGAGTGCGTCGGTCGCCTGCCTCCTGGTCTACCTGCAGGGTGTCAAGCCCTCATTCGGGGTCGGGATCCTGGAACGAGGAATCGTGTACTCCGCGTTGATCGCGATGGTCTTAGGCGTGTGGCTCACGGCGCACCGCTGGGCACCGGTGGCGCGACACCGTCACGAGTCGAGTCAATGACGGGAACCGTCGAAGATCTTGCCCGGCCGGCGCCGCACGCTCGGGCTCGCAGTTCTACGCGGGTTCCCGGCGCACGGCCTGGTGTCAGTGTGCTGAGCTTGCGTCCCGCTGGTGTTGCGCTGCAGCGCGAATACTGCGAGTGGTCCCTGCTGGCGGTGCTCTGCGGAGCCGCGTCGATGCTGCCCGTCGGCGTGGTGGGATCGACTGCGCTCCTGGGTCTGTACCTTGCGCTCGGCCCCGGGCTTGCTCTGTTCTCGCTATTTCGGTTTCCTGTCGTCGCCACCCTGCTGACACCCGTCATCGGGCTGGCAGCAGCGTCAGCCGCCACCGCCCTTTTGTCGCAGTTTTCCCGTTTTCCCACGTACTCACTGTTGGTCGCGGCCCTGATGGTCAACGGCGGGGCGGCAGTCTGGGCGTACCGCTACACCACCGCGGCACCTGCTGATGCGAAGATGCCGCTGGTACTCGTCCGGGTGAGGAAGGTCGGGTCCGCAGCGCCCACGCTGCCGCGAAAGATTGTCACCGCGGCGGTACCCCTCCTGGTTCTCGTTGTCGGACTGGCAGTTTGGTGCGCGAGCATTTCACTGCTGGAGGTTGCTCCTTACTCGCAGTACGGCCTGCTGGCCTCACGCGGCGGGGCGGTGTTGATCGTGGCGGCCAGCCTGGTGCTGTTCGCGATCATGATTGCCCTGCGGGCCGGACGAATCGGTGTCGCCTGGCTCGGTCTGCTGGGCCTGATCGCGGTCCTGCGCGGCACCAGCAGCATCATCACCGAAATGCCCATCTTCGGATGGACGTACAAGCACATCGGGGTTGTCGAATACCTGCAGACATATCGCACTCTGCCGCCCTCTGCCGACATCTACGGTCAGTGGCCCTCATTCTTCACGTTGAACGCATGGTTCACCTCACTCACCGACATCAAGCTGCTGACGGTGGCGCATCTGTTCACGCCGCTGATCCACCTGTTGCTCGCGGTAGGTGTGATTGTGCTGACCCGCGCGCTACGGTTCTCCCGGCGCAGTGCGGTGGCCGCAGCAGTGATCGTCGAGATCACGAACTGGGTTGGCCAGGACTATTTTTCACCGCAGGCGCTGGCGTTGCCGCTGGCCCTGGCGGTACTGGCGGTGATGGTGCTCTCGACGAGGGTGCCCGCAGCACCGGTACTCGGCGTGTTCCTGTTCGCCTGTCTGGTTCCACTTCACCAGCTGACTCCGTACTGGCTGATGATGGTGCTGGTGGCACTGGTGCTGGGCGGGTGGATCAAACCGTGGTGGGTGGTGGTCATCTGCGGTGCGCTCCTGGTGCTCTACCTCATTCCCCGCTTTTCGGCCGTCAGCGGATACTCGATGATCAGCAGCTTCAACCCGGTCAACAACGCGCAAAGCAACATCTCCGGCCAGGGTGGAACCGGGAAAACCGTCACTACCATGGCCTGTCGAGGATTAGGCGTCAGCGCGTTCATCGTGGCGGCGGTCGCGATAGTTGTGTTGTGGCGCAGGCAATTACCGGTGTGGCCGCAGATGGCGATGGCCGGCTCGGCCCTGTTCATGCTCGGCGGGGTCAATTATGGTGGCGAGGCAATCTTCCGGGTCTTTCTGTACTCGATCCCAGGTTTGGCGATCCTGATCGCGCCGATGTACATCGGACTGCTGAATCGGCCACGCAACTTGTGGCGAAGCCTGGCGTGCACGTTGGCCGGGTTGTGGTTTCTGCTCGCCGGAATGCAGGGCACCTTCGCCCTGTGGGGCCAAGTGACGGTATCGCGCGACCAGTACGAACAGGCGATCTCAGTTATGCAATACCCGGGTCAGCTGCGAGTGGTTCCGATGTTCTCCGGCGGGATACCGGATCGAGCGAGCCCGGAGTACGTCGAAAAGGCCTTGAAGAACAAAGAATTCGACTCCCCTCTGGTGGGCACCGGTCCGTCCTTCTGGGACCGGTTTCCGATGGGGCAGCTTCCGCACATCACCGAGGCAGCGAACTACGCACCCGGGCAGGTCTTCATCGCGGTGACAGAACAGGACATGCACGCCCTGGAGTACTACGGCTACATCACCGCTGAGCAGCGCGACTATTGGCTGGCGCAGATCAATCAGAATCCGCACTGGAAGGTGGTTTTCGCCGGACCGGACCTTCGGCTCTACCGATTCGATCCTCAGGAGGCAACGACCTAGGTGAAGTGGCGTCACGGTGATCAGGCGACGGTCGGCCGCCGTCGGGCCCAGCGGGTGACTTCTGCTGCGCTGGCGGTGGCGCTTGTCTGCACGTCCTGTGACGCGCCCGCCGATAATGCGCCGGCCATGGGTGTGCCCGCGCTGGCTGCGCCGGCGCAAGGTGACGCGGTGATCTGGTCGGAGGAGTTCGATGGACCCGCCGGAGCGCCGCCGAGTGCGGCGAGGTGGAATCTCGAGACCGGTGGCGGCGGCTGGGGCAACAACGAGTTGCAGACCTACACCGATACCCGGCAGAACTCGTATCTCGACGGCGAGGGCCACCTGGTGGTCGCCGCCCGTAAGGACACCGGCTACACCTCGGCCCGCCTGAACACCTTGGGCAAGTTCGCGATCAAAGACGGTGTGTTGTCGGCCCGCATGCGCATGCCGGCCGGTAGAGGATTGTTGCCGGCCTTCTGGCTACTCGGGACCGATATGGACGACGTCGGCTGGCCGGGGGCGGGGGAGATCGACGTCATCGAGACGCCGAACACCGGGACGGAATACAACAACGGAGTTCACGGACCGGTGGCAGGTTCGAAGGACGCGTGGAAGCTCAGCAGCAATGGAAGCTTCAGCGGTGTCGACCTTTCCGATGATTTTCATGTGTACTCCGTGGCGAAGTCCCAGGATGTCATCACGATCTCGATCGATGGCATCGCCGTCGGGCGCTTCGCCCGCTACGAGTTGTTGCCGGGGCAGGACTGGGTGTTCGACAAACCGGCGTACGTGGTGTTGACGATCGCCGTCGGCGGTGACTGGCCCGGCCCGCCGGATGACAGCACTCCGAATCCCGCGCTGATGTACGTCGATTGGTTGCGCGCGTACAACTTGGGATAGTGCCGACGCTACAATAGATTCCTAGTACCGCCAGCAGTGTGCGGAAAATTTGAAACTGCTGCGCTGCAATGCATTCGGAGGAAATCATTCGAAGGTTCGCGACACTCGCTGCGATCGTGTGCACAGCACTCGCGGCGCTGGGAATCGTGTCGCACTTCCTGCCGATACATCACCATGTCACCCTGGTGCTGGCTGTGGCGTCACCCTTCCTGACTGTTCTTGCGCCACTGGCGGTCGTCATCTTCTTGGTCGGCCGCAGGTGGATTGGTTGTGCTCTGGCGATGGCTCTTTCCGTCATCGCGGTGGCTCTGCAGCTTCCGGTCTTCATTAGTGGTGACACCGGCGGTCGGACCGTTCCGGTGCGGGTCATGACGGCCAATTTGTACCTCGGTCTGGCCGATGCGGAGTCGTTGGTGAAGTCTGCAGAAACAGGCGCGGACGTGCTGGCATTGCAGGAGTTGACCCACGACGAAGTGGATCGGATACAGGCTGCCGGCATCAGCAGGTCATTCCCGTACCAGTCGCTGGATGCTCGAGACGGCGCCGAGGGCGTGGGCATCTGGAGTCGGTTCCCACTGCTGCAGTCGCGGCGCATCGAGGGCTATCAGCTCGCGATGGTGACCACCCGTGTCCAGGTTGAGAACGTCGCCACCGACCCGACCATCTTGGTGGCGCACTTACCAGGACCGTGGCCGCAGCCAATCGACGACTGGGATCGCGATCTGGAACGGCTGCCCACCACCCTGGCTGATGTCTCGCAACGAAGCGAGAACGGCTGCGTCATCGTGGCGGGTGACTTCAACAGCACGCTTGATATGAAGCCGTTCCGTCAGGTGCTCGCCGGTGGTTTCCGCGACGCGGTCGAACAAGCCGGAGCCGGCTATCTGCCGACGTATCCGGCCAATTCGCATGTGCCGCCGTTCATGGCGATCGATCACGTGTTGACCGCGCGGTGCTCGGCCAGCTCGGCCGGCACTGTTCCACTGCCTGGCTCGGATCACCGCGGGCTGGCGACCACGATTGACGTTCCGGTGAGGTGAGGAGCGGCATCAATCGAATGCGTGGAGACAGGGCGACTTGGCGCCTGCTCAGTCGCAGTTGCCGCTTCCGGCAGTCGCTTGTACAGCTGGACCTCCCTAGGCGTCCTGTCCCTGATCAGGACCCAGAGGCCTCAACTGGGTGTGTTATGCAGGGAAGAATCACTGGCGCGTTTCGGGTCAGGAAGTCGCTGGCTCCAGCGGGACGTAAACGGTCGCCAACAACGATCGGTGATCAGAGCCGGGCAGCGTGACCGTGTTGCTTGACATAGCTGAGGCATTTCGCGTCAGCACATGGTCAATGGTGATCAAAGGCGGAGACCAGCCATGTGCGGGAAACGTTGGTGCGAATCCCGAACCTGTCTGCTCGACGGAGTCGCGATAGCCGTTTGTCACCAGATTGCGGAACTGTCGCATGTCAGGAGTGCTGTTGAAGTCGCCCGCGACAATTACCGCCGCCGGCGCAGTAGTCCGCGCGAAGTCGTTCAGCGCCCATTTTGCGCCTCGGATTCCGCTTCGCCACGCCTCGAACGAGTCGGCGTCGGCCGCCAAGGGGGAGACGAGGTGCATGCTCGCGATCAGTGGGTGAAGCTTGACGCCTGGGACCTGTAGCCGCGCAGCAGCGATATCGGTCCTTCGGTTCTTCGCCGGAGTCGCATCAGTCAATGGGAACCTGCTCCAGAGGCCGATTCCCTCGGCTTCGGCTCCCGGTAGTAGCACCGAATACGGAAACACCTGGTCTATTCCGGCACGGGAGAAGCCTGCAACGGCCTCGGGCGTCAACTCCGACACCGTGATGACGTCTGCGCTCTCCGAAGCCAACGCGACAAAGGCCGATGGATTCGCTTGCCCTTTGCGCAGATTCGATGACAGCACCCGAATCGTCGCATGCTCGCTGACGTCCGCCGGACCGCCAAAGTAGTACCAGGGCGCTTGGACCGCGACGGTTAGTACCACCACCATCACGGCGACGAGCGACAACAAGGCCCGGCGAGCTAACACTGATAGTGCGACACCTAGCAAAGCCAGCGGCGTCAAATA
>JBEVHL010000572.1:0-3920 GCA_040511255.1 Mycobacterium sp. | reverse complement strand
CACGGCAGAACAGATCGCGGCCCTCGACCAGTTCGACGCCCATCTGGCGGGCCAACAGGGAGTGCTCGAAGTAGGCGGAGTTGTAGACGCCCGGGGTGAGCACGACAACCGTGGGGTCGGCCTCGTTGCTGGCTGCGGAATTGCGCAGCGCCCGCAGCAGGTGCGAGGAGTAGTCGCCGACCGACCGCACCCGGTGGGTAGCGAACAGGTTCGGGAAGACTCGGGCCATCGTGCGGCGATTCTCCATTACATAGGAGACGCCCGACGGCGACCGCAGGTTGTCTTCGAGCACGCGGAAGGTGCCCTGCCCGTCGCGCACCAGGTCGATGCCGGCGACGTGGATGCGCACCCCGTTGGGCGGGACGATGCCCGCGGCCTCCCGGTGGAAGTGTTCACACGAGGTGATCAGCCGTCGCGGGATGACGCCGTCGCGCAGGATCTCCTGGTCGCCGTAGATGTCGTCGAGATACATCTCCAGTGCCTTGACCCGCTGGGTGATGCCCTTCTCCAACCGGCCCCACTCGGCCGCCGAGATCACCCGGGGCACGAGATCCAGCGGAAACGGCCGTTCCTGCCCGGACAACGAGAAGGTGATGCCCTGATCGATGAAGGCCCGACCGAGTGCCTCGGAGCGTGCCGCCAACTCGGAGGCGTCCGATGGTGAGAGCTCGGCGAAGATGCCTTTATATGGGCCACGGACGTTGCCCTGCGCGTCGAACATCTCGTCGAAGGCCTTGGCATAACCGCCGGGTTTGTTGTAGCCGTCGAAAATTTGCTCGTGCTTTTTTGGCGATTGCCTACTGTGACGCGACTGCCGTCCGGTTTCGTTGGGCAAGGATCGAAGACTCACGCGTCACATGCTGCCCCACGATTGCCATTCCGGCAGGCCAGTACGGCCGACTTTGGGCAATTAGTAATCGAACTGGTAACCTGAACCTTCGCTGCCCGCGTGTCGGGCACTCTGGAACTCCAGACATCAGCTCCGAGATTATTACGAAGGATAAACACGCGTGGCCAACATCAAGTCGCAGCAGAAGCGGATTCTCACCAACGAGCGCGCCCGACTGCGCAATCAGTCGGTGAAGTCGGCGCTGCGTACGGCAGTCCGCGGTTTCCGCGAGGCCATCGACGCCGGCGACAAGGACAAGGCCACCGAGCTGCTCGTCGCCACCAGCCGCAAGCTCGACAAGGCCGCCACCAAAGGCGTGATCCACAAGAATCAGGCCGCCAACAAGAAGTCGGCTCTGTCGCTCGCGCTGAACAAGCTCTGAGCTAGCTCTTCTATCGTCGGCCGCTGTCGGCCACCAACTCCGCCACTTGGCGCACGGCCGCTTCGAGCGCGTAATCGGCATCAGCGGCCGCGCCTTTGACGTCCGCGTTGAGCTTCGCCACCAGCCGCATCGCGGTGGCCACCGAGTCGCGCGACCATCTGCGGGACTGTTTCTGCGCCTTCTGGATGCGCCACGGCGGCATGCCCAGCTCGCCGGCCAGCCGGTAGGGGTCACCGGAGAGCGGGCCGACCCTGGCAATGGTGTGCACCGCTTCCGCGAGCGCGTCGGCCAGCACCACCCGCGGTTCGCCGCTCATCATCGCCCACCGCAGCGCTTCGGCGGCGCCTTCGACGTCACCGATCACCGCCTTGTCGGCGATGTCGAATCCTTTGACCTCGGCCTTGCCGCTGTGATATCGGTGCACGGCCGCGGTGTCGACGTTGCCGTCGGTGTCGGCGACCAATTGTGAACAGGCAGAAGCGAGTTCGCGGACATCTGACCCCACCGCGTCGATCAGGGCCGTCACGGTGGCATCACCGACCTTGACTTTGAGCGCCTTGAATTCGGCGCGGACGAAGTCGGCGCGCTCCCCCGGTTTGGTGATCTTGGGACAGTTGTGGACCGTCGCACCCAGATCGCGGAGCTGACCCGCCAGCGCCTTGGCCCGGCCGCCACCGGAATGCACGACCACCAGGACGGTGCCTTCAGGCAGATCGGCGGCCGCGGCGGCGATCAGTGTCACCGCGTCTTTACCCGCTTCGGCGGCTGATTCGAGCACGACGACGCGTTCGTCGGCGAACAGCGAGGGGCTGAGCAACTCTGCGAGCTCATTGGTACTGACCTCGCCGGCGCGTAACCGGTTCACCGGCACGTCCTCGGACCCCGCCTGCTTACGGGCGGCCCGCTGCACGGCGCTGATCGCCCGATCTACGAGAAGGTCTTCCTCACCGAGTACCAGATGCAGCCCCGGAACCTGTTGGCTCACGCGACGATGGTGCCACGGTCCGCCGACACCGTCGCACCGTGGCCTGCCACCAGCGCCGACAGCGACCATGCCAGCAGGCACACCACCACGCACAGCACCGCCCGCCGGAACCACCGCCACCGCCACAGCACCACCACGGTGAGGCCGGCGAACGCCACCGTCAGAACACCGACGCCCCCCGACGGAACAGGCACGGTGGCATTCGGGACGCCCGCTGCGCGGTGGGCGACGGCGCCCAGCCACCACAGTTCGGGACCGGTGAATCGGATCAACAGGTCCGCGGCGCCAGGCCACACCAGCCCGAGTGCCGCCGCGGCAGTACCGAGCACCGTGATCGGCGCGACCACGGCGGCGACGGCCAGATTCGCGATCACCGCCACCAGGCTGAAGGTGCCCGAGATCCCGGCCACCAGCGGAGCGGTCACCAACTGCGCCGCCGAGGCGACACCTATCGCGTCGGCCAGGGGCTTGGGCCACCCGCGGGCGACCAGGCGCCGCG
The DNA here is from genome assembly GCA_040511255.1 of Mycobacterium sp. Taxonomy (GTDB): domain Bacteria; phylum Actinomycetota; class Actinomycetes; order Mycobacteriales; family Mycobacteriaceae; genus Mycobacterium. Next base: position 1,165 of record JBEVHL010000572.1, on the reverse strand, counting down.
ACCACACCGGGGCGATGAGCACCAGGGCCGCGGTCGCGGACACCGACAACGCAAAGCCGACATCGACGGCCAGCTGGGGCGCGATGATCATCAGCACCAGCACCGTGGCCGACAGCGCGGGGATCGCCTGCCGCCGCCGCGACGACAAGATCGCCAGCAGGGTCACCGCACCCATCACGGCCGCCCGCAGCACACTGGCCGTGGGTTGGACGACGATGACGAAGGCGATCAGGGCGAGCGCGGCCAAACCCACCGCGGCCCGTGGCCCCACCAGGTAGGCGGCCATCAGCACAGCGCCGCACACGATCGTCACGTTGGCGCCCGAAACGGCGGTCAGATGCGTCAGGCCGGCTGCCCGGTATTCGGCCACCACCGGGGCGGTCATCGCAGAGGTGTCCCCCAGCACCAGTGCGGGCAGCATGGCAGCCTGCCCGGCGGGTAGGACGTCACGGGCGGCGGCAGCGAACCGGCCCCGGACGCTCGCAGCGAAGCGCTGCACGGCCGACGCCTGGCCCATCGCCGGCGCTCCGGTCGCGGTCAGCACGGCGACGCTCAGATCGCGGCGGGTGGGCCTGCTGACCCGCGCGGTGAACCGGATTGGCTGGCCGGCGGTCACGGCGGCGAAACCCTGGGCCGAGGCGAAAACGACGACCTGGCCGCTGGTTTCGTGCTCATCGACCCACTCCAGATCGGCTTTCACCATCAGGCGGCCGGTGCCGACGGCTCGGGGGCTCTCGGTCGGCGTGACCGTCACCACGGCTGCGGCACCGAACAGCTGACCGATCGGGTGATCTCGAACGCCGTTGGCGCGCAACATGATCGCCATACCGAACCCGACACCCACGACGGCCACCGCGATCAGCCCGGTGCTGACCGCCCGGCCGCCGTCCGTGGTGGCCCGCGCCCGCGCCAACGCGGCACCCAGCGCGGCGAGCACGCACATCGCCGCGACCGCCCCACCGACCGGCCACAGGATCCCGGTCGCGGTGACTGCCCAACCGGTCACCGCGGCGGGGACCAGCCGCAGGTCGATGCGACTCGATGACGGTGTCTCAACGGTCACCGCATTCTCAGACGCGCACCAGGTCACGCAGTTTCTCGAGGCGTGCCGGGCCGATACCGTCGACATCGCCGAGTTGATCGACGCTGGCGAACGAACCGTTGG
>JBEVHL010000571.1:0-12954 GCA_040511255.1 Mycobacterium sp. | reverse complement strand
CGGCCTGCCGCGCGATGCGCGTCAGCTACCTTGTGCGCGGCGATGCCGTACACGAAGGCCAGGAACGGTCGTCCCTGATCTTGGTAGCGGGGCAGCGCCATCATGGCGGCCAAGCAGACCTCCTGAGCCACGTCGTCAGCTGAGAGACCACTGCGTTCCGCGGTTCCGACGCGAGCCCGGCAATACCGAACCACAACGGGGCGGATAGTCTCCAGCACTTCCCGGAGCGCATCTCGATCCCCTGCCACCGCGTCAGCAACGACAGCGTCGAGACGTTCTCCTGGAATTGTCATCGACGGCGATATCTCCAACGTTACGAACCGGACATCTCCCGGCGGTGCGGCACAGCTAAACAATAGCGACACAGTGCGGCCAAACGCCGCTTAGCGGTCACTCCACGTTCCGCCGCGTCGCGCTACCACAGCCGCCGCGGCCTCCTGGATCGCGTGGACTTCCTGCGCTGTGTGCGAACCGCTTCCGATCCCGGCAAGCAGACTCGCCAGCGCCCAGCGCAGTGGCACCAGGCCCAGTCGACCGGTGGTGTCCAGACCGGCGTCGGCGACCTCCCTGGCCTGGTCAAGACGCCCTGCACAACACAGTGCGGCCGCCAGCACGACAGCACTCTTGGCGCCGTGCCGGGCCGACGACCCAGCAAAATCGGCGAGCTCCACCCCGCGACAGGCATGCCGCAGAGCCGTCGTGCCGTCACCGGTTGCCATCGCCAGTTCGGCACCGACCCATTCCAGTCGCACCGACAGCCGTGGCGGCAGAGCGTCCGGCGACTCGTCGAACACCGCCCGCGCTCGGCTCAACAACGTCGCCGACGTCGCGAACCGGCCGATCCCGAGCGCATCGGCCGCCAGGCCGACCAAAGCATCGATGCGCGCCTCGGCGTCCGCGCCGGCCAAGGTCAGCGCCCGGCCGTCCCAGCCGCGCGCCTGCCGGTGCCAACCCAGCTGGCGCAGCAGCGACCCGCGGGTACTGGCCGTCAGGGAGGCCAGCGGTCCAACCGGCTGAGCCCGCCGCAAGGCTGACAGCTCTGTGTGCGCCTGCGCGTAGCGTCCCTGCCCGCCTGCGGCCACCGCTCGGAACCATCGCTGGGTGGGCGTCGTGGGTGCCGGCAGCGGCCAGTGGCCGGGATCGTCACCGAACGCGGCGCTGTATAGCGTGGTTTCGGCGTTGCCGGAACTCTCCGAACGGGCAGGTTTTGTCACTGCTCCGGACGCTATCAATTGCTCAGCAGTTCTTTTGACGCGGTCAATAGTTAACAGTTTGTCGTCAGAAGGTTACGAACAGATCAACCGCCTAGCGGCCGCGGATAAACGCGTTCGACACGCCCAGCGAGGTGATCTGCGACTATTCGAGATCACGGGTCCGCGCCGGAGTCGACCTAGCACCGAACTCGCCGTGAAACTCGCTCAAGGATGAACGTGATGTAAATTCTCAGGCTGCGCTTATGTCATTTCGCACATATGAAGCCTATTGACGGAGTTTCCTGCGCGGCCCTACTTTGTCTTCACGAGTAGTCATCGGCGACCGCACTCGGATCGGTTCCACAACTCACGCGATGTCAAACATGCGCGGGGAGAGGGGTTTTCCAAATGCCACAGCCGCAGCAGCTACCCGGCCCGAATGCCGATATCTGGGATTGGCAGATGTCAGGACTTTGCCGGGGTGTCGATTCCTCGATGTTTTTCCACCCCGACGGCGAGCGTGGCCGTGCCCGTGCCCAGCGCGAGATGCGCGCCAAGGAAATGTGCAGGCGCTGCCCAGTGATCACCCAGTGCAGGTCGCACGCGCTGGCTGTCGGTGAGCCGTACGGCATCTGGGGTGGACTGTCCGAGTCCGAGCGTGAACTTTTGCTGAAACGGGGCATTCGCCGCACGGCGTAGTCCGTCCAGTCATACGAAGAAGGCCCGTCCCGGCATCGGGATGGGCCTTCTTCGATGAGTTTGCCGCAGGCTAATCGGCCGGCGCGGCGCGATCCTGCCCGCTGAGCCGGATGCCGCGACTGCGCCGCCGGGCCTGCACCCGGCGCCTGCGCACCTTCCACGAACTCCATTCACCCAACGTGACACCGGCGGCCAGCGCGCTGCCGATCGCCATCGCACCCAGCACCGACGCGAACCCGACAGCGTGCTGGTCGTTCAGGATCGCGTAGATGCCGTGCAGCAGGGCCAGGCCCGGCAGCAGCGGCACGATGCCTGCGATCGACACCACCAGCGGTGGCGCCAGGTTGCGGCGTTCCATCAGCCGGCCGACCAGGCCGATCGGCACCGCCGCGACGAACGACGCCACCACGGCGCCCAATCCCAAGCCCTGGGTCAGCAGAAACCCCAGAATGCCTGCCGCACCGCCGAAGGCTGCGGCCACGGCAGCGGTCCGCTCGGCATAACAGGCCAGGGCATATGCGGCGGCGCTGGCCGCCCCGAAGGCCACCCGGGCGGGCATCTCTGCCAGGGCCGGTGGCGCTTCGGCGCTGATGGCGACGAACGGCGCGCCGAAGCGGTTGGCCAGGTGCAGTACCAGCGCGACCCCGGCGATCGTCGCCGCAGTCATCATGACCAGTTCGAAGAATCGGGCCGCGGCCGTCACCGGGGCGCCGGTGATGACGTCGCCGACCGAGCCCACCAGGGACAGTCCGGCAAGAAGCACCACGAGGCCGGCCGCGATGGCCACTGTCGGTTCGAAATGCAGTCCCAACCGAGGGCTGAGCCAGTAGAGCACCAGCGGTGGGGCGGTCGCGATCGCGCCGCCCACCGCGTACTGGAAGAAGAACGGCAGCCCGTGCCGATTGAGTCGCCGATTGACCCGGTCGATCGTCATGGCACTCAAGGCGCTGACGAAACAGGCCAGCAGCGTGGCGCCGAGTGTGCCCGCCGTGGCAAACGCCAGCGCACCCCAGGCCAGGGTGGCGACCCAGCGCTTGTACGGGTGGGGCGCGGTGACGATGGCGTCCAACTCGTCGCGGGCGTTGGACGGCGACACCTCATGCGCCCGGATTCGGGTGAGCAGCCGATCAACGGCCGCCAGCCGGCTGAAGTCGATCGACCGGGACTGCACGATGTGCAATGTGCTGGCCGCCGGCAACGTGGGCCCGCGATACGCCGCGACGTGGATGGTCGTGTTGATGACGTCGACTTCGCAGCGATCGATTCCGTATGCCGCCGCGATGGCCGAAACCTGGTCCATCGTGGCAGTTGCAGGCATCCCGGACGCCATCAGGATGGCGCCGACACTTCCGGCCAGATCGAGTACCTCACCGACGCGCTCGCTGTAGGCCTGGTCCAGCTCGGCCCTGGTCGATGTCGTTATCCGCGGCAGGCTACCGGTCGGCGGATCTGTCTCCCGAACGATTCGGTTCAAGATTTCGCGCTGACGTGCCCGCCATGGCTGGCCCGCACGATCACGGGTCAACTCCACAACACTGCCCTCCTGTCGGAGGACATCCCCGTCCCCCAAAGCTTTTTGGTCTCTTGCTCGCGTCACGCGCGACTACCCGAGGCAATCTGCGCCGCTACCGGCCATCAGCCAGGTAAGGAGCAAAACCCATTTTACTCATGGCACATTCCCGGATTTGCCGCCTGGCCGGTGAGAATCAGCACACGGCGAGCGCACGCGGGCCCGCGCAGGCCTGCCCGGAGCACGCTACGGCGATCGCGAGGTGGCAAATTCACCACCCATGACCAGGTTTGAACTGATATTCGCAAACACGCTGTGGCAATTGATCTGATGCTTTATGAATTCATTGCTTGAAAAACGTCCGCAAATACGGCCAACCCGCACACCGGAATTCTTCTCGGCTAGGGTCGGCGGGCCTTTACCAAGCGGATCACCGCAATGCTGATACCGCCGGCCACCACCAACACGACCAACCAGGGCAGCAGCAGGCCGAACAGCAGCACCAGATTGCCTGCGACGGAAAACAACGCGTCCCAACCCTGTTCGATATGCCCGAGGAAACCCTGGTACTCCTTCGGCGCCGGTCCACCGATCCGCTCCGCCACGAAGGTGGCGTCGACCGTGCTGTATTCGATGCGATCACCGAGCGCCTCGCGTTGTGCGCGCAAGCTGTCCAGATCCGCCTGGCGCTGGGAGAGCGCATTCTCCGCTGCGATGAGCGCCTCGGGGTCCCTGGCGTCGCGCATGATGGCCAGCAGGCGGTCCACCGAGGTCTGCAGGGCCTTGATGCGAGCGTCGAGATCGACCCGTTGCGCCGTCACGTCCTCGGACCGGGTTTCGGCCGTCTGAACCGCTCCCAGTGTCTTCAGCTCCCGCACCACCGCATCGAGCTTGGCCACCGGCACTCGCAACACGACCGCGGTGGTCGCCGCCCCCTGGTCAGATCCCGCGTCCTCGGTGCGACTGTCGACCCGGCCGTCCGAGGTCTCCGCCACGACGGCGGCCTTGTCCGCCGCCTCCGAGGTATCGGACACCCTGATGGTCATCGACGCGGTCTTGACGACGTCACGCTGGGTGTCCTGCGTCGGCAGCGGCCCCTGCCCGGGTGGCGCCACCGGTGCGCCGGCGACGCCTTCTTTGAAGCCGGAGTCGGCAGGCGCAGTGCCTGGCAGGGACGGCGCCGAACAGGCGGTCAGGACAGCCACGCTCGCCACCGTCAGCGTCATCCACCTGCGCGTTCGGCTCATGCAGCTACCTTGCCATCAGCTGTGAAGTTCGACCATAACCGCTGGCAGCACCGGTGGCCGGCCGTGCACCTGCCCCGACGAAAACACCCCCGGTCCGACAGGACCGGGGGTGCTTCCAACAGCGTGTTTCTAGTGGGCGTGGCCGTGATGGCCGTGCCCGTGGCCGTCGTCTTCGACCGGAGCCGGCTTGTCCACGACCGCGGTCTCGGTGGACAGAATCATCCGAGCGACCGAGGCGGCGTTCAGCACCGCGGAGCGGGTGACCTTCACCGGATCGATGACGCCGTCGGCGACCAGGTCGCCGTACGTCAACGTCGCGGCGTTGAAGCCGTGATTCGTCGGCAGTTCGGAGACCTTGTTGACCACGACGGAACCGTCGTAGCCGGCGTTGGTGGCGATCCAGAACAGCGGTGCCGACAACGCAGCGATGAAGACGTCGACGCCGAGGGCCTCGTCGCCGGACAGCGTTGCCTTGAGCTCCTTGAGTGCCGCGGTGGTCTGCACCAAGGCGGAACCGCCGCCGGCAACAATGCCCTCCTCGACCGCGGCCTTGGCCGCAGCCACGGCGTCTTCGACGCGGTGCTTGCGCTCCTTGAGCGCGGTTTCGGTGGCAGCGCCGACCTTGATCACCGCGACGCCGCCGGCGAGCTTGGCGAGGCGCTCTTCGAGCTTCTCGCGGTCCCAGTCGGAGTCGGTGGCTTCGATCTCGGCACGCAGCTGTGCGGCACGGCCGGTGACGGCCTCTTTGGTGCCGCCGCCGTCGACGATCACGGTGCTGTCCTTGCTCACCACGACGCGGCGGGCAGAGCCGAGCACCTCGAGGCCGACCTCACGCAGCAGCAGGCCGACGTCGGGGTTGACGACCTGACCACCGGTGACCACGGCGAGATCGTCGAGGAACGCCTTGCGGCGGTCACCGAAGAACGGCGCCTTGACCGCGACGGCCTTGAGCGTCTTGCGGATCGCGTTGACGACCAGGGTCGACAGCGCCTCGCCGTCGACGTCCTCGGCGATGATCAGCAGCGGCTTGCCGGACTCGGCAACCTTCTCCAGCAGCGGCAGTACGTCGGGCAGCGAGCTGATCTTGTCGCGGTGCAGCAGGATGAGCGCGTCTTCGAGGACGGCTTCCTGCAGGTCGAAATCGGTGACGAAGTAGGCCGACAGGAAGCCCTTGTCGAACCCGACGCCGTCGGTGATCTCCAGTTCGGTGTTCAGGGTCGAGGACTCTTCGACACTGACGACGCCGTCGACGCCGACCTTGGTCATCGCCTCGCCGACCAGTGCGCCGACTTCCTCGTCACGCGAGGAGACGGTGGCGATCTGGGCGATACCGGTCTGACCGGAGACGGGGATAGCCGTCTTCAGCAGCGCCTCGGACACCGCGTCAGCGGCCTTGCTGATGCCGGAGCCCAGCGCGATGGGGTTGGTGCCGGCCGCGACGTTGCGCAGGCCGCCCTTGACCAGTGCCTGCGCCAGCACCGTGGCGGTGGTGGTGCCGTCACCGGCGACATCGTTGGTTTTGGTGGCGACGGACTTGACCAGCTGGGCGCCCAGGTTCTCGAACGGGTCTTCCAGGTCGATCTCACGGGCGATGGTGACGCCGTCGTTGGTGACAGTGGGGCCGCCGAAGGCCTTGGCCAGGACGACGTGGCGGCCACGGGGACCGAGTGTCACCTTGACCGCATCGGCGAGTTTGTCGACGCCGGCCTCCATGGCACGGCGCGCGGTTTCGCTGAATTCAATCTGCTTGCTCATAAAGTTCTTTCCCTATGCGGAATTGATGGCACAACGTGTTCCGCCCCGGACATCACCCGCGCCAAAAGTGCGGGGACGTCCGGGGCGGTCACGGGTCGAATTACTTGGAGACGACAGCCAGCACGTCACGGGCCGAGAGGATGAGGTACTCCTCGCCGCCGTACTTGATCTCGGTGCCGCCGTACTTGCTGTAGATCACGACATCGCCGGTCGACACGTCCAGGGGAATCCGCTTCTCGCCATCCTCGTCCCAGCGGCCGGGGCCAACTGCGACGACGGTGCCTTCTTGCGGCTTCTCCTTGGCGGTGTCGGGGATGACCAGACCGGATGCAGTCGTGGTCTCGGCCTCGTTGGCCTGAACGAGGATCTTGTCCTCGAGTGGCTTGATATTGACGCTCGCCACGATGGAGCCCCTTCACTAGATTCAGGATGTGGCTCGAGGTTGTTCCCCGAGGCCTCACACAATTTCGAGCATTACAGGTGTTCGGCATTCGTCCCTACCCCTGCGTCGTCGTCGCGGGAGCCGACACTGAGGTTGTCCGCCTGCCGACTAGCACTCTATACACGCGAGTGCCAGTCCTCAAGGTCGGGATGTCAGCTCGTCGCCATTCCGCCTCAATGCGATGGCGCGTGTGAGCGCGAAGGGCGGTTGCTGTGGCCGTAGACACGAGGCCGCTCAGGCCACCTGGCCCTGCACCACGGGCAGCCCGGGATCGGTCGCCACCCCGAGCGGTGACGGCGCCGCCCCGGCCGCCAGCAGATGCGCGGCGAATGACGCGATCATGGCGCCGTTGTCGGTGCACAACCGTGGCCGCGGCACGCGCAACGTCAAACCTGCGGCAGCGCAACGCTCTTCGGCGAGCGCACGGAGTCGGGAGTTGGCGGCCACCCCGCCGGCGATCAGCAGTGTCGAGACACCCAGATCGGTGGCGGCCCGCACCGCCTTCATGGTCAGCACATCGGCGACGGCCTCCTGGAAACCTGCCGCGATGTCGGCGGTCGAGGCATCCGGATTCTTCTCGACGTAGCGGGCCACGCTGGTTTTCAACCCGGAGAAGCTGAAGGTATTGCGGCCGTCGCGCGGCCCGGTCATCCCGCGGGGGAAGACGATGGCCTTCGGGTCGCCGGTGCGGGCCAGGTCGTCGAGGGGTTTGCCGCCGGGATAGCCCAGCCCCAGCAGGCGGGCCACCTTGTCATAGGCCTCCCCTGCCGCGTCATCGACGGTGGTGCCGAGTTCGATGATCGGCTCGCCCAGCGATCGCACGTGCAGCAGATGCGTGTGCCCGCCCGAGACCAGCAGTCCCACGCTCTCCGGCAACGGGCCGTGGTCGAAGACGTCGGCGGCCAGGTGCCCGCCGAGGTGGTTGACGGCGTAGAACGGCACCCCCCAGGCGGCCGAATAGGCTTTGGCCGCAGCCACTCCCACCAGCAGGGCACCGGCCAGACCGGGTCCGATGGTGGCGGCGACGATATCGGGTTTGGTCACTCCCGCGACGTCGAGTGCGCGGCGCATGGTCGGTCCGAGCGCCTCGAGGTGCGCCCGCGACGCGATCTCGGGCACCACCCCGCCGAACCGGGCGTGTTCGTCCACGCTGGACGCCACCTCGTCGGCGAGCAGGGTGACCGTGCCGTCGGCGTCGAGCCGGGCGATGCCGACACCTGTCTCGTCGCAAGAACTTTCGATGGCCAGGATGATGGTCATGCCGGGCCGCCTTTCGGGTCGCGCCGCATCGTGTAGGCGTCCGCCCCGCTGACGCGGTAGTAGCGCTTGCGCACGCCGACCGTGACGAACCCGTTGCGCTCATACAGCGCTATCGCCGCGGCGTTGTCGGTGCGCACCTCCAGGAACACCACCCCGGTGTCGGCGTAGGCCAGCAAGTCGTCCAGCAGCGCCCGGCCGATTCCCCGGCCCTGGTAGGCCGGGTCGACGCCGATGGTGTGCACTTCGTACTCGAAGGGTTTGCGCCGGCCCAGCCGGGCGATACCGCCGTAGCCGACCATCTTCTCGGCGTCACGGGCGGCGACATAGTGGTTGTGCCCGGCCGCCAGCTCGCCCAGGAACGCCTTCGCCGGCCAGGGATCGTCGCCCTCGAACAGCAGATTCTCCAGTTCGGCGCACCGGTCGGCGTCGGCGGGTCTGAGCGCGTCGATGGTGATGGGCTCGATGCCGTTGGTCATCGCACCGCCTGCCGTTCCACCAGAGTCTTGGCATCGGGCCTGCGCAGGTACAGCGGCATCAGCGGTTCCGGCTCTGCGTCCCAATCGACAACGGCGGCAACAAGTCCGGCCGCCGTCGGGTAGACGATGTCCACGACAGCCAGGTCGAACAACGCGGCGTGCTCCGGCGAACCGGCCACCGCCTGCGCGGTGCCGACCGGTACCTCCGCAGCGGTGTGCACCGCCGGGCCGTCCACGCGGACGCCGTCGCGGTAGCGGGCCCAGTACACCTCACGACGACGGGCATCGGTGACGACCAGCACCTCCCCCGGCACCTGCCGACCGATCGCGTCGAGGCTGCACACACCGTGCACCGGCACACCTAGAGCATGCCCGTAGGCGGCCGCGGTGGCCATGCCCACCCGCAGGCCGGTGAACGGCCCAGGCCCGCAGCCCACCACCACTCCACCCAGATCCGCCATCGTCAGGCCGCAGTCATCAAGAGCGGCAAGGACATTGGGTGTCAGGCATTCCGCGTGCGCGCGGGCGTCAACGGTGACCCGCTCCGCCAGCACCCCCTGACCCAGCCGGACGATGCCCGCGGTCACCGCCGGGGTGGCGGTGTCGATGGCCAAGACGATGCGGGTCACGGCCGGCTCCACTGCCAGGTCGCCATGCGGGCTTCGGAGTCGACGCCGCGCTCCAGCCGGATGTCCAGGTGCCGATCGGAGAGCCGTTCGGCCAGGCCTTCGCCCCACTCCACCACCACGACGGCGTCGTCGAGGTCGGTGTCGAGGTCCAGTGAGTCCAGCTCGGCGAGCAGATCGGCCGCAGCGTGATCCAGCAGCCGGTACACGTCGACGTGCACCATCGCCGGTGCTCCCGGCCGCCGGGCCCGATGCAACCGCGCCAGCACGAACGTCGGTGAGGTCACCGGGCCCTCGACGTCCATCGCGGCGGCAATCCCCTTGGCCAGCACGGTCTTTCCCGCACCCAGCGGCCCGGAGAGCACCACCACGTCCCCGGCCCGCAGCTCCCGGCCGAGCCGTGCGCCCAGCGCCATCGTGTCCTCGGCGGACTCCAGGGTCGCCGTGCCCGCCTCGAGCCGGACCTGATCAGGCATGGGGCCGCGCCCGGTCTCGGAGCCGGCGCGTCAGCGCCACCAGCTTGTTCGGCGTCGCCCTCTGGACCAGGCGTTCCAGCGCATCGTTGATGACATCGGGTTGTTCCAGTTCCACCAGGTGCCCGGCTCCGCCGACGATCAGCAGTTCGGCCTTCGGCAGCTGCGCGACCATCTCCTCGGAGTTCTCCGGCAGCGTCAGGACGTCGGCATCGCCGCAGGCGATCAGGGTGGGGATCTTCGCCAGGGTAGGCAACCCCTCGGTCTCGTCGTGCACCTCGAGTGCGTGCAGGAATTCGACCATCGTCTTGACCGAGGTGCCGTGAATCATGTCCTCCGAGAACGCCACCAGTGCGGGGCTGACATGTTCGTCGCCGAACGACGCGGCCTGCAGGATCGGACTGAGCACCGACCGCACCGCACCGCGACCGCGGTGTACCAGTTTCGGCGCGTAGCGCACCGCGAAGCGGGCGGCTTCCAGCGCCGGGTTCTGCAGGATCTCACCCAGTGGCGAGCGCGACAAGCCTTCCGCCGCAGAGGAAATCAGGGCGACCCCGACAACGTGGGTGCCGTAGCGCTGCGGGAACTGGCGCGCGTGGGACAGCACCGTCATGCCGCCCATCGAGTGCCCGACCAGCACCACCGAACCGCGCGGCGCCATCACGGCCAACACCGTCTCGAGATCCTTCCCGAGCTGGGTCACGGTGTAGGTGTCCGCCGGTGCCTCGCCGCTCTGACCGTGCCCGCGCTGGTCGTAGAACACCATCCGGACCTGATCGCCGAACGCCTCCGCCAGTCGCTGACGCTGGAAGTGCCAGGAGCCCATCCGCAGACAGAAGCCGTGCGCGAAGATCACCGTCGTCGGCGCGTCGCCGGGACCGACCTCGCGGACCACCAGATCCACCCCGTCCGGTGTGGTCACCACGCAGCCGCGGTCGGAATTCAGCCGATCGAAATCCTCACCGACATAAGGGTCTTCGATAGGTGCGCGGCGGGTCAGCTGATGCGCGACGGACACCCCGGCCACCGTACCCACCGCACCGAGTCCGGCGATGCCGGCCAGCCAGCCGGCATTCTTGCGGCCGCGGCGCAGACGCGGAGACAACGCCCCCTTCGCGGGTTTGTCAGAGCTCACCGGCGAGCCTCACGGTAGGCCCGGGTGATCCGGCCGCGTGGGCTGGTCACCACTTCGTAGTGAATGGTCCCGAGCAGATCGGCCCAGTCCTGCGCGGTGGCTTCCCCGGCGGTGCCGGGCCCGAACAGCACGGCCTCATCGCCCTCGACGACATCCGTCGGGCCCGGGCCCAGGTCGACGACGAACTGGTCCATGCAGATCCGGCCGACGCTGCGGCGCAACCGGCCGTTGATCAGCACGTCGAACCGCCCGCTCAGCGCCCGAAAAATGCCGTCGGCGTAGCCCAGCGGCAGCAGCGCGACCGTGGTGTCCTGATCGGCGATCCAGGTGTGGCCGTAGGACACCCCTTCCCCCGCGCGGACCGATTTCACCATCGCCACAGGGCATTTCAGTGTCATTGCCGGGACCAGCCCGAGATCCTCCCGCGCGGGCACCGGGTTGAGGCCGTAGACGGCGACGCCCGGGCGGACCAGGTCGAAAGCCAGGTCGGGCCGGGTCAGGGTGGCCGGTGAGTTGGCCAGGTGGACCACGTCGAAAGCCACGCCCTGCGCCCGCGCATACCCGGCCATCTCGGTCAGCCGGGCGGCCTGCAGCGCATTGCTGGGATGCTCGGGCACATCGCCGTTGGCCAGATGCGACATCAGGCCGCGTAACCGGATGGCGTCCTCCGCCGCTGCGCGCTGCAGCGCGGTCAGCAGCGCCGGGAAGTCGGTGTCCTTGGCGCCGTTGCGGTTGAGCCCGGTGTCCACCTTGACCGTGACGGTGGCGGGGGTGCCGGTGCGGGTGACCGCGTCGAGCAGCTCGGACAACTGCCGCTCGGAGGACACCGCGATCTGCACATCCGCCGCCACGGCGGGCGCGAAATCGGTGCCCGGGGGATGCAACCAGGCCAGCACGGGTGCGGTGATGCCGTCGCGGCGCAGCGCCATCGCTTCGCCGACGGTGGCCACGCCCAGTTCGGCGGCTCCGGCGGCCAGTGCCGCGGTGGCCACCTGCGTGGCGCCGTGGCCGTAGCCGTCGGCCTTGACCACTGCCATCACCTGCGCCTGTCCAGCGTGCGCACGCAGAACGCCGACGTTGTGCGCGATCGCGCCGAGGTCGACGAGCGCCTGCGGCGTGGTCAGCGCACGCGAGCTGGTCAGAGGTTCAGAGGGCATGGTCATAGTCACCGTCGTCGATTGTCCCAGAACTCCGGACTGGAGCTTCCGGCCAGGTCAGTGCGCGAACGGCTGTGAACCGTCGAAATGGCCCTTCGGTTGCAGTTCGTCGAGGGTTTTCAGCACGGTGATGATGTCGTCTTTGAGCGCACGGGCGAGGTCGGCCGAGAAGCCCTCCTTGACCACGACGCGCAGCATCACCACATCGCTGGCGTTGTCCGGCATGGTGTACGCGGGCACCTGCCAGCCGTAGTTCCGCAACGCGTGCGAGACGTCGAACTCCGTGTAGCCGCGATCACCGGACAGTTTGAAGCTGACCACCGGGATGGCGGACCCGTCGGCCACCACCTCGAAATGCTCGCTGGCGTCCAACTGGTCGCCGAGCCAGCGGGCCGTCTGCGACAGACACTGCATCACCTGGGTGTAGCCGGCCCGGCCCAGCCGCAGGAAGTTGTAGTACTGCCCGATCACCTGATTGCCACCTTTGGAGAAGTTCAAGGTGAACGTGGGCATGTCGCCGCCCAGATAGTTGACCCGGAACACCAGGTCCTCGGGCAGGTAGTCCTTGCTGCGCCAGACCACGAACCCGATACCGGGATAGGTCAGCCCGTACTTGTGTCCGCTGACGTTGATCGACACCACCCGCGGCAGCCGGAAATCCCAGATCAGATCCGGGTGCAGAAAGGGCACCACGAAGCCGCCGCTGGCCGCATCGACGTGCACCGGGATGTCGAGACCGCCGTCGGCGGCCAAAGTGTCCAGCGCGGCGCAGATTTCGGCGATGGGTTCGAACTCGCCGGTGTAGGTGGTGCCGAGGATGCCGACCACGCCGATGGTGTCCTCGTTGACCGCGGCCAGGACCTGCTCGGGGGTGATGACGTAGCGGTTCTCGTCCATCGGCAGATAGATCGGCTCGACGTCGAAGTAGCGGCAGAACTTCTCCCAGACCACCTGCACGTTGGACCCCATCACCAGATTGGG
>JBEVHL010000570.1:0-3503 GCA_040511255.1 Mycobacterium sp. | reverse complement strand
ACGTGGCTCAGGAGGTCTGCTTGGCCGCCATGATGGCGCTGCCCCGCTACCAAGATCAGGGACGACCGTTCCTGGCCTTCGTGTACGGCATCGCCGCGCACAAGGTAGCTGACGCGCATCGCGCGGCAGGCCGAAACCGTGCTGAGCCCACCGAGGTTGTCCCGGAGCGATCTTCGAACGAAGCCGGTCCCGAACAACTCGCCATCAACGCCGACGCAGGAGAGCGGATGAATGCTCTACTGCAGGTGCTGCCCGAAAAGCAGCGCGAAATTCTCATCCTCCGGGTGGTGGTCGGGCTGTCCGCCGAGGAGACCGCCGACGCCGTCGGCAGTACTCCCGGCGCGGTCCGGGTGGCCCAGCATCGCGCACTGGCGCGGTTGAAGTCTGAAGTCGCAGCGACGGGATACGACCGTGCCTGATTTCGGAAAGCGCGCCAGTGGCGGAGAGTCGCTCGACGCCATCACCTACACCGATCAACTCCTCGACGCCCTGGCCACCGAGCGACGCGTCCAACCGGGCGATGCCGGTGATGCGGCACTGTTCTCACTGCTGGAGAGCTGGCGCGATGACGTCAGATTCCCCACGTCGGCACACGTACTGACCGAGCAGGACGCCACCGCGGCGTTGCGCGACGGGCTGTCTGTACGGCCGGCCAAACGCGGTGGCCACCGCGGCCTGACGATCGTCGCCTCCCTCGCCGCCGCCGTATTGTGCGTCGGCGGGTTCGGCGCGGTGGTCGGGACCGCAGGCCCCGGCGACCCGCTCTACGGGATGCGGACCGCGTTGTTCGGCGAGGGCCCCGAGGTCCGCGACGATCAGGTGGCGCTCGCGTCGGCGCAGATGGCGCAGGTCCAGCAGCTGATCAGCCAGGGCGATTGGGAGCAGGCGCAGCAGAAACTGCAGGCGGTCAGCACCCAGGTGCAGGCCGTCGACGATGTCGGCACCAAGACCGATCTGATTCAGCAGTGGAACGAGCTGAGCGTCAAGGTCGGCACACGCGATCCGGCAGCGACATTGCCGCCGGTCGAGCCGGGCGCCCCGCCGGTCGAGCCACCGCCGGGCGTGACGCTGCTCGAGCTGCCTCCGATCACCACGACCACTGCGCCGTCGAGCGATGTCAGTACGCCACCGTCGGATGCCACGTCGACCACGTTGACCACGTCGGAAACCGCGCCGACGTCGGAATCCTCGACGACGGCGCCGTCGGAATCCTCGGTGCCGCCGAGTTCGACGGCGCCCACCACGACGGAATTGCCGACCACCACCACCGCGGTCGAGGCCCCGGCGCCGGTGACGTCGAGCACGACGCCATCCACCACGGCACCGCCCACCACGACTACGTCGGCTGCGGCCGAGGTGCCGCCGCCAACCACCACCACGGCGGCTGTCACGACCACCACCGCCGCAGCGAGCTCCAGCACGGCGCCGACCACTACGTCGGTGGCGCCGTCCTCGTCCTCGCAAGCGCCGCAGGTCGTTACGACCACGACAGCACCCGCCGCGGCGTCGCCGGCTCCGGAGTCGAGTTCTGTGGCCGTGACCACCACCACGGCGGCGCCCAGGGCAGAGGTGTCACCGGCTCCGCAGCTCCCAGCAGAAACTCAGTCGGTCCCCGAACGGGCCCCTGAAGTGGTGACCACGACGGTGCTTCGGCCGTTACTACCGGCTGAAGGCTGACAGGGCGGTTCGGCCCTCAGCGATACCCATCACTTTCGGATGTGGCTTCGTTGAGCGACGCATCGGCGTATCCGCGGCAGTAGTCCCACGTGACGTAGGAGTCCGGTTCGGGATCGTAGGCCGGCTCGTGAGGACGCACCGTGCCGTCGACCAACAGCTGAAGTAGGTTCGCCCGCAGCATGTCCCAGTCGTGGTAGTGATCCTGCTGGCATTCGTCGCAGCACACCACCAGACCGCGAATTCCCTTGTGCGCCAACAGTGCTTCGTAGACCGCAAGGTCGGCCAGGTCGGCCTCTACCGCGGACCGCTCTTGGGGGTCGAGCGGTTGCCCCGGCTCGATCGCATCGAGAGCAGCCGACGGATCACTCGGGTCGTCGGCGAAGGGGTCGGGCGGCAAACCCGGTGGGAGGTGGTCGCGCACATCTCTACAGTACGCAGCAGTGCAGGAATCGCGCTAGCTCACAGTTTGCGTGTCCGGCAAGCGCCCCGACGGTGCCCGGCGGGACCAGAAACGTCGGGCCAGCCGATAGGATGGTTCTTTCCCCTCCGTTCGTTTTGTGGAGGCTGTTTTGCTTCAGGCATGTTGATGGAGGCCCCACCGATGTCTCGACCTTTGTCCGATGCCGATTCCAGCGTGCGCGCCAGTGCTTTTTCTGACGACGCCGTCCTGACCGGCGGCGACGACCCGCACAAGATCGCCATGCTGGGTCTGACCTTCGACGATGTACTGCTGCTGCCCGCGGCGTCCGACGTGGTGCCAGCCACCGCTGACACGTCCAGCCAGGTGACCAAGAAGATCCGCCTCAAGGTGCCGCTGGTCAGCTCCGCGATGGACACCGTCACCGAATCCCGGATGGCCATCGCGATGGCCCGCGCCGGAGGCATGGGCGTGCTGCACCGCAACCTTCCGGTCGCCGAGCAGGCCGGTCAGGTCGAGACCGTCAAACGGTCCGAGGCGGGCATGGTCACCGATCCGGTGACGTGTTCGCCGGACAACACCCTGGCCGAGGTCGACGCCATGTGCGCCCGGTTCCGTATCTCCGGGCTGCCCGTGGTCGATGGATCCGGCGCCCTGGTCGGCATCATCACCAACCGCGACATGCGTTTCGAGGTCGATCAGAACAAGGCTGTCGCCGAGGTGATGACCAAGTCTCCGCTGATCACCGCGCGCGCCGGGGTCACCGCAGACGCCGCACTGGGTCTGCTGCGCCGCCACAAGATCGAGAAGCTGCCGATCGTGGACGGCAACGGCCGCCTCACCGGCCTGATCACCGTCAAAGACTTCGTCAAGACCGAACAGCACCCCAACGCCACCAAGGACAACGACGGGCGCCTGCTGGTCGGCGCCGCCGTCGGTGTCGGCGAGGACGCCTGGGTGCGGGCGATGACGCTGGTCGACGCGGGCGTCGACGTGCTGATCGTCGACACCGCACACGCACACAACCGCCTCGTGCTCGACATGGTCGGCAAGCTCAAAGCCGAAGCCGGTGACCGCGTCGAGGTCGTCGGCGGCAACGTCGCCACCCGCTCCGGCGCACTGGCGCTGGTTGAAGCAGGAGCCGACGCCGTCAAGGTCGGGGTCGGGCCGGGCTCGATCTGCACCACTCGCGTGGTGGCCGGCGTCGGGGCGCCCCAGATCACCGCCATCCTGGAAGCCGTGACGGCCTGCAAAGCGGCAGGTGTCCCGGTGATCGCCGACGGCGGGATGCAGTACTCGGGCGATATCGCCAAGGCACTCGCGGCGGGGGCGTCGACGGCCATGCTCGGCTCGCTGCTGGCCGGCACCGCCGAGGCACCCGGCGAGCTGATCTTCGTCAACGGCAAGC
>JBEVHL010000569.1:0-8240 GCA_040511255.1 Mycobacterium sp. | reverse complement strand
CTGGCCGTCGGCGAGGTGGCCACCCGGGACTACGTCCGACGCGAGCTGGAAGAGCTCCGTGAGCTGCTGGCGGCGCTGCAACCGGACAAACCGGAAAAGCCGCACAAGTCCAAGCGGGCCAAGCAACACCCGGTGGAGTCGCAGCCTGAAAACATCAGCTAGTCCGCGGGCTGCAACAGGGGTGACCATTGTTGCCACAGAGGTCACAAGAGTATGTATGGTGACTTGGTTCACAAGGTCTTTCCGGGTTCCTTCCGGCTCACTCAGTCAAGGGCGGTCGCGTGCGCTTTGGAAGAGGCTTGGGTAGCCATCCGACCCTCGCATCGGCGCTGAGTTCTGCCCGGGCGCGCGCCTCCCGAGTCAACGGCACCCGCGCATTCGGCATTGCCGTCATCAGCCCGCTGATGCTCGCCGCTGCGGTCGGTGCGTCCGGCCCCTCGTTCTCTGCCCTGTCGGCCACCCCGCCGGTCCGCGACGCCGACGTGACCCCGCTGGCGGCCGTCGCCCCGGTACCGCCTGACATGACCGGCCCGACCGTCGTCGCCATCCGCAGGACACCGACCGACTTCCACATCGCCGCGGCCACCCAGAGCGCGCCGCCGCCCGCCATCGTGGTGAGCTCGCCGGGCGCGATGCGCATCCCGTCGATGGCACTGAGCGCCTACCGCAACGCCGAGATGATGATGGCCAGGGCCTACCCCGGCTGCGGGATCAGCTGGAACCTGCTGGCGGGCATCGGCCGCATCGAGTCGGGACACGCCAACGGCGGCGCCACCGACGCCCGGGGTAACCCGTCGCGCCCCATCTACGGACCGGCGCTCGACGGCACCCTGCCGGGCAACGAGATCATCGTGGCGGGCAGCCAGGCGGGCCGGGTCAGCTATGCCCGCGCGCTGGGGCCGATGCAGTTCCTGCCCGGCACCTGGTCGCGGTACGCCTCCGACGGTGACGGCGACGGCAAGGCCGATCCGCAGAACCTTTACGACTCCTCGCTGGCCGCGGCCCGCTACCTGTGCAGCGGTGGCCTCAACCTGCGGGACCCGTCGCAGGTGAACACCGCGATCTTGCGCTACAACAACTCCGTCGCGTACGTCCGCAACGTGCTGGGCTGGGCTGGGGCCTACGCGACAGGCGTCGAACCGGTCGATCTGCCGCCGATCAACGGCCCGGTCCCCGCGATGGGCAACGCGCACATGGACAACGCCGAAGGCCTGGGGCCCGGCCTCCCGATGAATGCGGCCGGACTGCCGGCCGGGGACCCGCTGTCCCGGCTGACGATCTTCGACCTGGGCCAGTCCGATGTCGCGAACCGGCTGCCGGTACCGCCTGGACCGGCGGCCGACGGCGCACAGACCGCCCCGCTGACGTCACCGTGCACGATCTTCTGCATCAGCGATCCGTCCGCCCCGCCGCCCGTGCTGCAGCCGGCGCCACAGAGCCCGCCCGGGTTGCCAGGATTGCCGGGATTGCCGCCGCAGGACGCCGCGCCGGTACCGCCGGAACCGCAGGGCCTGCCCGGGTTGCCGCCGCCGTTCAATCCGTTCGCTCCCCCGCCGCCACCCGAGCCGGTACCCGCCGCCCCGGTGCTGCCGGTGGTCCCCGTCGGCCCGATGCCCGGGCCGGTCGGTCCGGCGCCCGGTCCCGCCGCCTGACCGCAGGGTGAAAAAGCCGCATCGTCGCTGACCTAGACTCGGCTGTGATGAGCGACAACGAACTTCAGTCGGCCGTGCGCGCAGCGCTAGGCAAGGTCATCGACCCTGAACTGCGCAAACCGATCACCGAACTCAACATGGTCAAGAGCATCGACGTCGGCCCCGACGGCGGGATCCACGTCGAGGTACTGCTGACCACGGCCAGCTGCCCGAAAAAGACCGAGATCATCGACAAGGTCACCCAGGCCGTCACCGACGTGCCCGGTACCGGCGCGGTCAAGGTCACCCTCGGCGTGATGGACGACGAGCAGCGCACCGAGCTGCGCAAACAGCTGCGCGGTAACGCCGCCGAGCCCGTCATCCCGTTCGCCCTGCCCGGCTCGCTGACCAGGGTCTACGCCGTCGCCTCCGGTAAGGGCGGGGTGGGCAAGTCCAGCGTGACCGTCAACCTGGCCGCTGCGATGGCCGCGCGCGGTCTGTCGGTCGGCCTGGTCGACGCCGACATCTACGGCCACTCCGTACCGCGGATGATGGGCACGAACGACCGCCCCACCCAGGTCGAGTCGATGATCCTGCCGCCCATCGCCCACGAGGTGAAGGTCATCTCGATCGCCCAGTTCACCCAGGGCAATACGCCGGTGGTCTGGCGGGGCCCGATGTTGCACCGTGCGCTGCAGCAGTTCCTCGCCGACGTCTACTGGGGCGATCTCGACATCCTGCTGCTCGACCTGCCGCCCGGTACGGGCGACATCGCCATCTCGGTGGCCCAGCTGATCCCCGGCGCCGAGATCCTGGTCGTAACCACTCCGCAGCTGGCGGCCGCCGAAGTCGCCGAGCGCGCCGGTGCCATTGCACTGCAGACCCGGCAGAAGGTCGTCGGCGTGGTGGAGAACATGTCGGGTCTGGTGATGCCCGACGGGTCCACCATGCAGATCTTCGGCGAGGGTGGCGGCCAGCGGGTCGCCGAATCGCTGTCCCGACTGACCGGCGCCGATGTGCCGCTGCTCGGTCAGGTGCCGCTGGACCCCGCTCTGGTCACCGCGGGCGACAGCGGGGTTCCGCTGGTGTTGAGCGCACCCGATTCGCCGGCCGGCAAGCAACTGCAGGGCATTGCCGATGCGCTGTCGTCGCGCAGGCGCGGACTGGCCGGGATGTCACTGGGGCTGGATACCGCGCGCCGGGGTTGAGTGAGCGCTGACGTTCGACAATTGCGCGACATGTGCGACGTGAGCGCTCAGTCGATGGCCGGTTAGGTTGCGTCGGTGTCGAACGGGGCGGGGCGCACACCGGGCGGTTCGGAGTCCACCTCGGAACTGGGCGCCGCGGGCGACCGCAGGGCCGCGCCGGGCGCCACTATCGCGTCGGTGGGTTTCTCGGCCGCGTTGGCGGAGTTCGTTGGGGCAGCGTCGAACTTCCCGGTCAGGAACGAATCATCGCCGTCCAGCAGATGTTTCGTGATCGCGGCACGGGGCGACATGCCGCGGAGCTTCTGCAGCTCACTCAGCGGCTGACGCAGATCCTCGAATTCCGGCCCCAGATCATCCTTGAGCTGATTGGTGGCCCCGCTGATGTATTCACGGGCCTGCCGCAACGTGCCGGACGTCCACCGGATGGCGCCGGGTAGCCGCTCCGGGCCCAGGACGACGAGGCCGATGATGACCAACAGCAGCATCTCGCCCCAACCGAGGTTGGCGAACATCTCAGCTGTCCGGCGTCGGGGTCACCATCAACGTCACATGGCGACCATCGCGAACGACCTCGATGGGTGACGCCTGCCCGATGGGCAGCTGGCGCACCGCAACCGTCATCTCGTCGGAGTCGGCAACCGACCGGCTGCCGACCTTGACGACCACGTCGTTCTCCAGAATGCCTGCCTTGTCGGCGGCGCCGCCGGCCTTGACGTTGGCCACCTGCGCACCTGAGGCGAGGTCGTTGCTGACCGACCGGGCGCTCAGGCCCAAGGTCGGATGCTGGATCTTGCCGTCCTTGATCAGCGCCTGCGAGACCTGCTTGACCTCGTTGACCGGGATCGCGAAGCCCAGGCCGCTGGCACTGTCCGACAGCGACTTGCCTGCCGTGTTGATGCCGATCACCTGCGAGTCCATGTCGATCAGCGGCCCGCCCGAGTTGCCGTGGTTGATCGAGGCGTCGGTCTGGATACCGTCGATCACGGTGTCGGTGTCCGAGCCGTCGCCGGACAGCGGGATGGGCCGGTGCAGGGCGCTGACGATGCCGTGGGTGACGGTACTACGCAGCCCCAGGGGCGAACCGGCGGCGATGACCTCTTCGCCGACGCGCACCTTGTCGGAGTCACCCAGCCGCGCGACCGTCAGGTTGTCGACGTTGTCGACCTTCAGCACCGCAAGGTCGGTCTTCGGATCGCGGCCGACCAGATTGGCGGGCGCATCCTTGCCGTCGGCGAAGTAGACGGTGGTCTTGTACTGGCTGGGATTGTTCGCCGCTTCGGAGATCACGTGGTTGTTGGTGACGATGTAGCCGCGGCCGTCGATGACGACGCCCGAGCCGATGCCACCCTCGCCGTTCTCGGCAACCGTCTCGATGGTCACCACCGAGTTGGCCACTGACGCAGCGACCTGTGCGAACCGTCCGGCGGGCAGATCACCGGCATCGCTGGTGGACAGCGTGACCTTGGACGTGGTGAATGCCTCGACGACTTCGGCGGTTTTGCGGCCGACCCAGCCACCGGCCAGGCCGATCACCAGCGCGACCACCGCGAGGATGGCCAGCGCGGTGTAGGACACCCGGCCACCGAACAGCACATCGCGGACGCCGAGCTTGCCGGTGGGCGCGGCGACGGCCTCAGGGGCCGCCTCGGTGATGGCGGGAGTGCCCAGCGCCGCGGCCGCGGAGGGATCGCGCCACGGGTCGTCAGGCTCGTCGACGCTCTTGTCGGCCTCGGCGTCGAGGGCGCCCGCGTCGACGGGGTGGCGCTGCAGCGATTCGCCGCCGACATACGGCCTGCCGAACGCTTCTTCCAGTACCGGGTCCGGGGGCTGGTCACGTGGCTCGTACTCGCCGTTGTCGCGGAATTTCTTCGGCCTGAGGTCTTCGGCGACGAAGGATCCGTCGACGCCGTCAGGCCTGCCGAACGTGCGGCGCGAGGCATCGTCCACCGGAGGCCTGGAGACAGGACGCGGCGCCAGACGGGGACCGGCGGAGCCAGTGGACGAGTTGTCCTGATTCGAACTCAAGTCATCCTCTTCTGAACGAGGGCAATTTCTTACCGCGGGTCATGCCTAGGCCCTAAGGGAAGGCAAGGGCCCCTGCCCTGGGGCCGGGGCCAGCAACTCCACCCTACCGGCGTCGACGCCAGCCACGGGTTGTGTCGTCGGCCAATTGGCCGGTCAGCGGACCCACATCGTCGTCAGGCGGCGTCTTGGGCGCGTGCGGAATCTGCGACAGCATGCCGAGCAGAGTGCTGGGGATGTTCACCGGGCACGAGTCCCGCAGCGCGGTGCGCGCCTGCCGCTGGGCATCCACCTCTGCCGCGCATTGCGCGCACAACGACAAATGGTGCGCGGCGCGCAGATGGGCGTTCATGCGCAGTTCGCCGTCGACAAAAGCGGCCGTGGCCTCGGTGGACAGATGTTCGGTGGAGCCGAACTGGCGGGCGCCGACGGGGTTGTCACTCTGCGATGCGAACTGAGCGGGAAGCCAGGAGAACGCCCGACGGAAAACATGTCCCCGGTCCACCACCTCGGCCCCCTTCTTGATTCGCATGCCCAGCGTTACGGCGCCTATTCGAATGTAGCGCGCCGAGGGGCGCAGGACACCGCAAGACAGAACTTGTCGATCAAGCAGAATTGGCGGAAATGCCAGAGTCCTGTGGATGTGCTGCCAAATACTCGCGGAGTGCTTGGCGACCCCGATGGATGCGGCTACGGACGGTGCCCAGCTTCACCCCGAGCGTCGCGCCGATCTCCTCGTAGGACAGACCTTCGATGTCGCACAGGACGACGGCGGCGCGGAACTCCGGCGGCAACGAATCCAGGGCGGCCTGCAAATCGGCACCGAGGCGCGAGTCGTGATAGATCTGCTCCGGATTGGGCTCGTCGGCAGGCACCCGGTCGTAATCCTCGGGCAGCGCTTCCATCCGGATGCGGCTGCGGCGACGGACCATGTCCAGGAACAGGTTCGTAGTGATGCGGTGCAGCCAGCCTTCGAACGTGCCGGGCTGGTAGTTCTGCACCGAGCGGAACACGCGGATGAAGGTTTCCTGCGTGAGGTCCTCGGCGTCGTGCTGATTGCCCGACAGGCGGTATGCCAGTCGATACACCCGGTCGGCGTGCTGGCGGACCAGTTCGTCCCACGACGGCATCGCGGACAGGTCGCCGGTCGCGTCGAAGACTGCAGTGCCCTGCAACTCGTCGGTGGGCTCCACCCAGCCGGCAGTTTCGTACTGTTCCGGATTCGCCATATTGGCTGTGGCCATCACTGTGTTGGTCGTCAGACCCTCCTGGTCAAGACTGCCGAATCGAGCCGGCAGGTCATCAAGCCGCACAACATGGAGATGCTCTGGGCTATTCCCCGGCCGGTAACCTCCACGTTCCATGCCGATACCGTCGTCTACCGGCGTGTGGCGGGCATATGAGCAAACTTAACTTTTACTGAGAAAGCCGCCCGCGACCCCGATGTACTGCGGCGATGTCACACATTACAAGTCGGTGAACTTACCCGGGCCGGGCGTGTCGCCCCGGCGCGGCGCCGGTGGTCAACTGGCGCGCCTGCCCGTCGGTCCCCCGGATTGGCTCTACGCTGCGGGAATGGCCCCTGCAGATCAATCACCCGGCCAGGGCCGGGCCAGTGTGTCCGAGTCGCTGGTGGCACACGCCGAGGGCTCGATCTCCGAAGATGCGGTGCTGGTGGCGGCCCGCGAACGCGCGGACGACATCGGTGCGGGGGCGGTCACCCCGGCCGTCGGGGCGCTGCTCAGCCTGCTCGCCCGGCTCAGCGGCGGCAAAGCCGTCGTGGAGGTCGGCACGGGTGCGGGCGTGAGCGGGCTGTGGCTGCTCTCGGGCATGCGCGACGACGGGGTCCTGACCACCATCGACATCGAGCCAGAGCACCAGCGGATCGCCAAACAGGGGTTCGTCCAGGGCGGCATCGGGCAGTCCCGCACCCGGCTGATCAGCGGGCGCGCTCAAGAGGTGCTGACCCGGTTGGCCGACGAGTCCTACGACCTGGTTTTCGTCGACGCCGAACCCGCCGATCAGCCCGAGTTCGTCGTCGAAGCGATCCGACTGCTGCGCTCCGGTGGCGTCATCGTCGTGCATCGGGCGGCGTTGGGCGGGCGGGCGGGCGATCCGGCCGCCCAGGATGCCGAAGTGGCCGCAGTGCGGGAAGCCGCGCGGTTGATCGCCGAGGACGAGCGGTTCACCCCGGTGCTCATCCCGCTCGGTGACGGCATCCTCGCCGCGGCCCGCGACTGAGCGAAAGGCCTCCGGCCCGCTGGCGTACGCGGACCAAGTCGTGTAGCAAAGGTACCGATGAGGAATCTGCACAAGAGTTCGCTGCCGTTACGCGAATCGATGACACGGCGGCTGTACCGGCGTTCGGGGGTCTCGGGAACAATCGAGTTGCCCGCGGTTCCGAGCATGATCGACGACTACGTGGCCATGTGTGGCAACCTCTTCGCCGATATCGGCCGGGAGTTCACCAACGACGAGCTCGCGCATCTCACGGCAGTACTACAGCAGCAGCTGGCTACCGCGTTTGCCAATTCGCCCCGGTCGACCATCGTCGTCTCCTACAACGCGCCGTCCGCCTCGATCCTGAACTACGAGGTGAACATCAGCTGGTCCACCCTTGAGGCCGCCTACGAGCACTGGATCAGCACCCGCGAACCACCGTTGTTCGGCAAAGAGCCGGATGCCCGGGTGTGGGCCCTTGCGCACGAGACGTCGGATCCGGCGTCGTTCCCGGTGCTCGACATCGGGGCCGGAACAGGTCGCAACGCACTGGCTTTGGCCCGCCGCGGGCATCCCGTCGATGCCGTGGAGCTGACCCCGAAGTTCGCCGACATGATCGCATCGGACGCCCAGCGTGAACTGCTCAATGTGCACGTCATCCAAGGCGACGTATTTGGGTCCAACCTGGAGCTGCGGCGCGACTACCAACTGATCCTGCTGTCGGAAGTGGTCTCGGACTTCAGGTCCATCCAGCAATTGCGCGGGGTCTTCGAACTGGCTGCCGGTTGTCTGGCCCCCGGCGGGCGGTTAGTCTTCAACGCCTTCTTGGCCAAGCCCGGCTACACCCCCGACGACGCCGCCCGCGAACTGGGCCAGCAGTACTACACCACGATCTTCACCGACGACGAAATAGCCTGGGCGGCAAGCAATTTGCCGCTGCAATTGATCGCCGACGACTCGGTGTACGAGTACGAGAAGGCGCATCTGCCCGAGGGCTCGTGGCCCCAGACGAGTTGGTACGAGGAGTGGGTCAGCGGGCAGGACGTGTTCGACGTGCCCCGGGACCAGAGCCCGATCGAGCTGCGGTGGCGGGTATACCAGAAGCCGGATTCGCGGAGTATCTGAGGGGCCGGCCGCAAAGCCGTTGTCCGACATAGAA
>JBEVHL010000568.1:0-3034 GCA_040511255.1 Mycobacterium sp. | reverse complement strand
ACCACCCCGTCGCGCAGACCGATCCGGCCGTCGGCCAGCCAGGCGACCGCCGTCCTGAATTCCGCTTGGGTGTAGGCAAACACCCCGTGCACAGCGATCTCGTTGCGGATCAGCATGTTTATCGGCAGCGAGGTCTCTTCGGCGTGCAGACCGATCAGCATCACCTTGCCTCCCGCCGCGGTCGCCGCAGCGCAATTGAGCCGGGTCTGCACCGTGCCCGCGGCGTCGAAGCTGACCATCACCCCGGCCCCGCCGGTGAGCCGATCCACGTCGGCCCGCAGTCCCTCCGCGTCGTGGGAGATCGGCGTTGCACCCAAGGCCGCGGCCATCTTCAGCCGAGCTGGATTCGGGTCCGCGACATAGATATCCACCACGCCGTAGGCGCGCAGAACCTGGATGACGAACAGACCGATCGGGCCTGCCCCTACCACCAGGGCTGCGTCGGCCGGCGCGACGGCACTGAGGGACACCGCGTGGATTGCGCAGGCCGCCGGCTCTGCCATGGACGCATCCCGCAGCGTGAGCGAGTCCGGGATCGGTTCCACCGACGCGGCGGGCATCAGAACGTATTCGGCGTTTCCGCCCGGCAGTGCTGCACCCAGCAGGCGTCGCGTGCGGCACAGATGGCTGCGAGCGGTGACGCAGTACCGGCAGCCGCCACATACCAGCAGCGGGTACACGGTCGCCCGAGTGCCGACCGGCAACGAAAAATCGGTTCCTGCACCCACTTTGGCCACGTATCCGGCGATCTCATGTCCGAATACCAGCGGTGGCGTTCTGATACTGCTCTTGCCCATGAAGCCGCTGAGTTCGGACCCGCAGATGCCCGAATAGACCACCTGCAGGAGTACCTCACCGGGGGCCGGAGTCGGGCGTGGCACCTCACGCAGGCTCATGGTCTGCGGTGCCTCGTACACGAGCGCCCTCATGCCCGACGATCCTCCAAAGGCTCGGTGTCACATGCCATATCGGGTGACGCTCCAATCGATCCGGACAACTCGTCGAGCGGAAAGCGTGTAGTCGTGATGTCATCGGTCCAGAGGGGCAAGTTCGGTGGTTTCCCGCGCGAGCTACGGAAAGCTACTATGGATCCATCTGGATTATCCAGACTATAGGGGTTGGATTATCCAGCCGCAACACCAAACTTTGGGCGCTGAGGGGGCGGGATGCCGGTCGAGGAACAGCTGTGGGAATTGCTGATGACTCTCGCGCTGGCCCCGGGCGACCGCATACCCTCCGAACGCGATCTGGCCGAGCAACTCGGCATGTCCCGTCCCACCATCCGCATCGCCTTGAGCGTTCTGGTCGGTCAGGGACTGCTCGAGCAACGGATGAGATCAGGCACCTTCGTTGCGCAGGTCGACCGGCTGGAACTCATGGAGGTGCGACTTCTGCTCGAGCCGCCGGCCGCAGAACTTGCCGCCGAGCGGGCCACGGGTGATGCCGTGTCGCGACTTGCTGAGCTTGTCGCCCTCGCCGAGAGCGCCGTCAACGATCCCGCGCAGTTCGCCAGGATCGACGCCCGGATTCACGACCAGGTCGCCCGGATGGCGGGCAACACGGTGCTCTACAGCTTGACGTCCACCCTCGCCATGCGGGTGACCGAAGCGCGCAGCACCAGCCGCCACGACGCACGTCTGCGGCGGCGCACCCTGGAGCGTCTCAAACAGTTGGTTGAAGCAATCGCTGCCGGAAACGGGCCCACCGCGGCCTCGGCGATGCACAGCCACCTCACCGACGTCGAGGCCAGCCACCGGTCCTGCGTCGCCGGGGTGATCTCAAGCAGCTGAAGCTCGGCTGGATTTCACTGAACCTAGCGTCAGCTCAGCGTTCGGCGCGAACCAGGCTCGCCGCAGCGACCAGGTTGCGCAGCGACTCGGTGACTTCCTCGACACCACGGGTCTTCAAGCCGCAGTCCGGATTGACCCAAAGTCGTTCCGCAGGAACGGCCTTCAACGCCGATCGGAGCGATTCCGCCATCTCGGCCGTGCTCGGCACCCGCGGGGAGTGGATGTCATAGACGCCGGGCCCGACACTGTTGGAGAATCCGGCAGCGTTGAGGTCGTCGAGCACCTCCATGTGCGAGCGGGCGGCCTCGATGGAGGTGACGTCGGCATCCAGGTCGGCGATGGCACCGATCACCTCACCGAACTCCGAATAGCACAGGTGCGTGTGAATCTGCGTCGCGTCGCTCACCCCGGAGGTGGACAACCGGAATGCGCCGACCGCCCACGCCAGATAGTCATCCTTGTCCTTTGACCGCAGCGGCAACAGCTCCCGCAGCGCGGGCTCGTCTACCTGGATGATGGCGATACCCGCCGCCTGCAGATCGACCGTCTCGTCGCGGATGGCCAGCGCGATCTGGTTGGCCGTATCGGCCAACGGTTGATCGTCCCTGACGAACGACCAGGCCAGGATCGTCACCGGTCCGGTGAGCATGCCCTTGACCGGCTTATCCGTCAAAGATTTTGCGTACGTGGCCCATTCGACGGTCATCGGCTGCGGCCTGCTGACATCGCCGAACAGGATCGGCGGCCGGACGCACCGAGTTCCGTAGGACTGCACCCATCCGTTCTGCGTGGCGAAGAACCCGTCGAGCTGTTCGGCGAAGTACTGCACCATGTCGTTGCGCTCGGGCTCGCCGTGCACCAGGACGTCCAGCCCGAGGTCTTCCTGCAGGGCGATCACCGCGGCGACCTCCGCCCGCATGCGGCGGGTGTACTCGGCCTGGTCGATCTCGCCGGAGCGCAGCGCGGCCCGCGCTTTCCGGATGGCGGTGGTCTGCGGGTAGGAGCCGAGAGTGGTGGTCGGCAGCGGCGGCAGATGCAGGCGGGCGTCCTGGCTCTGTCGACGCGCCTCGGCCGGGCCGCGCGTGGTTCCGGCGGCGAGAATGCTGTCCAGGCGGGCCCGGATGCTGTCGTTACCGAGTCGCGGATCGGTGTCACGGGAGGCCTTGGCGCGGTTGGAGCCGGCGATCTCGGCAGCCACCGCCTGACGGCCGTCCCGCAGCGCCTTCGCCAAAACGGCTACTTCC
>JBEVHL010000567.1:0-24094 GCA_040511255.1 Mycobacterium sp. | reverse complement strand
TGGACGCTGATGCCACCCTGGACGCAATCGAGCTGACGCAGGGCTCCTCGGTATTCAAGCCGATGTACCTGTTCCGCGGCGACGTGCCGGTCAAGGAGTTCGCGAAGGTCATGCCCCCGGCGATGCGACTGCCGCTGCGGGTGATGGGGAAGTGGGCGATGGGTAGCTACCCCTACGAGGACCTTTACATGCTGGCGGCCGCTCGCCAGTTTGTGCCGGCGATCCGCAACACGAAACTGGTACTGCTGGGTGGTATCACCAATCGTGACCACCTCGATACCGCCCTCGGCGAGGGATTCGAGTTCATCGCGATGGGCCGAGCACTACTGCGCGAACCCGGCCTGGTCAACGCCATGAGGGCAGACCCCGCCGTCCGCAGTCGGTGTACGCACAACAACAAGTGCATGGTCACGGTGTTCGGACGCACCCACTGCGTGCTGGACCCAGAACAGCGCTACGGCCCGGTCACTATACTCGAGACTTCGAAACCAGTTGTGCCACTGCACTACTGACATCGGCTCTGGCCTGCTGTGCCAATTCGAGCACAGGCATCGTGATGAACCCGTGCACACCGCCCTCATAAAACAGCCGGGTCACCGTCACGCCGGCCGCCTCCAGTGAGTCGGCGTAGGCGACGCCCTCGTCCCGCAGCGGATCGTGGCCGGCGATGACGACAACCGTCGCGGGTAGCCCGCGCAGATCCGCGGCCAAAGGAGAGGCGTGCGGGTCGGCGCGGTCGGCAACCTCGGGCACGTACTGATCCCAATACCATTGCAGCGCAGGTTTCGGGTTGTAGTAGCCCTGGCCGAACAGCCGATAGGACTCCGTGTCGAAGTCGGCCGCGATCACCGGGTACACCAGTAGCTGACCGGCCAGTTGCGGGCCGCCGCGATCGCGGGCCATCAGCGCGGTGACGGCGGCCAGGTTGCCGCCGGCACTGTCTCCGCCCACCACGACCCGGCCAGCATCGACACCCAGTGTCTCTGCATTGTCGGCGACCCACTGAGCAACCGTGAACAGATCCTCGACACCCGCGGGCCAGGGGCTTTCCGGGGCCAATCGATAGTCCACTGAAACAACCACCGCACCAATGCGATTCGTCAGATCACGACACAGTCCGTCGTGGGTGTCCAAGTCACAGAACACAAAGCCGCCGCCATGGGCATACACCACAACCGGCAGTGCAGCGGCGTCGCTGACCGGGCGGTAGATCCGGACCGCGATATCGCCGCCCGGACCGATAATCGACGTATCCGTGACTGCACCCACCGGCTCTGGGTCGGTTGCCGGCACGAACCGGGACCGGATCGCCGCGCGGACTTCCGCACCGGTCATGGTGTGCACGGGTGGGAATCCAGCGTCCAACGCGCCGATCATGTCGGCGATCTGGGGGTCGAGGTTCACGCGTACTGCGGGGCTGGCGCGGAACGCAGTGGGCGGGACTGCTGCAGCGTCGGCACGACCCGTTGCGGGCCGTCCTCGACATCGCGCCAGATGCCCATCGCGGTCATCCGGACGGGGGCGGCCAACCGTTGGTCGAACATCATCCGGTTCATCGGGCCGCACACCGACACCGCGGCCACTGCCTCGCCGGGCCCGCCGATGGGAGCCGCGACACATCCAAAGCCGCCCAGCGATTCTTCGCGGTCGAACGCCACACCGTGCGAGCGGACCTTGGCCAGTTCGCTCGCCAGCTGGGCGGCCGAGGTGATCGAGAAGCGGGTCTTGCGGGCGGTCAGGTCGACGGCTTCGGAGTTGTCAGTGTATGCCAGGATCGCCTTGCCGACGGCGGCGCATTGCGCTGGCTGACGCCCGCCCACTCGGGTCGGGATGGCCGCGGCCATCCGGTCGCCGACCTTGTCGAGATAGACCACGTCGGTGCCGTCGAGTACGGCCAGGTGGACGACCAGTCCGGTGGCGCGGTGCAACTCCTGCAGGAGCGGGGCCGCGGCCTTGTGCAGGCGGTCCTGGTGCACGGCCAGCGAGCCGAGTTCGACCAGGCGCATACCGAGTTCGTAGTCACGACCGCTGCGGCGCAACCACCGCAACTGCACCAGCCGATCGAGCATGCGGTGTGCAGAGGAGCGGGGTAACCCGGTTCGGCGCACCACTTGGGCCAGGGTCAGTCGACCAGGCCCATCGAAAGCGTCGAGTACCAGGGAGATGCGGTCGATGACGGCGCTGGGGGTGGTGACTTCGAGTTGCTGCGACCTTGACGTCATGGGGTCCTCTTCGGGCTGTGATGCCGGATACATATGACAAGTAGCTATATGACTGTTTGTACCATACACCGAGTGGTTGTGGTCACATCGCGAACAGAAACCGCCGTCCGACATACCCCTCGGTGTCGGACGGCGAATCTGCGATAGCGGCCTTGTCAGCCTTTGGCGGCGCGCCTACCTGCACGGCGGCCGTAGAAGCTGCCGTCACCGAGTGATATGCCGCTGGCGTATCCCCAGGCCGCCAGGCCCGCGGTCGATCGGCCCGCGGCGTACAGGCCGGGAATGGGCTGGCCGCTGACGTGCAACACCTCACCGTCCAGCGTGGTCTGCAGTCCGCCGAGGGTGAACCCGCCGGTGCTCTCTCGCAGATCGATGGCCCCGACCGGACCGACGATGGGTCGCAGCCATTGCGCCTTCTTGTGCAACAGTGGATCCTCACCGCGCGCCGCGGTTGCGTTAAAGGCGGCAACGGTGGCCTGCAAGGAGCCCGGCGCCAGACCGATCTCGGCTTCGAGATCGGCGACCGAATCGCACACCCAGGTGGGCGGGCGCATCATCAGCTGCGGCGACGGTGATGCCATCGCCTCATCCTGGGAATCGCCGTCGATGATCAGATAGGCATTGTTGTCCTGGTGATACAGGGTTAGCTGACCGATGCGCCCGGGATAGGTGTCCTCGGCGACGTAGCGCTGCCCTCGGCTGTTGACCAGGATCCCGCGCACCAGCTGCTGGGGATCGATGAAGATGGCCACCTCGGTGGCGTCCATGTGGGCCAGGTCGGCGCCGAGGGCCTGCGCCATTCGAATGGCCTGGCCGTCGTGCTGCTCGATCGACGCCGCCGGACGCCCGGCAATCCGCGGCGCGTATTGCGCCACCATGGCGTCGTTGTAGGCGAAGCTGCCCGTTGCGAGCACTATGCCGCGCCGGGCCCGGATGGTGACCTCGGTGCCATATTGGCGGGCCCGGATTCCGGCAACCCGACCGTCGGACTCGACGATGAGTTTCTGCACCCGCACGTCGTAGAGGGCCCGCGCGCCGGCCGCGGTGGCGGTTTCCACCAGCGGCTTCATCAGCATGTAGCCGGCGCTGGACTCGCCTTGCTTCTTGTTCGACATCTGCGGTACGTGACCGCGGGGTGCCGGCGTGGCGATGGTGTTGAACGGATGCGAGTTTTCGCCGCCGCTGTACATCAGGCCCTGATCGCCGATCGGTTCCCAACCGGGCTCTCCGAAGAACTCGGCCTTGAACGGGACACCGCAGCCCACCAGCCAGTTGAACTGCTCGACGCTGCCTTCGCAGTAGTCGGCGATCCGGACAGGGTCGGCGCCGGGGCCCATCGCCGCGTTGAGGTACGCCGCCATGTTGTCGACCGAATCGGCGAAGCCGCAGGCCTTTTGAATCGGGGTGCCGCCGCCGAGGTAGATAAAGCCGCCCGCCATGGACGCGGCCCCGCCCCAGGAGCCGGTGCGTTCCAGGACGAGAACGTCGGCACCGTTTCTACACGCTTCGACGGCCGCAGCGGCGCCGGCCACACCGTAGCCGGCGACGACGACGTCGGCCTCGTGGTCCCAGCTGGTGATCGAAGCAGCAGCTACCGGTCTGAGGTCTTCGGGCGACGTCATGACCGCATTGCCGCAGGCAGGTCGCTGACCCAGGCGTGACCCCAGTAGCTATCCGCGGTGATTTCCTCAGCGGTGTAATGGTTTTCGTCGACCCGCATACCCTCGGTGCCGAACTCGATATCCCAGTCGCCCGGCGCACGCACGTAGAACGACACCATCTTGTCGTTGGTGTGGCGGCCCAATGTCGACGACAGCTGGAAACCGTCCCGGTTGACGCGGTCCAGGGCCTGCCCGACGGCGTCGAGGCTGTCGACTTCCACCATCAGATGGATCAGGCCCGGATCGCGGACGGTCATCGCGGGGCAGATCGCCATGCTGTGGTGGCGTTCGTTGGTGCCCAGGAAGCGGACCCTGATGGGTCCGAACTCCGGCGGAGTCGGTACCCGGAACGCGCCGCGGGAGACGAAACCGAGTACCTCGGTGTAGAACTCGAAGAGTCCGGGCACGTC
Source organism: Mycobacterium sp. (assembly GCA_040511255.1). Lineage (GTDB taxonomy): Bacteria > Actinomycetota > Actinomycetes > Mycobacteriales > Mycobacteriaceae > Mycobacterium. The sequence goes on along the minus strand of JBEVHL010000567.1, from coordinate 19,801 downwards.
CAGGGCCGGAAGCACCACGTGGCCCAGGCCCTGATCGCCGGTGACAAATTTCGCGCCGAACGGTGTCACCACCGGGCTGTGGTCGAGTACCGCGCCATGGAACACCTCCAGTGCGTTGCCTGCCGGATCGTCGAAGGCGATGCCCTCCTCGATGCGCCGGGCATCGGCGTCGTCCTGCATCAGTTGTTTGAACGGCACCCCGGCAGCGTCCAATGCGGCCCTCACGCGCACGAGCGCGGCGTGGTCTCGCACCTCCCAGCCGACGGTGACGATCCGGTCGGTGTCCGCAGGTACCACGATGATGCGGGCGGCCCGCTCATCCATCCGTAGATACAGCGCGGACTCGTCGGAGCCCCTGCCCTCGGCGAACCCCAGAACATCGAAGGCGAATTGACGCCAGCGGTCGATGTCGGCGGTTTGCACCTTGACGTAGCCCAAGCTCTTGATGAGGCCCATTGGATTGTCCTAACTGTTGATTGCAGTCGCCACAAATGTCAGATCATGGCGCGCAGCGGGCCCTGCGGGTCGACGCCGAGTGAGCTCAGTGCCGAAGCATGGAACACGGTCCCTGGCACGTGAATTGCGTGCGCTTGGCCGGTGTGCGCGTCGCGCCAGTAGCGTTGCAAGGGCTTGTCCATCCGCATCGCGTTGCCGCCCGAGCGGGCGAAGATCTGGTCGACGGCCGCAACAGCCCGCCAGACTGCCCGCACCTGGGTACGCCGACCCGCGGCGCGGTCCTCGAACGACACCTCATGGCCGGCATCGACCATGTCGTAGATCCGGTCGGCGTTGGCCAACAGTTCCTGGCGGGCAGCGTTTATGTCGGCGGCGGCCTCGGCGATCCCGTACATCACGTAGGGGTCGTCCTTGATGGCGACTCCGCTGGAATTCACCCGCTCCCGCTGGTAGTCCAAGTGTGCGGCCAACGCGCCTTCGGCGATGCCGATCACCGCCGACGAAATGCCCAGCGGGAACATCGTCGACCACGGCATCAGGTACAGGGTTTCGGTCATCCCCGCTTCGCGCTGCGCCGTGCCGTCCATCACCTTCATCGCGTCCATGGTGCGATAGGACGGTACGAACGCATCTTTGACGATGACGTCCTTGGATCCGGTTCCGCGCAGCCCCACCACATCCCACGAGTCCGGCACAATCTCATAGTCCTCACGGGGCAGAATCATGTGCAGCATCTGCGGTGGCATCAGCGGCTTGCCGTCGGCGTCGCCGATCATGGCTCCCAGGATGATCCAGTCACAGGCGTCAGTACCGGAGCTGAACTGCCACCGTCCGGTGAAGAGATACCCACCGTCGACCGGCCTGGCCACGCCCTGCGGGGCGTAGGGGGAGGCGACCCAGGTGTCGACGTCGTCGCCCCAGATTTCTTCGGCGACTCGCGGGTCCGCGTAGGCCAGTTGGTAGGGATGCACCCCAACGACGCCATTGATCCAGCCCGCCGCCGGATCCAGTGCGGCGGTCGCCATCACCGTCTCGGCGAACTCGCGAGGATGGACCTCCAGACCGCCGTGCTTCTTGGGTTGGAGCAGCCGGATGTTGCCGATGGCCTTCATCTGCTTGACGGTGGCGTCGGGCAACTGGCCCAGTTTCTCTGCTTCCCAGGCCTGTTCGCGCAGTTGGTCGGCGATCTCGTTGATTTTGTCGTGTACCCGCTCGCTCATGTGGACGTCCTAACGTGTGGGGGCTGTAGTGATGGTGTACCGCAGTCAGGTGGGTGACCGGAGCTGATCCCACACAGCGGACCGAATTCGGGGCTTGCGACCGCGCCCACGTGCATCAGAACTCGATGTGCACATCGCCGGTGACCGGCCGTGCTTGGCATCCCAGGATGAGACCGTCGGCCAGATCGTCAGGTTCGAGAATGTCGCACTCGGCCATCGCCACCCGCCCGGATATGACGGTGGCCACGCACGAACCGCAGTGGCCCTCCCGGCAGGAGTGGGGCACTTCGATTCCGGCGTCCAGCATCATGTCCACCAGGGTCTTGTCCCGTGGCCACGCCAGCTGGTGGCAGGTGCCGTCCAAGTCGACGGTGACAGCGGCATCGGTTGTGGCATCGACAGGTCCGACCTCTGGCATGACTGAATTGTCGCCGGGCCCCAGCGGCGACACGCGACCCTTGCCCAGTGGTCGGGAGGCTTCTGGTGCAGCGTCCAGTCACCGGGAAACGACGCGGTTCAAGGCTCTGGGTGGGCCTAGCGTGCCCACTGTGAATGTTGCGGCCGACCAGCATGTCGAACAGACCCTGGATGCGGTGGTTGTCGGCGCCGGTTTCGCCGGTCTCTACGCGCTGCACAAACTTCGTTCCCAAGGGCGATCGGTACGGGTGTTCGAGTCCGCGCCCGACGTCGGCGGCACGTGGTACCACAACCGGTATCCAGGTGCACGTTGCGATGTGGAGAGCGTGGACTACAGCTACTCGTTCTCCGCCGAGCTCGAGCAGGAGTGGAACTGGACCGAGAAGTACGCCACCCAGCCCGAGATCCTGCGCTACCTCAACTGGGCGGCCGACAAGCTCGATCTGCGCCGCGACATCACCTTCAACACCAGGGTGGTCTCGGCGGTCCTCGACGAGATCTCGCTGTGCTGGACGATCACCACCGACACCGGAGAGGTGATCTCCGCCCGGTTCTGTCTGATGGCCACCGGCCCGTTATCTGCTGCGATGACTCCGGCGTTCGCGGGACTGGACAGCTTTGCCGGGCAGATCTACCACACAGCCCACTGGCCGCACGATGCCGTCGACTTCACCGGTAAGCGTGTCGGCGTCATCGGGACCGGCTCCTCGGGGATTCAGTCCATCCCGATCATCGCCGAGCAGGCCGCTCATCTCTATGTGTTCCAGCGCACGCCCAATTACAGTGTCCCGGCAGGAAATAAACCCCTGAGTGTCGACGACCTCGCCAAAATCAAGGCCAACTATGGCGAGCGGCGCCGGTTGTCGTGGCGCAGCGGCGGTGGGTCGCCGCACATTGCGCACCCGAAAATGACCATGGAGGTCTCGCCCGAGGAGCGCCGCGCGCAGTTTGAGCATCGCTGGCAGTTGGGGGGTGTGCTGTTCTCCAAGACGTTTCCCGACCAGATGATTGACCCGACTGCCAACGACGAGGCGCGACGGTTCTACGAACAGAAAATCCGCGCGGTGATCGACGACCCCGAGGTGGCTGATCTGCTGATCCCATCCGACCACCCGATCGGAACCAAGCGAATCTGCACTGACACCAACTACTTCCAGACCTTCAACCGGCCCAACGTGAGCCTGGTCAGTGTGCGTACCACTCCGATCGAATCCGTCGACGCGACCGGGATCAACACCAACGATGCGCACTACGACCTCGATATCATCGTGCTGGCAACAGGATTCGACGCGATGACCGGTGCACTGGCCAAGATTGACATCGTCGGCCGTAGCGGGGAGCGGTTGCGTGACGACTGGGAGCACGGTCCGCGGACCTATCTCGGATTGGGTGTCGACGGGTTCCCCAACCTATTTCTCATCTCCGGCCCCGGCGCGCCCGCGGTGCTGGCCAACATGGTGCTGCACGCGGAGGCGCATGTGAACTGGATCGCCGCGGCCATGGACTACCTCGACGAACACGATTACCGCGCGCTGGAAGCCAGTCCGGAGGCTGTGGACAACTGGATCGCTGAATGCGCTCGACGGGCCGAGGCCACGCTGTTCACCCAGGCTGACTCGTGGTACCTGGGCGCCAATATCCCAGGCAAGCCGCGGGTCTTCATGTTGTTCATCGGCGGGTTCGCCGTCTACAACGACATCTGTGCGGAGGTCGCCGACGCCGGATACAAAGGGTTCACGGTGATCAAGGCGTCGTGATGGCTGGCTTGCTCAACAGGGTTGTAGTGGTCACCGGGGCGGTCCGGGGGACAGGACGCGCACATTGCAAACGGTTCGCCGACGAGGGAGCTGATGTGATCGCCATGGACGTCCCCGCCGTTGCAGACGATTTGGACGACACCGCCGCTCATGTGCGTGACCGCGGTCGGCGATGCGTGGCCGGACTCGCTGACGTGCGTGACTGACCGGCGCTCGTCGGGCTGGCCCGTACGCTGGCCAATGATCTTGGGGCAGCAGGGGATCCGGGTGAATACGGTGCACCCGGCGCTGTCGGCACCGCGACCTTGCTCAACAAGTCGACCTTCAAGCGATTACGGCCGGACCTGGCCAATCCCACCGCCGAGGACGCCGCACAGGTACTCGCCGCGCGAAACCTGCTGCCCGTGCCGTGGGTAGAACCGGTCGTCGACGCCGGGCTTACCCAGAAGGCATGATCAGCGGCAATCCGGCGATCGCGATCACAGATCATCACGAAGGGTATGTCATGGGCGTCTACGCAGTCACCGGGTCAGCGTCGGGAATGGGACGCCACGCCGCAGACAAGTTGTGGGCGGCCGGTCACACCGTGATCGGGGTAGACCAGCGCGAGGCCGAGGTGCTTGCCGATCTGTCTACCGCCCGGGGACGACAAATAGCAGCCGACGCGGTCCTTCTCGCCGCCAAGGGTCGGCTCGATGGGGCAGTGCTCGCTGCGGGCGTGGGCCCGGCCCCCGGGGCGGACAGTCCGAGACTCATCTTCGAGGTCAATTACAACGGAGTCGTCGACTTGTCGACGGCCTGGCGGCCGGCGTTCGCCGCCGCAGGCCGCGCTAAAGTGGTTGTTGTCGCCAGTAATTCGACGACGACCGTACCGATGGTGCCCCAACGGGCGGTGCGGGCGATACTTGCTGGGGACCTGCCCAAGGCAGTGGCGGCGGTCAAGATGTTTCGCAGCGCCGCTCCGGCCATGGCCTACGCGGCATCAAAGATTGCGGTGGCCCGCTGGGTGCGGCGACAGGCGGTGACTGCCGGGTGGGCCGGAGCGGGTATTCGGCTCAACGCCCTCGCGCCCGGCGCGATTATGACCCCGCTGCTGGAAAAGCAGCTCGCTACACCGCGGGAAGCCGAGGCCATCAACACCTTCCCAGTGCCGGTCGGTGAATTCGGTGATGCCGGGCACTTGGCGGATTGGATGGTGTTCATGCTGTCGGAGGCCGCGGACTTCCTCTGCGGCAGTGTGGTTTTCGTGGACGGGGGCTCGGACGCCTACTTTCGGTCGGATGACTGGCCGGCCCGGGTACCGCCGTCGGGGCTGCCGCGCTACCTCTACCGGTTCGCTCGGCACCGGCGAAGTCAGCGCGCTCCTTCGGTTTAGGATCGGGTGAGGAAGGCCAGGACCGTGCTTTCAAAGGCCGCCTTGGCCTCGATCATCGCCCAGTGTCCGCAATTTGGGAACACATGCAGTTCGGCGTTCGGGATCGTGCGCATCGGGATCAGGGCCATGTCCAGTGGACTCACTCGATCATCGCGGCCCCAGGTCAGCAGGGTCGGGGCCGCGACTTTGTGCATCTGCGCCCACGGCATCGGCAGGTCAGCCGTCTTCATCATTTGCATCATGGCCGCGAATGCCGCCTTGCCATACATGCGTCGGGCCGCGGCAAGTGTTTCCGGAGCGGTGGCGAGAGCCCAACGTTCCTCGATCAAGTGGTCGGTGACGATGGACTGGTCGAACACCATGGAGTTCAGCCAGTCGACGAGCCGCTGCCGGGTGGGATCTTCGGTGAATTCCTGTAGCAGTCGAATGCCCTCGCTGGGGCCGGGGCTGAATAGATTGGTGCCGATGCCGCCGATCGTCACCAGTCGCCCGACCCGGTCGGGATGGTGGATGGCGGTGTTGATGCCAACGCCACCGCCCATCGAATTACCGACGATGTGGGCCCGGTCCACCTCGAGTGCATCCAAGAACGGTGCGACCACACCTTGCGCGGTGACCATTGGATGCCCACCGAAGTCGTCACTGACGCCGAAGCCGGGAAACTCCAAGATCAGGCACCTGAAGTCAGCGGCAAAAACGGGAAGTATTCCGCGGAAGTTGCGCCAACCGGTGACCCCGGGCCCCGACCCGTGCAGGAACAGCAGCGGCTGTCCGTCCCCGACATCGTAGTAGCGCAGCATCCCTGCCGGCGTGGCGATTTCACGCAAGCTGCCGGCGGCAGCGTCAGCGGTGGTCGTGTCGGAAACGTAAGCCATTGTTCCTCCGTCTTTACGGGCGCGGGTAATCGTCAGGCTTTCACATGTGGCCGTTCGCCTACCGGCTCATCCCGGTGACCGGGTCGGGGGGACCCGAGGTCAGCATCCCCGTCGAGACGGTCTCCCGGTAGGCGGGACGTCCTCTGTGCCGTAGCTCACTGTGCTGCCACTCTTTTGCGCGTCGAGACACAGCCGTCCGCACCCGGACGCCCCGACACGAGAGGAGCGGCGATGATTCGCGGACGCATCGACGCCCCGATGTCAGCCATCGGCGGACTGTTCGCGATGTCGGCGGATGCAGTGAAATTCATCTTCGTCCGGCCGTTTCAGTGGCGGGAGTTCCTGGACCAGTCCTGGTTCGTCGCCCGGGTGTCGCTGGCCCCGACGCTGCTGGTGGCCATTCCGTTCACGGTGCTGGTCAGCTTCGTGTTGAACATTCTTCTTCGGGAACTTGGCGCAGCTGATTTGTCCGGTGCAGGAGCGGCATTCGGCGCGGTCACCCAGGTCGGCCCGTTGGTCACGGTGCTGATCGTCGCCGGGGCCGGAGCGACCGCGATGTGCGCCGACCTCGGCTCGCGGACCATCCGCGAAGAAATCGACGCAATGGAGGTCCTCGGTATCAACCCGGTGCAGCGCCTGGTCACCCCCCGCATGCTGGCGTCCGGTCTGGTTGCCCTTCTGCTCAACAGCCTGGTGGTGATCATCGGCATTCTCGGCGGTTATTTCTTCTCCGTCTTCGTCCAGGACGTCAACCCCGGTGCGTTCGCGGCCGGCATCACCCTGCTCACCGGGGTGCCCGAGGTGATCATCTCGTGTGTAAAGGCCGCCCTGTTCGGCCTGATCGCCGGCCTGGTGGCTTGCTACCGCGGGTTGACGATCTCCGGTGGCGGCGCCAAAGCCGTCGGCAACGCCGTGAACGAGACTGTGGTGTACGCCTTCATGGCCCTGTTCGTCATCAACGTCGTGGTGACCGCGATCGGCATCCAGATGACGTCCTCATGAGGAGCGACTCATGACACTGCGGACTGCTTACCCCCGGTTGGCCCAGGGCGTCGGCCGACCCGTGTCAGCGTTGGGTGTCCTGGGCGATCATGTGGTGTTCTATGCGAAAGCTTTGGCGGCCGTGCCGTTTGCGGCCGCGCATTACCGTCGCGAAGTAATCCGGCTTATCGCCGAGATCTCGATGGGTGCAGGCACATTGGCGATGATCGGTGGCACCGTGGTGATCGTCGGTTTTCTGACGCTGGCCACCGGCGGGGTGTTGGCCATCCAGGGTTATAGCTCCCTGGGCAACATCGGTATCGAAGCGCTGACGGGGTTCTTGGCGGCCTTCATCAACGTCCGCATCTCTGCCCCGATTGTCGCGGGCATCGGGCTTGCCGCCACCTTCGGTGCCGGCGTCACCGCACAGCTAGGGGCGATGCGCATCAACGAAGAGGTCGACGCACTGGAATCGATGGGCATCCGGCCGGTCGAGTACCTGGTGAGCACCCGCATCGTGGCGGGGATGATTGCGATCACGCCGCTGTACTGCATCGCAGTCATCCTGTCCTTCCTGGCCAGCCAGTTCACCACCGTAGTGCTGCTCGGCCAATCCGGCGGGCTGTACGAGCACTACTTCAACACGTTCCTGAACCCCATCGACCTGCTCTGGTCGTTCCTGCAGGCCGTTCTGATGGCACTGGCCATTCTGTTGATACACACCTACTACGGCTATTTCGCGACCGGCGGCCCCTCCGGGGTCGGGGTGGCAGTGGGCAACGCCGTACGGACGTCGCTGATCGTCGTCGTATCGATCACGCTGCTGATCTCACTGGCCGTCTACGGCGCCAACGGCAATTTCAACCTGTCGGGTTAAGGGGCACACCAATGTCGCGTGACGCAGTACGACCCTTGGCGGGCCTGGCCACCATCGTGGTGATCGCCGCGATCATCGTCGGCGCGGTCGTGCTGTTCCGCGGTGGTGCGGTCGGCAGTGTCCCGGTCACGGTGCTTTCACCTCGCGCCGGTCTGGTGATGGGGCCAGACGCCAAGGTCAAGTTGCATGGCGCCCAAGTTGGCAAGGTCGTATCGATAGAATCCCTGCCGGACGGGCAGGCGGCCATCCACTTGGCGATGGATCCTGCTGAGCTGGCGATCATTCCCGCGAACGCACTCGTCGACGTAGCCTCGACCACCGTGTTCGGTTCCAAGTTCATCGAACTGGTGCCCCCGGCCGACCCGTCGTCGCAATCGATGTACGCCGGTCAGGTGCTCGCTGCCAAAAGTGTCACCGTCGAGATCAATACCGTTTTCCAGCAATTGGTTTCGGTGCTATCCCAGATCGAACCCGAGAAGCTCAACGAGACCTTGGGAGCATTCGCGCAAGCACTCAACGGCCGGGGCGAGAAGCTAGGCCAGACGCTGTCTGACCTGGACGCACTGTTGGTGAAAATCGACCCGAGCCTGGCCAACCTGAGTCACGAGCTTGCCGTCGCCCCTGCGGTTATCAACGCCTACGCCGATGCCGCGCCAGATCTCGTTGCCACCGCAAACAGCGCAGTGCGAATCAGCGACACCGTTGTTGATCGCCAGCAGGATCTCGACTCGCTGTTGGTCAGTGCAATTGGGTTGTCCAACATCGGAAACGACGTGTTGGCCACCAACAGCGCCCCGCTGACCAATGTCCTGCACCTGCTGGTACCGACAACCGACTTGACCAACAAGTACAACCCGGCCCTGACCTGCGCTCTGGAAGGCCTTGAGCCACTGGCCACCGGTCCACCGCAGCCGCTGCCCGGAGTCATGCTGCTGGATTCGTTTCTCCTGGGCACCGAGCGGTATCGCTATCCCGGCAATCTGCCCAAGGTCGCGGCCAAGGGAGGTCCGCAGTGTGCAGGCCTACCGAACGTGGGGTTCGGAGAGCGACCACCGTTCGTGGTCACCGACATCGATGCCGATCCAGCGCAGTACGGAAACCAGGGAATCTTGTTGAACTCTGAGGGACTCAAGCAAGCACTGTTCGGCCCGCTCGATGGGCCGCCCCGCAACACCGCACAGATAGGGCAACCGGGATGACGGGCCAACGCGCTACCGCCGTCAAGTTCGGCATCTTCGGGGTGGTGATGCTTCTCCTGACCGCTGCGTTGTTCGCCATCCTCGGCCAGTATCGAACAGGTTCGACGGATAGTTATTCGGCGGTGTTCACCGACGCGTCCAGCCTCAAATCCGGGGACTCCGTGCGGGTCGCGGGGATTCGGGTCGGGACAGTCAAAGCCATCTCGCTGCAACCGGACAACACCGTGGTGGTGGACTTCGACTCCGACCGCGGTGTCGTCCTGACCGCGGCCACCAAGGTCGCGGTGCGCTACCTCGATCTGGTGGGCAACCGCTACCTTGATCTCCTCGACAGCCCCGGTTCGACCAGGATCCAGCCGCCCGGGTCGCAGATCCCGTCCGACCGGACCTTGCCGGCGCTGGATCTCGACATGTTGCTCGGTGGACTCAAACCGGTGATCCAGGGACTGAACCCGCAAAATGTCAACGCGTTGACCAACTCGCTGATCGAAATCCTGCAGGGCCAAAGCGGCAACGTGGAATCGCTTCTGTCGCAAACGTCGTCGTTCACCAACACGCTGGCTGACAACGGCCAAACCGTACAGCAGCTGATCGACAATCTGCAGGTGGTGGTGTCGACGGTCGCCAAAGACGGTGACAAGTTCTCCGGTGCCGTCGACCGTCTCGAGCAGCTCATCACCGGTCTGTCGGGCGACCGCGATCCCATTGGAGAAGCCATCACCGCATTGGATAAGGGAACTGCGTCGATCACCGGCCTACTGACCCGGGCGCGTCCACCGCTGGCAGGCACCGTCGACCAGCTGACCCGGCTGGCACCGCTGCTCGACAACGACGATGCGAAGGCGCGCATCGATCTTTCGCTGCAGAAGGCTCCCGCCAACTACCGCAAGCTGGTTCGGCTCGGGTCCTACGGCAGCTTCATCAACCAGTACCTGTGTGGACTGAACGTGCGGGTGACCGATCTTCAGGGCCGCACGGCCTACTTCCCCTGGATCATGCAGAACACCGGACGCTGCGGGGAGCCCTGATGCTGAAATACCATGGATCCCAACTCATCCGCTCTGGATTCATCGGTCTTGTCCTGATCGTGCTCGTCATCGCGGTGGGGCTGCAACCGCAAACATTGCTGTCGTGGGCGACCTCCATCCGCTACCAAGCACTGTTTGCCGAGGCCGGCGGGCTGGAGGCAGGCAACGACGTCAAGGTGTCCGGCGTGACGACGGGAACGGTGTCCGATGTCGCACTCAGCCACGGCAAAGCGCTGGTCACCTTCAGCCTGGACAGCAAGGTGCATCTCGGGCTGGAGACCACCGCCCACATCAGGACGGGCACGGTGCTCGGCGCCCGCATGCTGACCTTGGAACCGGCAGGCGCCGGCACCATGCACGCCGCCGACACCATTCCGATAACCCGCACCTCGTCGCCATATTCGCTAACCAACGCGACCAGCGATTTCACCACCAACACGGCGGGGACAGACACCGGTTCGATCACGCAGTCCCTGGACACACTGTCGGACACCATCGACCGGATCGCGCCGCAACTCGGCCCGACGTTCGATGGCCTGACCCGGCTGTCGCAGACGCTCAGCAGCCGTAACGAATCACTGGGCAAGCTGCTCAAGAGCGCCGCCGATGTCACGGGGATCCTGTCGCAGCGCAGCCAGCAGGTCAACACGCTGTTGCTCAACGCCAACGACCTGTTGGGAGTGCTCGACGACCGCCGCTACGCGATCGTCAATCTGCTGGCCAACACCTCGGCACTGGCCAAGCAATTGTCCGGGTTGGTCGCCGACAACGAAAAAGAGTTGGCACCGACGTTGGCGAAGCTCAACTCGGTGACCGCGGTGCTGGAGAAGAACCGTGACAACATCGCTCAAGCCCTCAAAGGACTCGCCAAATACCAAGTCACCCAAGGTGAATCCGTGAACAACGGCTGGTACTACAACGCCTTCGTCGGGAACCTGATTCCGTCGCAAACCCTGCAGCCGTTTCTGGACTACGCGTTCGGCTTCCGGCGCGGCGTCAACGCCGGCCAACCGCCGGACAACGCTGGCCCGCGAGCTGAGTTCCCGTGGCCGCACAACGGTATCCCAGGAGGATCACGATGATCGGCGCCAAGCGGGTCAGGAAACCGCTGTTGATTGTCTTGGTCGTAATGCTTGTCGCTGGCACTGCAGTAGTGCTGCGGCACACACTGATCCGCCCGACCACGATCACCGCGTACTTCACCTCGGCGACCTCGATCTACCCCGGTGACGAAGTGCGGGTTGCCGGTGTCAAGGTCGGCACCATCACCGCCATCGAGCCCCAAGGCGCCCAAGCCAAGCTGACCCTCGCTGTCGATCACGGGGTGCCGATCCCAGCCGACGCCAAAGCGATCATCATGGCGCAGAACCTCGTCGCGGCGCGGTACGTACAGCTCGCGCCGGCCTACGAAGACACTGGGCCCACCATGGCGGACGGGGCGCAGATCGGCGTCGAACGCACTGCGATACCTATCGAATGGGATCAGGTCAAAGACCAACTCATGCGACTGGCAACGGATCTGGGACCGATCAACGGCACGTCGGCGACTTCGTTGAGCCGGTTCATCGACAGCGCAGCCAATGCCATGAACGGCAACGGCGACAAGCTGCGCCAGTCCATTGCCCAACTCTCCGGGGTGGGCCGCATCCTCGCCGACGGTAGCGGCAACGTCGTCGACATCATCAAGAACCTCCAGGTCTTCGTGACCGCGCTGCGCGAAAGCAATACAGAGATCGTGCAATTCCAGGACCGGCTCGCCAACGTCACCAGCGTCATCGACGGGAGCAGAACTGATCTGGATGGGGCGCTCACCAACCTGGCGACCGCGGTTGGTGACGTGCAGCGATTCATCGCCGGAAGCAGGGAGCAGACCGCCGAGCAACTCGAGCGGCTGAGCAATGTCACTCAGAATCTCGTCGACAACCGCACCGCCCTGGAGAACGTTCTGCACGTTGCACCCAACGCTATTGCCAACGGCTACAACATCTATAACCCCGATAGTGGAACAGCGGTCGGCGCGTTCGCGCTGTCGAACTTCTCCAATCCGGTCGCGGTGGTGTGCTCGGCGATCGCCGCGGTGAAGAACGCCACCGCCTCGGAGAGTTCCAAACTGTGTTCGCAATATCTCGGCCCGGCGCTTCGCCTGATTAACTTCAACTACCTGCCGTTCCCATTCAACGCCTATTTGCGTAAAGCTCCGAGCCCAGGAAACCTCATCTACACCGATCCCAACCTGGCACCCGGCGGAGCAGGCGGCAGCCCGGTACCCCAAGAGACTCCACCTGCGGTGTCGGCGTTCACCGGCGCAGACGATGTGCCACCCCCGGCTGGGTGGGACACCCCACCAGGTCCGCCCGGGTCATACGCACCTAACGGATTACCGGGTGACCCATCGCCGGCATTGTTCCCCGGCGCACCGATCCCACCCGGGGTCGCCCCAATGCAGGCGGAAGCACCGCCAGCCCAAACACCGGCCGGTCTGCAGGACTTGCTGCTGCCGGCAGAGGCGCCGGCGCCCGTCCAGCCACCGCCCGCGGGAGGGACACCATGATCAGACGACGGCCGATCAGCCGGCTGATAGCGATCACATCCTGCGTCGTACTCGCCGCTACCGGATGCACGTTCAACGGACTGAATTCGCTGCCGTTACCCGGGACGGTGGGGCGGGATTCAGACTCGACGACATACCACGTGGAACTGACCAATGTCGGCACACTGGAATCGAATTCACCGGTGATGATCAGCGACGTCGTCGTGGGCACCGTAGGCAAGATGACGGTGCGGGACTGGCACGCGGACGTCGAGATCTCGGTGAAGCCCGACGTGGTCGTCCCGGCCAACGCGGTGGTCACAGTCGGACAGACCAGCCTGCTGGGTTCGATGCACCTGGCGCTGAATCCACCGCTGGGCGAACCGTCCAGCGGACGGCTACAGCCGGGCGCCACCATTGGACTGAACCGCTCGAAGACCTATCCATCCACCGAGCAAACGTTGTCGTCGCTGTCGGTCGTCGTCAACGGCGGGGGACTCGGGAAGGTCGGCGACATAGTCACCGAGTTCAACGCCGCGCTCAACGGCCGCGAGGGCCAAGTTCGTGACCTCCTGACCCGACTGAACGACTTCGTCGGAATACTCGCCACACAGCGCGACGACATCAATGCCTCCATCACGGCGTTGAACCGTCTGGCCGGCACACTGGCCGGGCAGAACGACGTCATCAGCCAAGCGCTGCAACGGATTCCACCTGCACTGGATGTTCTCATCAAAGAACGGCCGCGGATCACCACGGCGTTGGAGAAATTTCGGGTCTTCAGTAGTACCGCCACCGGATTGATCAACGCGACGCAGGCTGATCTGGTCACGAACCTGAAGAATCTGGAGCCGACCGTGCGTGCGTTGGCAGACGTCGGACCCAGTCTGGGCACCGTCCTGGCTTACGTGCCGACCTATCCGTATCCGCAGAGCTTCATCGACCGGGCGATCCGAGGGGACTATCTGAACGAGTTCATCACCTTCGATTTCACGGTTCCACGCCTCAAGAGGGGCCTGTTCCTGGGCACCAGGTGGGGGCAGGAAGGTGCCCCTCTGGTCCCGGCGCCCGGGGACCCGTGGTATGCGAACTACACCAAAGACCCTCTCGGTGAACCGATTACCGCGCCACCGCCGGCCGTCGCGATGATGCCGCCCCTGGTCGATCCACCGCAAGCGCCGGCGTCACCGGCCGACCCGGCACCAGTCGTACAACCATCAGGCCCGGCGCCCGGCCCTCCGCCCGACCCGGCATCAGTTCCGCCGCCCGATGACACTGCGCCCTTGGCTGGGGGTGGCAACTGATGTTGACACGCTTCGTCCGCATCCAACTGGCGATCTTCGCGACCGCGTCGGTGATCGGCCTGGCCGTGATGCTCACCGTGTATCTGCAGGCGCCCACTCTTCTGGGCATCGGGCGTATGACGGTCAAATTGGAACTGGCCGGCACCGGTGGGCTGTACCAATTTTCCAACGTGACCTATCGGGGTGTGCAGGTCGGCAAGGTCACCGATGTGCGGCCGACCCGTGACGGTGCGGTGGCGACACTGTCGTTGGACAACTCGTCGAAGATCTCAGCCGACCTCCACGCTGCCGTGCTCAGTGTGTCGGCGGTGGGCGAACAGTATGTCGACCTGCAGCCCAGTAACGGGTCCGGACCGTACCTACAAGACGGATCCGTCATACCAGCGAAGAACACCTCGATTCCGCAAGCCGTGGGCCCCATGCTGGATCAGGTCAGCGCGCTGATCGGCAGCGTCCCCAAGGAAAAAATCAGCCCCCTGCTCGACGAATCCTTCAAGGGCTTCAACGGCGCCGGATACGACTTCGGTTCGCTGCTCGACTCCTCATCGAAACTGATCGGCGATGCCAGCGCGGCCGCCGACCAGTCTCGGTCACTTATCGACGACAGTGCGCCACTGCTCGACGGGCAGGCCCAATCTATCGACGCAATCCGGACGTGGGCGCGCGGTTTGCGCGGGGTCACCGAGCAGCTGGCCACCAACGACCGTCAGGTGCGGACGGTGCTGCAGCAAGGACCCGGTGCCGCCGATGAGGCGTCCCGTCTGTTCAATCGAATCAAGCCGACGCTACCCGTGCTCTTGGCCAACCTCAGCACCCTGGGCCAGGTCGGCGTCACCTATCACCCGTCGCTGGAACAACTTCTGGTGCTGCTCCCGCCAGTCGTCGCCTCCACCCAGTCCTACGGTGCACCAAAGAATAATCCCACCGGCATGGCATTAGGCGACTTCACCCTCAACATCGGTGATCCGCCGGCGTGCACAGTCGGGTTCCTGCCACCGAACATGTGGCGCTCTCCCGAGGACACCTCAGACATCGACACACCCGACGGGCTGTACTGCAAGCTGCCCCAGGATTCTCCGATCGGAGTGCGCGGCGCCCGGAACTACCCCTGTATGGGAAAGCCCGGCAAGCGCGCGCCCACCGTCGAGATCTGCGACAGCGACAAACCTTATGAGCCGTTGGCGATGCGTCAGCATGCACTCGGCGCCTACCCGATGGATCCGAACCTCCTCGCCCAAGGCGTACCGCCCGATGATCGTGCCGGCCCGGACTCCAACATCTACGGACCGCTGCAGGGAACGCCACTACTTCCCGCAGCTCCACCGCAGGATCCCGCGGTCGCTCCGCCGACGGATGTGCCGATGCCGCCCGGCCCGGACCCCGGTCCCGGGGTTGCACCAAGTGCATTCGCTCCCAACGAATCCCATGGGCCATCGGTGGCCGTCGCCACCTACGACCCCCAGACGGGTCAGTACGCCACCCCAGACGGCCAGGTGTATCGGCAGTCTGATCTCGCTACCCGTACCGAGGCCCGATCGTGGAAGGATCTCTTCCCCACATGAGCCTCGGCGCGGTCGACGACATCGAAGAGAGTGCAGGAGCAGCGATGCGCACGTCGAAGGTACTGATAACCGCCGCGATCACGGCCGGGGCGGTGCTTGCCGGTCCGGCAGGACCGGCGGTGGGCAGCACCGGTGACTGGGGGATCAACGGCACCTATACCGCCACATCCAACGGCGAGTGGGCCAAGACGAACGACATCTATCACGACGAGGCCAGTATCCGCAGTACCTGGACGATCACGACAACCTGCAGCTATCCCACCGAATGCACCGGCACAGTCACCACCGACTGGGGTTGGACGGCACCCATCTATCAAAAGAGCGCCGTCTGGTACGTCAAACGGACTGTCGAGAACTGGCAGCCCTGCCCGAACGGCACGGCGGCACCGGGCTTGCAGGTGTACCGGTTCTATCCCGGAACACCCGACGGCGGCGGAACGGATACGGCCTCGTCGACCTTCCTCGGCGAAGATCAGACGACCGGAACCAGCGGCTCCTGCGGTAGCAGCAAGGTGCTTTTCATCGCCCTACCCTTCAAGCTCGTCAAGATCGGCGCCTGATCGGCGGGCAACCTCCCACCTGATGGGCAGTGCGGCGCCGGCCGATAACCTGGGTGCCACAGTAGCTTCCGTGCATTCCACACCGGCGGCTGCGATCGGACTACTCGTCGTCGGATTCTTCACTACAGCCGGCGCCGCCGCTGCCCCGAGTGAATGCAACGATCCGTCCTGCGTTCCCGGCATCACCGGCGGCGTGGTTCTCGGCGCGTCCTGTCCGGATACCGCCCACTTCGCGTTCGGCACGACATCCTGGGGAAGGTTGGTGTTCTGCGGGTCACCGCGCAGATACGCACCCCGATACTTTCGGTCACCGCCCATGGAAGGTATCCGCGACGAGAACTCGTCCTGCACCGGTTTGGAGAACTCGGTCGCGCAGGCACCTGACGGACTTTTCTTGAGCTGCGCAGCCGGCGACGGTTCGAGTCGGTGGGTCCGTGGCGACGCATAACAGCCGGATTGCCTTCGGCGTGACCGTTCTCGGATTGGTCGCAATGATGGCGCCACCGACGGGGGCTCGGGCGGACGATGCGGTGCTCCATCGGGTTACCTACACCGTCACCGCGGATCAACCGGTCCAGGCCGGTGTCTATTACCGCGACATTGACCCGCCCACATGGGCTGACTACAGCCATAATCCGTACCTGTACAGCCCGAAAGTCGATGTCTCGCTCGGGCCAACGACACCGTGGGTCCTCGATGTCATGCTCGCTGACCCCGACCGATGGGCGATGATCGCAATCACCCAGGACCTGACCCGGCCAACACACCCTGTGCATTGCGCACTTGCCGTCGACGGAATCGTCGCCGACACCGCCGACGGACCCCACGGGGCGTTGTGCTCGTTGCGGCCACGGTGAACCCTTCTCGCGTCGATCCCTGCCGAACATCCTTGAACGACTGTGAGGCAGGCGACTTCCAGTCAGTGGGCAATCCCGGTTCGCGCTACGCGTCCGCAGGCGACGCTACATATGCGCACGAGATGTCATGGCGGCGAAAGGTGGTCAGGTGCCGGGCAAAGACGATGTGGTGACCTATCACGTCACCAATGGCATAGCCATTGTGACTATGAACCGGCCGCAATACCGCAATGCACAAAACTCGGCCATGACCTACGCATTGGACGCCGCCTTCGCTACCGCTGTCAACGACGCCAACGTGCATGTCATCGTACTGCGCGGCAGCGGCACACATTTCAGTGCCGGACACGACATCGGCACACCGGGTCGCGATCACCATGTGCATTACGACAACCGGGCCGTCTTGTGGTGGGACCACCTCGGCAGGGCAGCGGGAGACCAACGCTTCGCCCGGGAGGCCGAGGTGTATCTGGGAATGTGCCGTCGCTGGCGTGAAATCCCTAAGCCGGTCATCGCGATGATCCACGGCGCGTGCATCGCGGGTGGTTTAATGCTTGCCTGGGTATGCGACCTGATCGTCGCCGCGGATGATGCGTTCTTCTCAGATCCGGTGTTACGCATGGGAATTCCTGGCGTCGAATATTTTGCACATCCGTGGGTGCTCGGTACCCGGTTCGCCAAGGAAATTCTCTACACCGGTGATCGATTCACCGCTCAACGCGCCTACGAGATCGGCATGGTTTCTCGGGTCGTGCCCCGCGACAACCTTGAGGAGGAAACCATGGCGTTAGCGTCGCGCATCGCTGCCATGCCGCAATTCGGTCTCGCACTCACCAAGAAAGCGATCAATCAGTGCGAAGACCAGATGGGCATGCGCAACGGAATGGACGGGGTGTTCGGCCTACACCACTTCGCCCACGCCCACAACGCTGAGATGGGCACCGGGTCCCTCGGTGGCGTCGACCTCCGCGCAATGAAAGAACAGCCATGACTGCCGCTGCTTTGACAACAGTTATCGAGTGGAATCCGATCACATTGTCCGCCAGTGTTATTCGGAGATCATGCTGACGTCCGCTGTGCGCACCACGTTGGCCGCGGCGCTCGCCGAGGCTGAGCGCAGTCGGGTTCCGTTGGATCCGTTGACTGCGGGTCATCCCGATATCGACGTGGTGGATGCTTACGAGATCCAGTTGCTCAACATCCGTCAGCGGGTGGCTGAGGGTGCTCGGGTGATCGGGCACAAGGTTGGTCTGTCCAGTGCGGCCATGCAGCAGATGATGGGTGTTGATGAGCCTGATTACGGACATCTGCTGGCCGATATGGAGGTGTTCGAGGACAAGCCGGTCCCCGCGGGCACGTTCCTGTATCCGCGGGTGGAGGTCGAGGTCGGCTTCATCTTGGCTGATGATCTGCCCGGCGCGGGCTGCACCGAGGACGACGTGCTGGCGGCGACGGCGGCGTTCGCACCGTCGATTGAGCTGATCGACACCCGGATCAAGGACTGGAAGATCAAATTGTGCGACACCATCGCCGATAACGCCTCGTCAGCGGGCTGGGTGCTCGGCAAGGAACGGGTGTCGCCGAAGGACATCGACATCTGCAACATCGACGCTGTGCTGACCCGCAATGGTGAGGTGGTCGCCGAGGGCCGCAGCGATGCCGTGTTGGGAAATCCGGTCACCGCGGTGGCCTGGTTGGCCCGCAAGGTGGACAGCTTCGGGGTGCGGTTGAAGGCCGGTGACGTGGTGTTACCCGGTTCGTGCACGCGGGCGATAGATGCACGCCCCGGTGACCATTTCGTAGCTGACTTTGCCGGGTTAGGTTCAGTCCGGCTGTCGTTCGACTGAGGAGGAGTTCACATGCCGGAAAAGGCGTCGGTGGCCATTGTCGGGTCGGGAAACATCTCCACTGACTTGCTGTACAAGCTGCTGCGATCGGAGTGGTTGGAGCCGCGCTGGATGATCGGCATCGACCCCGAGAGCGAGGGTCTGGCCCGGGCCCGCAAGCTCGGCTTGGAGACCAGCCACGAGGGCGTCGACTGGCTGCTGGCTCTCGAGGAGAAGCCGGACCTGGTCTTCGAGGCCACCAGTGCCTACGTACACCGCGACGCCGCACCCAAGTACGAAGCCGCCGGCATCCGGGCCATCGATCTGACCCCCGCCGCGATCGGCCCCGGCGTCATCCCGCCGGCCAACCTGCGCGCGCACCTGGACGCACCGAACGTCAACATGGTGACCTGCGGCGGGCAGGCCACCATCCCGATGGTCTACGCGGTGTCGCGCGTGGTGGAGGTGCCGTACGCCGAGATCGTTGCGTCGGTGTCCTCGGCGTCGGCGGGTCCGGGCACGCGGGCGAACATCGATGAGTTCACCAAGACCACCAGCCGCGGTGTCGAGGTGATCGGCGGTGCCCAGCGCGGCAAGGCGATCATCATCCTCAACCCGGCCGATCCGCCGATGATCATGCGCGACACCATCTTCTGCGCCATCCCAGAAGACGCCGATCAGGACGCCATCACCGCGTCCATTCGCGACGTGGTGGCGCAGGTGCAGACCTATGTGCCGGGTTACCGGTTGCTCAACGATCCGCAGTTCGATCCGCCGTCGATGCACTCCGGCGGCCAGGCCGTGGTCACCGTGTTCGTCGAGGTCGAGGGCGCGGGGGACTACCTGCCGCCGTACGCCGGCAACCTGGACATCATGACCGCGGCGGCCACCAAAGTGGGCGAAGAAATCGCCAAAGAACGCGTGTCCGCAACAGCCGGAGGTCAGGCATGAGCACCGACGAGATCTACTTCAACGAC
>JBEVHL010000566.1:0-4153 GCA_040511255.1 Mycobacterium sp. | reverse complement strand
AGATGCGGGGACAGGGCTCCGGACGGATCATCGCGATGAGCTCAGCGGCAGGCGAGCGGGTGCGCCGGTCCAACTTCGTCTACGGCTCCACCAAGGCGGGGCTGGACGGCTTCTATCTGGGACTCGGGGAAGCATTGAAGGAGTTCGGCGTTCGGGTGCTGGTCATTCGCCCCGGACAGGTCCGCACGGGCACGACGCTCGCGCACCTGAAAGCGACCGGCGCCAAAGAGGCTCCGTTCACCGTCGACAAGGATTACGTGGCCAACCTGGCGGTCACCGCGTCGGCGAAGGGCAAGGATCTGGTGTGGGCGCCCGGTGCGTTCCGCTACGTGATGATGGTGCTCCGCCATGTCCCGCGACCCATCTTCCGCAAACTGCCTATCTGACATGAGAACCGCGCTGGCAGGTGCCGGCAAGACAGTAGGCCACATGGTGGTGGTGGCGGTGATCGCCGTGCTGTTCTCGGCCGTCGCACTCGTGGCGATCAGTCGCGTCGAGTGGCCCGCGTTCCCCTCGTCGAACCAGCTGCATGCACTGACCACAGTCGGCCAGTTCGTCTGTCTCGCCGCGCTATTAGGGGCCGGTCTGCTGTGGCGGCGCGGCCGCCGACTGCTGGCGCACGCGACGGCGGTGGTGTTCCTGTCCGCGTTCACCGTCGCCACCCTGGCGATGCCGCTGGGTGCGACGAAGCTGTATCTGTTCGGCATCTCGGTGGACCAGCAGTTCCGCACCGAATATCTGACGCGACTGGCGGACAGCCCGGCGCTGCACGATATGACCTACGCGGGGCTGCCGCCGTTCTACCCGGCCGGGTGGTTCTGGCTCGGCGGGCGCGCGGCGGACCTGACGGGCATGCCGGCGTGGGAGATGTTCAAGCCGTGGGCCATCACCTCCATCGCGATCGCCGTGGTGCTGGCATTCGTGTTGTGGACCAAGCTGATCCGCTTCGAATACGCGCTGATCGTCACCACTGCGACGGCCGCGGTCACCGTCGCGTACGCCTCACCCGAGCCCTACAGCGCCATCCTCACCGTCCTGCTACCGCCGGTGCTGGTGCTGGGGTGGTCAGGCATCCGGGGCCGCACGCGCGACGGTGGTTGGGCAGCGGTGATCGGCACCGGGGTGTTCCTGGGTGTGACGGCGACGTTCTACACCCTGCTGCTCGGGCTCTCCGCGCTCACGCTGCTGCTGATGGCGGTGCTGGTGGCGGTGACCCGACGCTCAGTGGAACCGCTGCTGCGACTGGCGGTGATCGCCGTCATCTCCATCGTCATCGGACTGATCACCTGGCTGCCGTTCCTGCTGCGCGCGGCCAGCGGACCGATGAGCAACACCGGCAGTGCCCAGCACTACCTGCCCGCCGACGGCGCGGTCCTGACGTTCCCGATGCTGCAGTTCTCGTTGCTCGGCGCGCTGTGCATGCTCGGCACCCTGTGGCTGATCGTGCGGGCCCGGTCGTCGGTGCGAGCGGGCGCGCTGGCGATGGGCGTCGTCACCTTCTATCTCTGGTCGCTGCTGTCGATGGTGACCACCCTGGTGGGCACCACGCTGCTGTCGTTCCGGCTGCAGCCGACGCTGACCGTGCTGCTGGCCGCCGCGGGTGCGTTCGGCTTCATCGAAGTGGCACAGGTCGCCGCGGCGAAATGGAACCGCAACCTGCTCACGGTGGCCGCGGCGATCGGTCTGGCCGGTGCGATCGCGTTCAGCCAGGACATCCCCGACGTGCTGCGCCCCGACCTCGACGTCGCCTACACCGACACCGACGGCGACGGACAGCGCGGCGACCGGCGACCGCCCGGGGCCGAGAAGTACTACCCGGAGATCGACCAGGCCATCCAGGCGGCGACGGGCCGGCCCCGCGATCAGAGCGTGGTCCTGACCGCCGACTACAGCTTCCTGGCCTACTACCCCTACCTGGGCTTTCAGGGTCTGACCTCGCACTATGCCAACCCGTTGGCGGAATTCGACAAACGCGCCGCCGCCATCGAAAGCTGGGCCGACCTGAAGTCGGCCGACCAGTTCGCCAAGGCGCTCGACACGTTGCCGTGGGAGCCCCCGACGGTGTTCCTGATGCGCCGCGGCGCGAATGACTCCTACACACTGCGATTGGCCCAGGACGTGTACCCGAACCAGCCGAATGTGCGTCGCTACACCGTCGACCTGGATTCGACGCTGTTCGCCGGTCCGCACTTCACCGTCAAGACCATCGGGCCGTTCATCCTGGCCGTCCGAAAGCCCGACTGATGGCCATCAAGACACCCCCTCAGGCGGGGGAATTACCATCTAGCCCCGTGAGCGGCGCGGGCACCAACCATCGAACCGCGCGGATGATCGCCATCGTCGCCGGACTCCTCGGCGCGGTGCTGGCCATCGCCACCCCGTTCCTGCCCGTCACGCAGACCACCGCCAAGCTGAACTGGCCGCAGAACGGCGCGCTGAGCAGCGTCACCGCTCCGCTCATCGGCTACGTCGCCACCGACCTGAGCATCACCATCCCCTGCCAGGCCGCCGCCGGACTGACCAACACCGGTCGTACCGTGCTGCTGTCGACGGTGCCCAAGCAAGCCCCCAAGGCCGTCGACCGCGGACTGCTCATCGAGCGCGTCAACAACAACCTGCTGGTCATCGTGCGCAACACCCCGGTGGTCAGCGCCCCGATGAGCCAGGTGCTCAGCCCGGCCTGCCGCCAGCTCACCTTCACCGCCACGGCCGACAGTGTCAGCGGCGAGTTCGTCGGCCTGACCCAGGGCCCTGACGACGACAACCCCGGCGACGCCCTGCGCGGCGAGCGCAGCGGCTACGACTTCCGGCCGCAGATCGTCGGCGTGTTCACCGACCTGGTGGGGCCCGCGCCGCCCGGGCTGGAGTTCTCGGCGACCATCGACTCCCGGTACAGCACCTCACCGACGGTGCTCAAGATGCTGGCGATGGTCCTCGGCCTGGTGCTGACGGCGGTTGCCCTGGGCGCCCTGCACGTGCTCGACACCGCCGACGGAGTCCGCCACCGGCGCTTCCTGCCGTCGCGCTGGTGGTCGATCAAGCCGCTCGACGGTCTGGTCGGCGTGACCCTGATCTGGTGGCATTTCGTCGGCGCCAACACCTCCGATGACGGCTACATCCTCACCATGGCCCGGGTGTCCGAGCACGCCGGCTACATGGCCAACTACTACCGCTGGTTCGGCACCCCGGAAGCCCCGTTCGGCTGGTACTACGACCTGTTGGCGCTGTGGGCCCACGTCAGCACCAACAGCGTCTGGGTGCGGCTGCCCACCCTGCTGATGGCCCTGGCCTGTTGGTGGATCATCAGCCGCGAAGTTATCCCCCGGCTCGGGCACGCCGTCAACACCAGCCGCGCCGCCGCCTGGACCGCCGCGGGCATGTTCCTGGCCTTCTGGCTCCCGCTGAACAACGGCCTGCGCCCAGAACCCATCATCGCGCTGGGCATCCTGCTGACCTGGTGCTCGGTGGAACGGGCGGTGGCGACCAGCCGACTGCTCCCCGTCGCCATCGCCTGCATCATCGGTGCGTTGACCCTGTTCTCCGGACCGACCGGAATCGCGTCCATCGGCGCGCTGCTGGTGGCGGTCGGCCCCCTGCGCACCATCCTGCACCGCCGCATCGGCCAGTTCGGCCTGCTGCCGCTGCTGGCGCCGATCCTGTCGGCCATCACCGTGACGGCCATCCTGATCTTCCGCGACCAGACCTTCACCGGCGAGATCCAGGCCAGCTCGTTCAAGTCGGTCGTCGGTCCCAGCCTGTCCTGGTTCGACGAGCACATCCGCTACGAACGGCTGTTCCTGGCGACGCCCGACGGCTCGGTGGGTCGCCGGTTCGCCGTGCTGGCGCTGCTGGTGGCGCTGGCCGTGTCCGTCGCGATGACCTTGCGCAAGGGCCGGATTCCGGGCACCGCGGCCGGACCGAGTCGACGCATCATCGGCATCACCATCATCTCGTTCCTGGCGATGATGTTCACCCCGACCAAATGGACACACCACTTCGGGGTGTTCGCCGGGCTGGCCGGTTCGCTCGGCGCTCTGGCCGCCGTCGCCGTCACCGCCCACGCCATGAAGTCCCGGCGCAACCGCACACTGTTCGCCGCCCTGGTGCTGTTCATGACGGCGTTGTCGTTCGCCAGCGTGAACGGCTGGTGGTA
>JBEVHL010000565.1:0-2788 GCA_040511255.1 Mycobacterium sp. | reverse complement strand
TGGCGGTTCGGCAGACGTGGTCGCAGGATCGGGTGTTCTTCCTCGACGGGGACGGCCGGCAGTTCTCGTTGCCGGTGGGCTGGACGGATGCAGCCGAGCCGGACGCGTTCGTCACGATGGCCGCCGGCCGGTCGCCGTTCCGGTTCGCCAATCTGGTCGAACTGCGGCGGTTGATCGACGGGATATCTGACTGAACGACTGTAAACAGAATTATGCCGCTAGTGTTAGGACGATTATGCCGTTAGAGGTCGCGGGCACGTCGTTACCCGTTCCGTCATCGCCGCAGTTATCGGATTGTCTAGCTGTGATTTCGTGGTGTTCTGGGGCGTGTTCGAACATCGGTATCAAAATATAACGGCATAATTGTTCTTACACACGAGTCAGGAGGTGCGTGGTGGCGCGGACGCGGAAGCCGGATGCGAAGGAGGCGGCGTTGGCCGAGACGCGAACGCTGAATCCCCGCCCGGAGGCGGTGCGCGACGAACAGTTCGCATCCTCGGAGTTCTTCGATGCCCGCGATCTGGTGCAGGTCAAATACGAGATGGTGCGCCGGGTACGGGTCGACGGCGCCCCGGTCACGGCCGCGTCGGCCGCGTTCGGGTTTTCCCGGCCGTCGTACTACGAGGCCGCCGCCGCGGTGGACCGCGACGGGCTGGGTGGGCTGGTGCCGGCCAAGCCGGGCCCGCGCCGGGCCCACAAGCTCACCGACGAGGTCATCGCCTACGCCCGGCGGCTGCGCGAGGCCGACCCCGGCATCGGGTCGGCGCAGCTGGCTGAGGCGATCGCGGACCAATTCGCGATCGGGGTGCACCCGCGATCGGTGGAGCGGGCCCTGGCCCGCGCCCGCAGTTCCAAAAGTGGAGGTGGGCAATGATACCGACGGTGTGGGCGGCGACGGGTCCGATATTGTGGGCGGCTACGAGCGGCTGCGGGCCCGCGCGCTTGACGGCGAGGCCGACGGGTGGCGGCTGGGGCTGGGGGTGCTGCAGCAGCGCGGGGTCGCCGCATGGCTGCGGGTGCGCCAGGCGGCCATGCCGGCGGTCTCACCGCCCACGCCCACCCGGGCGGGGTCGCGCCTTGCCGGGGGTGTTGAGGCCGAGCTGGTCAGATTGCTGGCGTCGATGGCGCTGGCTGTCGCGTCGCAGGGGTGATCGGCGATGAGCGAGCAGACCGCGGCGAAGGTGACCGGGGCGCACCTGGCCCGCACCGCCTACCTGTACGTGCGCCAGTCCACGCTGCGCCAGGTGCTGACCAACACCGAGTCCGCCGCCCGCCAATATGCCTTGCGGCAGAAGGCGATCGCGCTGGGCTGGCCAGCCGAGGCGATTGTCACCATCGACACCGATCAGGGCCAGTCCGGCGCCACGGCCACCGACCGGGAAGGCTTCCAGCGCCTGGTCGCCGAGGCCGGCATGGGCCGGGCCGGGATCGTGCTCGGCCTGGAGGTGTCGCGGCTGGCCCGCAACAACGCCGACTGGCACCGACTGCTCGAGATCTGCGCCATGTCGGGCACGCTGATCTGCGACGAGGACGGCCTGTATGACCCCACCGACTTCAACGACCGGCTGCTGCTCGGGCTCAAGGGCACCATGAGTGAGGCCGAACTGCACTTCATCCGGGCGCGCCTCATCGGCGGCCAGCTGTCCAAGGCCCGCCGCGGCGAACTGCAGATGGGCCTGCCGGTCGGGCTCATCTACGATCCGGCCGGCAAGGTCGCGCTGGACCCGGATACCGGTGTGCAACAAGCCATCCGGCATGTGTTCACCCTGTTCGCCCGCACCGGCTCGGCGCGCGCGGTGGTGCAGCAATTTAACGCCGACGGGCTGCTGTTCCCGGTGCGGGTGCGCACCGGCGCGCACAAGGGCGAGTTGGCCTGGATGCCGCTGCAGCACTGGCGGGTGCTGCGCACCCTGCACAACCCCCGCTACGCCGGCGCGTTCGCCTACGGCCGCCGCCGCGAACGCCTCGCCGGCAACGGCAAGAAGCGCTACCAACTCCT
Organism: Mycobacterium sp.; assembly: GCA_040511255.1. Classification (GTDB taxonomy): domain Bacteria; phylum Actinomycetota; class Actinomycetes; order Mycobacteriales; family Mycobacteriaceae; genus Mycobacterium. The sequence continues at coordinate 789 of JBEVHL010000565.1, read as the reverse complement.
GCCCCGCGAGCAGTGGATCGCACTGATCCGCGACGCCCACCCTGGCTACCTCAGCTGGGACCAGTACGAGACCAACCAGCGGCTGCTGCTGGGCAATGCGACCGCGCACGGCCCCGACCGCACCGCCGGCCCCGCCCGTGAGGGAACCGCGCTGCTGCAGGGCCTGGCCATCTGCGGGCGCTGCGGACGCCGGATGACGGTGCGCTACCACAGCCGCCGCGGCGTCGAGGTCCCCGACTACCAATGCATGAATCGCTGCATCCAAGACGGTACGCAACGCTGCCAAACCATCCCCGGCGGCACTGTCGACGCCGCCGTCGGCAGCCTGCTGCTCGACACCCTCACCCCGCACGCGCTCGAGGTCGCCCTGACCGTGCAGGCCGAACTCGACACCCGCGCCGCCGAAGCCGACGCGCTACGCCGCGGGCACGTCGAACGCGCCCGCCACCGCGCCGACCTGGCCCGGCGCCGCTACCTGGCCGTCGACCCCGACAACCGGCTGGTCGCCGACAGCCTGGAAGCCGACTGGAACGACGCGCTACGAGCCCTGCAGAACGCCCGCGATGACTACGACCGCGCCAGCGCCGCCGCCACAGCCACCCTCACCGACGATCTCAAGAACCGAATCTGTTCCCTGGCAACGGATTTCCCCGCACTCTGGTCAAACCCAAACACCGCACAGCGCGACCGCAAACGCATGGTCCGCCTCCTGGTCGACGACGTCACCCTGCACAAGACCGACAGCATCCAACTGCACGTCCGCTTCCGTGGCGGGCAGACCCACAGCCT
>JBEVHL010000564.1:0-8984 GCA_040511255.1 Mycobacterium sp. | reverse complement strand
CACCGAGTTGACCTCCTCGACCGTCGTCACGCGGCCGGCCTCGAAGGTCACGTCGGTCGCCGAGCCCGTCGGCACAGGCACGCGCAGCGCGAAGCCGTCAAGCTTGCCCTAGAGCTCCGGCAGCACCAGCCCGATCGCCTTGGCGGCGCCGGTCGAGGTCGGCACGATGTTGAGCGCGGCCGCCCGGGCCCGGCGCAGGTCGCTGTGCGGGCCGTCCTGCAGGTTCTGATCCTGGGTGTACGCGTGGATGGTCGTCATCAAGCCCTTGACGATGCCGAATTCGTCGTTGAGGACCTTGGCGAGCGGGCCGAGGCAGTTCGTGGTGCAGGACGCGTTGGAGATGATGTTCTGGCTGCCGTCGTACTTGTCGTCGTTGACACCGATCACGATGGTGATGTCCGGATCGGTGGCCGGTGCGGAGATGACGACCTTCTTGGCGCCCGCGTCCAGGTGGCCCTTGGCCTTGGCGGCGTTGGTGAAGATGCCGGTCGATTCGACGACGACGTCGACGCCGAGGTCCCCCCACGGCAGCTCAGACGGGCCCGCCTTGACCGACAGCGCCTTGATCTTGCTGTCGCCGACGGTGATGGTGTCGTCACCTTCGAGGCCGACCTCATAGGGCAGCCGGCCGAGGATGGAGTCGAACTTCAGCAGGTGCGCCAGGGTGGCGTTGTCGGTGAGGTCGTTGACCGCCACAATCTCGATGTCGGTGTTGTTGCCGAGTTTCTGCTGCGCGTCCAACGCCCTGAAAAAGTTGCGCCCGATGCGGCCGAAGCCGTTAACGCCTACCCGGATCGTCACTTGTCTCTCCACTCTTTGTCCGCATGCGTGTTCCGCATGGATGAACTGCTCGGCAGCCAGCCTAGTGTCCTGCCATCAGCGTTGCGCGGGCTGGTGGATGAACATTCTGACCACCCATCAGGGGTAACTCTGGGTCATACCGGGTAAGCGGACAGCGTGATAGTCGCCCAGATCGACATCAGCAATCCGGACAAGGTGCTCTTCCCGGACGATGACTCCACCGTGGGCGCCCCAACTGGACTCACCAAGCGCGACCTGGCCGAGTACTACGCCTCGGTCGCCAGGGTGATGCTGCCGCATCTGTCGGCACGACCCATCTCGATGGAACGGTTCCCCGATGGGATCACCAGCGACGGCTTCCACGACGACGTCGTGCCCGCGCACTTCCCCGACTGGATCGACACCGCGGCCATCGAGCGCGCCGACGGCCCGCACACACACGTGCTGGTCAACAACGCACGTGCACTTGTCTACCTGGCGAATCAGGGCTGCATCACCCCACATACCTGCCTGAGCCGCACCCGCGCCCTGGATCGCCCCGACCACCTGGTCTTCGGTGTCCGCCCACCCGCCGGCAGCGCCGCGGACCTGCTTCGTGCCACCGCGATGCTCGGGGAGTTACTCAACGACATCGGCCTGACCTCGTATCTGAAGACCAGCGGCGCTCGTGGGTACCACGTGGTGGTGCCACTGCGACCGGTCATCACCTTCGACGAATCCAAGGCCTTCGCCGCGCGGGTCGCCCAGCATCTGGCCGGCCGCGCCCCGGACCTGGTGACCGTCGAACCCCACGACCCGCAACGCCGCATCTACCTCGATGTCACGCGCAACAGTTTCGGCCAGACCTCGGTGCCCCCGTACGCAGTGCGGGCGCGTCCCGGCGGTCCGGTGTCCACTCCGATGGAGTGGTATGAGCTGGGCACCGTGTTGCCCGGTGAGCACACGATCGTCACCCTCGGTCGCCGGCTGGCGATGCGGGGTGACCCGTGGAACGGCATCCGGCGTCGCGCGCACGGGTTGACCAAGGCCAAGGAAAAGCTCGCGCGGCTGCGCTGACGCTCAGGTGTCTTCGAGGAGTTCGGCCGTGACGGCCGATTCCGTGTCGGGGATACCGTCATGTTTGGCCTTGCGGTCCGCCATCGACAACAACCGCCGGATGCGGCCTGCCACAGCATCTTTCGTCATCGGCGGGTCAGCCAGCCGGCCCAGCTCTTCCAGCGACGCCTGCCGGTGCTCGACCCTGAGCCTGCCGGCGGCGGACAGATGCTCGGGCACCGTGTCGCCCAGGATGTGCAGGGCGCGCTCCACCCGGGCAGCGGCCGCCACGGCCGCACGGGCCGACCGCCGCAGGTTCGCGTCGTCGAAGTTGGCCAACCGGTTGGCCGTGGCCCGGACCTCGCGGCGCATCCGCCGCTCCTCCCAGGTCAATCTGGTGTCCTGCGCGCCCATCCGGGTGAGCAGCGCACCGATGGCCTCGCCGTCCCGGACAACCACCCGGTCGGCGCCGCGGACCTCACGGGCCTTGGCGCTCACCCCGAGACGCCGGGCGGCGCCGACGAGTGCCAGCGCGGCCTCGGGTCCGGGGCAGCTCACTTCCAGCGCCGACGACCGGCCGGGTTCGGTCAACGAACCGTGCGCCAGGAAGGCCCCGCGCCACGCCGCCTCGGCGTCGCCCACGCTGCCGCCGACCACCTGGGCGGGCAGCCCGCGCACCGGGCGACCGCGCAGATCGAGCAGACCCGTCTGGCGCGCCAGTGCCTCGCCGTCCTTGGCCACCCGCACGACATACCGCGTGCTCTTGCGGATCCCGCTGGCGGACAACACATGCACGACGGCGTTGTAGCCGTACAGGTCGAAGATGTCTTTCCGGAGCCGGCGCGCGATGATCCCCAGGTCTACTTCGGCCTCCACCACGACCCGTCCGGAAACGATGTGCAGGCCCCCGGCAAACCGCAGCAGAGCGGCGACCTCAGCTCGGCGGGCACTCACCGAGTTGACTATCAGCCGACTCAGTTCGTCTTTGACCTCGGCGGTCATCGCCACGGATCGTCACCTCTCGGTCCACTCAGACTCGGTCCATCCACGTCCGGCGCTGCTGTCAGTGCAGTAGGCGCTGCCGGAACGGCCCCCCGTACCCGCACCCCTTCGAGTGCTGCCGCCAATTTCGCTGGATCATGTAAAGGTGTACCAGGTCTGGACACATCAGCGAACTGAACTTCAGCATCGAGCATGCCCGCGGTACGCCTGAGCTGCTCACGCTCACGCTCACCGGGCACCGACGCCGCATCGACGACGATGTCGTGCACCGTGAAGTCTGGCGCATGTTGGGCCAGGACGTGCAAGTGCCGTTCCGCCGAGAATCCTGCCGTCTCCCCCGGTTCGGCCGCCAGGTTGAGCACCAGGGCCCGGCGCGCGGTCGTCGCGCTCAGTGCCGAGACCAACTCCGGCACCAGCACGTGCGGGATCACACTGGTAAACCACGAGCCCGGTCCGAGCACCACCAGATCGGCACCCATGATCGCGTCCACCGCTTGCCGGGTGGCGGGTGGATTGCCGGGCAGCAACCGGACCCGGCGCACCTTGCCCGGCGTCGTCGCGATTGCCACCTGCCCGCGGATCACCCGGCTCATCCTCGGGTCGGATTCCAGCCCGGCCACATCGGCCTCGATCTGCAGGGCGATCGGGCACATCGGCAACACCCGGCCCTTGACCCCGAGCACCCGGCCCAGTTCGTCGAGCGCCGCCACCGGATCGGCCAGCACCTCGTTCAACCCGGCCAGGATCAGGTTGCCGATCGGATGGCCCGCGAGCGCACCGCTGCCGCCGAATCTGTGTTGGATGATGGTCGCCCAGAGCCGACCGTGCGGACTGTCAGATGCCAACGCGGCCAACGCCATTCGCAGATCGCCCGGCGGGATGATATCGAGTTCGCTACGCAGCCGGCCCGAGGAGCCGCCGTCGTCGGCGACCGTCACCACGGCGGTGATGTGCGGGGTCAGCCGACGCGCTGCGGACAGGGTGGCGTACAGACCGTGCCCACCGCCGAGTGCGACGATGCGCTGACTCATTCGCGGCCCAGATCCCGGTGCAGCACCCGCACGGACAGCCGACTGGTGGTCTGCAGGCGGGCAGAAAGCGCTTCGGCAATGGCGACGCTGCGATGCTTCCCGCCCGTGCACCCGATGGCGACTGTCATGTAGCGCTTACCCTCCCGCCGGTAGCCCTCGATCACCAGACCCAGCAGATCATGGTAGGTGTCGAGGAACTTCTCCGCGCCCGGCTGCCCGAGCACGTAATCCCGCACGGCGGGGTGCTGGCCGCTATGTGGGCGGAGCTCATCCACCCAGTGCGGATTCGGCAGAAACCGGACGTCCATCACCATGTCCGCGTCCATCGGCAGGCCGTATTTGAAACCGAACGATTCGACGGTCACGCTGGTCTGCGCAATGGTCTCGTCGCCGAACGCCTGCTCGATGCTGGCTCGCAGCGCGGGCACCGGCAGGCTCGACGTGTCGATGACCAGGTCGGCGCTGGACCGCACCGGCGCCAGCATCGCGCGTTCGGCGGCGATGCCTTCGGCCAGCGTCAGCGCACCCTGCATCGGGTGGCTGCGGCGGTTCTGCTCGTAGCGACGCACCAGGATGTCGTCCGAGGCGTCCAGGAACAACACCTGCGGGGTGATGCCGCGGGTGCCGAGTTCGGTCCGTACCGAGTCCAGGTCACCGGTGAAGCCCTTGGACCTGGCGTCCATCACGATGGCGAGTTGGGTGATCCGCGAACCCGCCGCCAGCCCGAGGTCCACCATTCTGGCGATCAACTCCGCAGGCAGGTTGTCCGCGACGTACCACCCCAGGTCTTCGAGCACCTTGGCGGCGGTGCCGCGACCGGCACCGGAGAGCCCTGTCACCACAACGACATCGATACCGTCGGATTCCGCACCGACCTCTCCAGAACGGTCGTCCGGCGTCACTTCGTCTGTACCGTCTGTCATCCCGATGCCTGTTCAGCGATGTCATCATCGCGTACGTCGACAGCCTGCGTGGTCGATCCCAGCAATTCCTGCGGGCTGTCGGTTGTCGGTGCCACCCCGAGCGCCGCCAGCACCGCGGCGGCGGTGGTCACCCCGATCCCGGGCACCGCGGTGATCTCCTCGACGGTGGCCTGTTTGAGTTTGGCCACCGAGCCGAAGTGCGTCACCAGCGCCTTGCGCCGGTGTTCACCCAGACCGGGGACCGAATCGAGCGCCGATGCCGTCATCCGCTTCGACCGCTTGCTGCGGTGATAGGTGATGGCGAAGCGGTGCGCCTCGTCGCGCACGCGTTGCAGCAAATACAGTCCCTCGCTGTTGCGCGGCATGATCACCGGATCCGGTTCGCCAGGCACCCACACCTCTTCGAGGCGTTTGGCCAGGCCGATCACCGCCACGTCGGTCACCCCCAGCTCGCTCAGCACCGCCGCCGCGGCGTTGACCTGCGGCGCGCCGCCGTCGACGACGTAGAGGTTGGGCGGGTAGGCGAACCTGCGCGATTTTCCTTCGGGGGCAAGCTCTTCGGGGTACTGGGTGTCCTGGAGGTGCCGCCAGAACCGGCGCCGGGTGACCTCGGCGATGGACGCCACGTCGTCGGAACGACCGTCACCGGCCGCCTCCTTGATGGCGTAGTGCCGGTAATCCGATTTGCGCGGCAGCCCGTCCTCGAAGACCACCAGTGAGGCCACCACGTCGGTGCCCTGCACATGGCTGATGTCGACGCACTCGATCCGCAGCGGAGCGGCTTCCAGGCCCAGGGCGTCCTGAATGCTCTGCAGTGCAGCAGATCTGGCGTTGAAGTCACCGGCGCGCCGGAGCTTGTGCTGCTGCAGGGCATCTTTGGCGTTGCGGTGCACGGTCTCCGCCAGCGCCTTCTTGTCGCCGCGCTGCGGGACCCGCAAGACCACTCGTGATCCGCGCAGCCCGGTCAACCAGTCGGCCAGCTGGTCGGCGTTGGGCGGCAGGTACGGCACCAGCACCTCCCGCGGAACCGGATTGGTGGCCTCGTCGGCCGCACCGCCGAGCTCGGCCTGCTCGCCGTAGAACTGGGTGATGAACTGCTCGACAAGCTGGGCCCCACCCGAGCCGTCGGCCTCACCCCGTTCGGGCGACTCGCTTGGCTCATTTGATTTTTCGACGATCCATCCACGCTGACCGCGCACCCGGCCACCCCGGACGTGGAACACCTGCACCGCGGCCTCAAGGTCGTCATCGCAGAACGCCACCACGTCGGCGTCGGTGCCGTCGCCCAGCACCACGGCCTGCTTTTCCAGTGCCCGCCGCAAGGCCCCCAGATCGTCGCGCAACCGCGCGGCCCGCTCGAAGTTGAGCACCTCGGCCGCATCGTTCATCTGGTGTTCCAGTTCGCGGGCGAATCTGTCGGTCTTGCCGGACAGGAAATCGCAGAAATCCTCGACGATCTTGCGATGCTCCTGCGCGGTCACCTTTCCCACGCACGGCGCCGAACATTTGTCGATATAGCCGAGAAGACAGGGCCGGTCGATCTGGCTGTGCCGCTTGAACACTCCCGCGGAGCACGTCCGCGCCGGGAAGACCCGGGTCAGCAGATCGAGCGTCTCGCGGATGGCCCAGGCGTGGGAGTACGGCCCGAAGTAGCGGACCCCCTTGCGGCGCGGGCCGCGGTAGACGAACAACCGGGGGTATTCCTCGTTGAGGGTGACCGCCAGCACCGGATAGGACTTGTCGTCGCGGTAGCGGACGTTGAACCGCGGGTCGAACTCCTTGATCCAGTTGTATTCCAGCTGCAGCGCTTCGACCTCGGTGTTGACCACCGTCCACTCGACACCGGCTGCGGTGGTCACCATCTGCCTGGTCCGCGGATGCAGACCGGAGATATCGGCGAAGTAGGACGTCAGCCGGCTGCGGAGATTCTTGGCCTTACCGACGTAGATGACACGACCGTGCGGGTCCCGGAAGCGGTAGACGCCGGGCTGCACAGGGATGGACCCTGGCGCAGGCCGGTATGTCGCGGGATCGGGCACCGTTCGAGTTTAGTCTCGAGCGACGACAGCCCCCGACCCGCGCACTCAACCTGCGTCGGCGTCGGTCCGGTAGCGGGCCATCAGTGCGCGGACGGTGTCCATGGCGTCGACGGCACGGTTCTTGTCCACCGCCTGAATGGCCATCACCGGGGTGTACTCGTCGTCGTACAGGTCGACCCGCGCCCACCGCGCACCGGGCGGGAAGGACACGTCGACCACATCGGTCCACGGAATCAGCTTGTCGCCCAGGGCATTCCGGACCGACAGCCCGGTGGGGCCGATGCGCAGCCGCGGCCTGGCCAGGAGCAGGACACCGCACGCGATGATCACCCCGAGCACGGCGAACGCCACCTGGTCGGAGGTCTGGAAGATGACCCCACTCGACTTGATCTTCAGCAGCACGCCGATGGCGATGTGCGCGATGACGATGATGACGGCCGCCCCGTAGGCGAAGTACGGGGTCAGGTGCGGCCGGATGGTCGCATCCCAGGTGGGGTCGGTCGCCGGTGCGGTCACCGTGCCGCGCGCAGGTCGCGGAGCGTCAGCGCGGTACTCAGGGCCGCGGCCGCAGCCTGCGCCCCCTTGTCCTCCGCCGAGCCCGGCAGCCCTGCACGATCCAGTGCCTGTTCTTCGGTGTTCGTGGTCAGCACGCCGTTGGCCACCGGTGTCGAGGCGTCCAGGGACACCCGCGTCAGGCCGGTCGTGACAGCGTCGCAGACGTAGTCGAAATGCGGTGTCGCACCGCGGATCACTACGCCCAGCGCCACAACGGCGTCGTGGGTGTGGGCCAGTTCCTGCGCGACGACCGGGATCTCGATGGCGCCGAGCACCCGGGTCACCGTCGGCGCGTCGATGCCGCTGCCCTTGGCGGTGCGCAGGGCGCCTTCCAAGAGAGCTTCGCAGATCTTCGGGTGCCAGGTACTGGCGACAATCGCCAGGGAAAGCTCGGAGGCGTCGACGGCCGGCATCTCCGGGACGCCTTCACCGCCGCTCATGCCGACCCGTCCACGCCGGTGTTCGGCCGATGCCGATCGCCGAGCAGATACTCCGCCTCGGCGTACTCGTCCATGGTCACCGACTCGTGAAAATCGTCCAGCCCGGTGAGGTCGTGACCCATCCGGTCGCGCTTGGTCAGCAGGTAACGGATGTTCTCCGAGTTCGCGCGTACCGGCAGCGGTACCCGCTCGATGATGTGCAGCCCGTAACCGTCCAGCCCCACGCGTTTGGCCGGGTTGTTCGTCAGCAGCCGCATCGACCGGATGCCGAGATCGACCAGGATCTGCGCGCCGATGCCGTAGTCGCGGGCGTCGGCGGGCAGGCCCAGCTTGAGGTTGGCGTCGACGGTGTCCGCACCGGCGTCCTGCAGTTGGTAGGCCTGCAGCTTGTGCATCAAGCCGATACCGCGGCCTTCGTGGCCTCGCATGTACAACACGACGCCGCGGCCCTCGTTGGCGACCATGGCCATCGCAGCGTCCAGTTGCGGACCGCAATCACAGCGCCGCGAGCCGAACACGTCGCCGGTCAGACATTCCGAGTGCACCCGCACCAGCACGTCGTGCCCGTCGCTGCCGGGTCCGGATACCTCGCCGCGGACCAGCGCCACATGCTCGACGTCCTCGTAGATGCTCTTGTAGCCGACGGCCCGGAACTCGCCGTGCCGGGTGGGGATGCGTGCTTCGGCGATGCGCTCGATGTGCTTTTCGTGCTTGCGGCGCCATTCGATGAGGTCGGCGATGGAGATCAGGGCCAGACCGTGCTCGTCGGCGAAGATCCGCAGCTCATCGGTCTGGGCCATGGCGCCCTCGTCTTTTTGGCTGACGATCTCGCAGATCGCACCTGCGGCCTGCAGTCCGGCGAGCCGGGCCAGATCCACCGCGGCCTCGGTGTGGCCGGGCCGACGCAGCACGCCGCCGTCCTTGGCGCGCAGCGGCACCACATGGCCGGGGCGGGTGAAGTCTTCGGCAACGCTGGTCGGGTCGGCGAGCAGGCGCATCGTGGTAGCCCGGTCTGAGGCCGAAATGCCGGTTCCAACACCCAGTTTCGCGTCCACCGTGACGGTGTAGGCGGTGCCGTGCTTGTCCTGGTTGACCGCATACATCGGTAGCAGGCCCAGCTTGTCGCAGATCCAGCCGTCCAGCGGGACGCACAGGTAG
>JBEVHL010000563.1:0-3184 GCA_040511255.1 Mycobacterium sp. | reverse complement strand
CGACTTCGACCCGCACTGGCTGCGGCACACCGCCGCGACGCGGATGCTGCGCGACGGCATCGGCATCGAGGTGGTGGCACGACTGCTCGGCCACTCGTCGGTTGCCACCACGAGCTCGATCTACGGGCACCTGACCGTCGAGGACGCCCGCCGGGTGATGGAGCAGGCGGGCTGGTTCACCGACAAGCGGGTGAGGGTGTGACCGCCCCAGCTCCCGGCGGCGCCTCGTCTGGGCTGCTGGGCAAGCTGATGGCGGCGGTGCGCAGCGAATTCCGCAGCGACGTCCTGGAATTCGCACCCGAGGACCCGGTGTTTGGCGGGACCGGGTGCCGGGTGGCGGGTTGCGCGCGCACAGCTCGTGGCCGGGGGCTGTGTCAGGGGCATCTGCACCGGTGGGCCGACGCGGGACGCCCGGACTTGCAGCAGTTCATTGGCTCGACCGATCCGCGGTGGCGGCGCCAACGCCCTAACCAACGCTGCCGCGTGCGAGGCTGCGGTTACGGTTCTGCCCGTGCCGGGATGTGCGATCTGCATGCGCAGCGATGGCAACGTGCGGGCCGCCCGGACCTGGACGCGTGGCTGGCTGATCCACCGGCGGTCAAGCAACCAGCGCCCGAGGCGACCTGCCGTATCCCGCACTGCCAGCTGTGGCCGAAGGCGACTTCACCGTTCTGCCAGACCCACACCAACACCTGGAAAGTCAACGGGCACCCCGACGCCGACGAGTTCGGCGACCGCTTCGCCGAAAGGCACCCGGCCAACGAGATAATCCGGCTCGATCAGCTGCCCCGGCAGCTGAAGCTGGAGATGCAATACGTGCTGCAACGTCGCCACGACGAACGACAAAGCAAGCTCACCCCGGGGGTCGTAATGCGTGTGGTGCGGATGCTCGCCCACCCGGGTGTGGCCTCCCTGCTCGACCATGATGAAGACACCTGGAATGAGCGAACCCAGGTGTTGATGATCAACGATCCTCATGCGCAACGCCTGCTCGGCTACGCCTACCGCGCGATCGCCGACCTGGCCGAGCCCGGCGGTTGGGAAGCCGAGTACCCGCGCGATGCCTGGCGGCTGCGCCGCCTCGGCTACGACGGCGACCGCACCCTGCGCTTCGACGGCATACCCCAGCCGTGGCTGCGAGACCTGGCCAAACGCTGGATCCGTTGGCGACTGTCCAGCGGGCTGGGGCTGGAAGCCGGCGGCGGCAGACCGGTCGTCGTGATCACCCGCTTCGCCCGGTTCCTCGCCAACATTGGCATCACCGAGATCGATCGGATCGACCGGTCGCTGCTCGAACGCTACCTGGCCGACCTGCGCGGTGAGCGGATCTGCTCCCAACGTCGCGCCAGCCACATCGGCCTGCTCAACCAGTTCTTCACCGCTGTCCGCCAACATCGTTGGGACACCGCGCTTCCCGCCGACGCGATGTTCTACCCCGAGGACTACCCGAAACGCGAACAACGGATGCCGCGGGCGCTGGCCGAACACGTCATGGCCCAGCTCGAGCACCCAGACAACCTCGCTCGCTTCGCCGACCCCGCCCATCGGCTGGTCACGATCATCCTGATGCGCTGTGGGCTGCGCATCACCGACGCGTTGCGGCTGCGCGCCGACTGCGTCGTCGCCGACGCCGAGGACGCCCCGTATCTGCGCTACTACAACCACAAGATGAAACGCGAGGCGCTCGTGCCGATCGACGAGCAACTGCGCGAGCTGATCGCGCAACATCGTCACCGCATCGCCCAACGCTGGCCGGCCGGCACACCCGGCCTGTTCCCACGGCCGACAAAAAACGTCGACGGCACCCACCCGATCGTCAGCCAGACCTACCGGATGGCGCTGCAACGCTGGCTGGCCGCCTGCGATATCCGCGACGAACACGGCCAGCCGGTGCACCTGACCCCTCACCAATGGCGCCATACCCTCGGGCACCGGCTGATTAATCGCGACGTCCCTCAAGAGGTGGTGCGGCGCATCCTCGACCACGACTCCGCGCAGATGACTGGGTACTACGCCCGGCTGCACGACACCACGGTGCGCCGCCAGTGGGAAGCTGCCCGCAAGGTCGACATCCACGGCCACACGGTCACTTTGGACCCCGCCGGCCCACTCGCCGACGCGGCCTGGGCCAAGCAGCGGCTCGGCCGCGCCACCCAGGCCCTGCCGAACGGCTACTGCGGGTTGCCGGTCGTGAAGACCTGTCCGCACGCCAACGCCTGTCTAACCTGCCCGATGTTCCTCACTACCCCCGAATTCCTGCCCCAGCACCGCGCCCAGCGCCACCAGGTCCTGCAACTGGTGACCGCCGCTGAGGCCCGCGGCCAGCAACGGCTCGCCGAGATGAACCGGCAGGTGCTGCACAACCTGGACAACATCATCACCGCGCTCGATGAGTCGAAAGACACCCAGCATGCGGGCTGACAACAGCATTCACCTCACGACTGCCGCGCGACAGCGGCACGAATACACCCGCGCCAAGGCAATCGCCGCGATGCACGAGCTCGACCGGGCCGGCGCCGTGCTCACCTTCGCATCCGTCGCCCGGCACGCCGGGGTGTCCCGCTCCTGGATCTACACTCAAGCAGACATCAAAGACGAGATCCGTCGGCTACGCGACCAGGGCCAACACCAACCCAGCGCTGCGATACCCGCCCAACAACGCGCCAGCGACGACTCCCTACGCCAACGCCTCGAACTCGCCAACCGCCGCAACCGCGAACTCGCCGACGAGAACCAACGACTTCGCCGCCAACTCGCACATGCCCTCGGGCAGCTCCGCGACAACACGTCGTCCCGGCCGGCCGAACCACGCACCGACCATCGCAATTCGATAACAATCGGCCCCCGTTGACCTCCGCCGAAGTCGGTCGCACTGCCGCGTCGAAGACACCCTCCACAACGCAAACACCAAGGTCAAAGCCGTATTTCGTCGGAGGACTCCAGATAATCATCGAACGCACCTTCGGCGAGACCCGCCGCCGGGTCAAGGTCATCGGCCGGCTGCCCGGCGAGCACTCCTGCCTCAAGCTGGTGTGGGCGGTGCTCGACCGCGCCTCGACCGGCTGGCGCGGGTTCACCATGACCCCCGCCGGGCTGCGGCTGCTGCAGGACCTGCGCCGGTCGCTGCACGACCCGCCTACCCGACTGCCGCAACGGAATTCGGAAGTTCACACCGAAACCGGCG
>JBEVHL010000562.1:0-21357 GCA_040511255.1 Mycobacterium sp. | reverse complement strand
CGCCGCGGCCGCGCGCCCCGCTGGGCTGGCCAGTGAGTTCCCCGGTGTGGTGGCGGAGGCCACCGCTGCGTCGCAGTCGAGCGACACCAGCATCTGGTCGGTCGCCGAACCGCTGGTGTTCTCCTGCGGCGCGATGATCCTGGGCACCTGGTTGACGACGACGCAGTCCGGCCAGGACTCGCGATCGCCGACGGTGGTGGACACCACGGGGGTGAAGCCGGCGCTGCTGAGTGCCGTTTGAGCGTCGCTGTATTTCTGCCCCACCACGGTCGGTGCGGCCACCGCCTGCGCGGTGCCCGTTCCGTTCACCGCCGCTGCAAGCAACAAGGCGGCAATGCCGAGGGGGGCCAAGGGATTTACTGTCATGCTCCATCGTGCGGCGCCTAGCTGAGGTTTGGATGAGGTGGGCCTGTGGCCATTTATCAGGGTCGCCGTCAGCAGCCATGCCCACCGGCCATCGCCTGTGAGATCACCCAGCGGGACGCCATGAGCCATCGGGTGGCCATCGGCCGGCGGTCGTTCGAGGTATGCGAAGTGGTTGTCGGACAACATAATTCGTTGAGCTGTCGGATGACGTCGGGGAGACTGTTGCCCGGCGGCCGGGCCTGAAGCTGATGAATCACCGCGGATTGGATGAGAAAACCCGTCGTTGATTGACCCCTGCGCGTGCCAGGACTACTACGGGAAGAGGAGCTCGGAGACGACTCGCGCTCCGCGGTTCGAACAGTCGGAGACGAACGATGAACGGCAAACGTGCGAAGCCGTTGGGCGCGGTACTGGGAATCGGTGCGCTCGCGGTGGCTGTGGTGATCAGCATCGAGTCGGGCGCCGGTACCCCCGTGTCATCGGTGGCAGGTGGATCAGGTGACTCGGCTACGGGGACGTCGTTCGTCCAGCCGACCGTCAAACCGATGTCCATCAACCCCACCAACATGAGTATGGGGCCGACCGTCACGGCCGCGCGGCCGCCAACGGCGCTGGCCACGGCGGTGGCGACGCCCACCTACAAGGCGCAGCCGGAGCCGGGCTGTGTCAACAACGGTCAGTGCCCCTGACCGCAGGGTCGTCACCCGAACGAAACCGTGTTGACGGCGGTCGGCGTGCACGTGGAACAATCGCAAGCCGTGAAGAACTTTGAGGATCTGTTCGCCGAGCTGGGGGAACGTGCCAGCGCACGGCCCGCAGGCAGCGCGACCGTGGCTGCGCTCGACGCCGGTGTGCACACCATCGGCAAGAAGGTCCTCGAGGAGGCCGGTGAGGTCTGGCTGGCCGCCGAGCACGAGAGCGACGAGGCGCTGGCGGAGGAAATCAGCCAGCTGCTGTATTGGACGCAGGTGCTGATGGTCGCGCGCGGCCTGACCCTCGACGACGTCTACCGGAAGTTGTGACCGTGTCTGCTCCTCAGATGTTGCGCGTCGCCGTGCCCAACAAGGGCGCACTCAGTGAGTCGGCCGCCGAGATCCTGTCGGAGGCCGGGTACCGCCGGCGCAGCGATCCGAAGGATCTGACCGTCGTCGACCCGGCCAACAACGTCGAGTTCTTCTTCCTGCGGCCCAAAGACATCGCCATCTACGTCGGCTCGGGTCAGCTGGATTTCGGCATCACCGGTCGCGACCTGGCCAGGGAATCCGACGCCCCGGTGCGCGAGCGCCTGGCGCTGGGCTTCGGGTCGTCGACGTTCCGGTACGCCGCCCCCGCAGGCCGGGACTGGACGATGGCAGACCTGGCGGGCCGGCGCATCGCCACCGCCTATCCGAACCTGGTATCGAAAGATCTGGCCGGCAAGGGGATTGAAGCCACCGTCATCCGGTTGGACGGCGCGGTGGAGATCTCGGTGCAGCTCGGTGTGGCCGACGCCATCGCCGACGTGGTGGGGTCGGGCCGCACGCTCGGGCTGCACGACCTGGTGGCATTCGGCGAGCCGCTGTGCGATTCCGAGGCGGTGCTGATCGAACGGGACGACACCGGCACAGATCCCGCGCGCGACCAGTTGGCCGCCCGCGTGCAGGGCGTGGTCCGCGGCCAGCAGTATCTGATGCTGGACTACGACTGCCCACGTACCGTGCTGGACCAGGCGACCGCGGTCACCCCCGGCCTGGAATCGCCCACCATCGCGCCGCTGGCCGACCCGGACTGGGTGGCCGTCCGGGCACTGGTTCCGCGCCGAGATGTCAACGCCAGAATGGATGAGCTCGCGGCCATCGGCGCCAAGGCAATTCTGGCCTCCGACATCAGGTTCTGCCGCTTCTGATAGACCGGTGCCAACCGCCCGACGGTGTTAGCGTCCTGTACGAAACCACCGCCCCGGAAGGCTGTCATGCATTACGTACTTCTTGCCCTGCTGTTCGCGCTACTGATCGGAATCGTAGGCGGCCTGCGCGCGATGACGCCGCTGGCCGTGCTGGCCTGGGGAGCGATGCTGGGATGGATCAACCTGGCCGATGCCCCGCACGGAGCATGGTCGGCCTGGCTCGGCAGCATCATCGCCGTCGTCATCCTGAGCATCCTCGCGGTCGGTGAACTCATCACCGACCAACTACCCAAGACGCCAAGTCGTAAGGTGCCGGCGCAGTTCGGCGCCCGGATAGTCATCGGCGCTCTGGCCGGCGCGGTGATCGGCACACCCTTCGGGCACATCTTCAGTGCCATCGGTGCGGGCATCGTCGGCGCGGTGCTCGGCACCCTCGGCGGCTCGGCGGCGCGTGGTTTCCTGGCGGCGAAGTTCGGCAAGGATCTGCCCGCCGCGCTGATCGAGGACGCCGTCGCGATCATCGGCGGCTTCGTCATCGTCTACGCCGCCGGTGCGAGCCTCCTGTGACCGAGCATTTCGACGCCATCATCATCGGGGCCGGCCAGGCGGGACCGCCGTTGGCGGGCCGGCTGACCGCGGCGGGCCAGAAGGTGGCCGTGATCGAGCGCAAGCTCGTCGGCGGCACCTGCGTCAACTACGGCTGCATTCCCACCAAGACGCTGGTCGCCAGCGCCCATACCGCACACGTGGCCCGCCGCGCCGCCGAATACGGCATCGGCACCGGAGACGTCACCGTCGATATGGCAAAGGTCAAGGCGCGCAAGGACAAAATCAGCGGTGACGACCGCCGCGGCGTGGAGTCCTGGCTCGGCGGGATGGACAACTGCGAACTGATCTACGGCCACGCCCGGTTCGAGAGTCCGCATGCGTTGCGCGTCGGCGACCGGCTGATCGAAGCCGACAAGATCTTCCTGAACACCGGCGGCCGCGCCGTCGTGCCCGAGATTCTGGGCCTGTCCGATATCGACTATCTGACCAACGTGTCGATCCTCGAATTGGACCAGGTGCCAGAGCATCTCGTCATCATCGGCGGCAGTTACATCGCCTTGGAGTTCGCGCAGATGTACCGGCGCTTCGGTGCCAAGGTCACCGTGGTGGAGAGGGGGTCGCGGCTCACCGCCCGCGAAGACGAGGACGTCTCGGCCACCATCAAGGAGATCCTGCAGGCCGAGGGGATCGACGTGGTGCTGGGCGCGACGAACATGCGATTCACCAAGCGGGACACAGGGTTCGACCTCATCCCGAGCGACGGCGCGGTGCCGATCTCCGGTTCGCACGTCCTGCTGGCGGTCGGTCGTCGGCCCAATACCGATGACCTCGGGCTGGACATCGCCGGCGTCGAGACCGACGAACGTGGCTATGTCAGGGTCGACGACCAACTGCGGACCACCGTCGATCACATCTGGGCGATGGGCGATTGCAACGGCAAGGGCGCGTTCACCCACACCTCCTACAACGATTTCGAGATCGTCGCGGGCAATCTGCTGGACGACGATCCGCGCCGGGTCTCCGACCGCGTCACCACCTACGCGATGTACATCGATCCGCCGCTGGGCCGCGCCGGTCTGACGGTCGAAGAGGTGCGCAAATCAGGCCGAAAGGCGCTGGTGGGCAAGCGACCGATGACGCGGGTCGGCCGGGCGGTGGAAAAGGGTGAGACGCAGGGGTTCATGAAGGTCGTCGTCGACGCGGAGACCAAGCAGATCCTCGGCGCGGCGATCCTGGGGGTCGGCGGCGACGAGGTCATCCACTGCATCCTCGACGTGATGACCGCGAAGCTGCCCTACACCGCGATTTCGCGCACCATGCACATCCACCCCACGGTCAGCGAACTGGTGCCGACGATGCTGCAGGAACTCACCCCGCTGGAGTGAGCAGTGCCCGTCCCGCGACCACCTGCCGGGTGACGGTGGCGACCCGCTCGCCGAGATGGCGGCAGGTGGCCACGTCGGCGGGGTGAACCTGGTCGGGGTTGGCGTCGACGTCCGTGGCGGCGCCTGCCCCGAGCCAGAACCCCAGCCGGTTCACGTCGAGCTCACTGGCGGCCGTGCTGTTCCAGCCGGCGCCGAGACCCAGGTTGACCCAGTGCATGTGGTGTTGCGCGGCGAACACCGCCAGCGATACCAGAGACTGCAGTTTGTCGCCCGCTTTGGCGCCGGAATTGGTGAAACCCGCGGCCACCTTGTCCTTCCACGCCCCCTCGAGGCATCGTCGGCCCGTACTTTCGGCGAAGGCCTGGAATCCGGCGGAGACGTTGCCCATGTAGGTGGCGCTGCCGAAGATGATGGCGTCTGCGGCGTCGAGGGTGTCCCAGTCGGCGTCTGCGATGGCGTCCACCTCGATCACAGTGACCCGTGCGCCTGCCGCCCGCGCGCCCTCGGCGACCGAGCCGGCCAAGGTGGCGGTGTGTCCGAAGCCGGAGTGAAACGCCACGGCAACGGTAGGTCGGTGCTCAACCATGTTCTCGGACATGACTATCCCTTCGGGGCGTAGACAGACTCGGCCACCTGCCGGTAGCGGACCGACCAGTCGGGCGGCGGGTCGCCGGCCAGGTAGGCCGCCAAGCGGTCCAGGTAGGCGTGGGTGCCGGGCCGGAACCCGCCGGCGTCGCGCACGTCGAAGCCGCGGTGGCTGAACGTCAACCGGGTGCCGTCGCCATCCGGTCGTAGTTCGTATCGCACGACGGTCGGTGCCCCGGTGTCGTGCAGGACCCGCTGATTCCACTCGTGCTCGAAGACGTGCGGCGGATCCCAGACGGTGATCCGACCGGTCATTTTCTTGGCCGCTGCGGGTATCGGCGGGTCCGACGGCACCATCTCGATGTGTCCACCGACGCGCCCGTCGATGGTGCTCTGTCCCAGCCATTGCGCGCGTTCCTCGGCGTCGGTGATTGCGGCCCAAACGTTTTCGACCGGGTGGGGCAGCCACCGCTCGAAGGTCAATGCCGCGCGGTCGCCGTCGATCGTGAGTCGTCCTTCGCGTTCGGTCATCGCCTGCTCCGTTTCGTCTGTTTGGCCGCCAGATGTCGTTCCAGGGCGTCGAGGTGGGCGGTCCAGTGGCTGCGGTAGCGGGTGATCCAGGTGTCGATCTCGACGAGCCCGTCTGCGCGCAGCGCGTAGATGCGCCGTTGTGCGTCCGCCCGGACTTCGACCAGGCCGACCTCGCGCAGCACCCGTAGGTGTCGTGAGACGGACGGCTGGGTGAGCGCGGGCAGCAGTGCCACCAGATCGCCGGCGGTGCACTCACCTTCGGTCAGAGCGTCCAGCAGGGCCCGGCGATTCGGTTCGGCGACAGCTTCGAACACATCCATGATTTCAGTATGCGCTTCTGCGTATATAGACGCAAGTAGATATAAGTACGGGTCATCGGCAGGGTTCGGTCAGCAAACATTCAGGGCCAAATCGTTTCACAGTGATCTCGTACCAGGGATTGGCCGCTTCGTGACCACGGTGGCATACCGTTGGAATCGGTTGCGCTGTAACGCAATCTGTTTTCCGGCAGCTGATCGAGAGGACAACCACGATGACATCACGAACATATCGGCACGGTACTGCACTGGCGGCGGCCGGTATCTGCGTGACCGGGGCACTGCTGTTCCCCGCGGTCGCCTCGGCCGCGGTACCCACGACCCACGAGCTACCTGACTCCACCGGCGTATCGGTGGATCAGGTTGACTGGCACCCGGATTGGCATAACCACCCCGATTGGCACCATCCCGAATGGGGAGCAGGGTGGAATGACGGATATCCCGCACCGGGCTGGGTGCCGCCCGCGGGCTGGGTCCCACCCAACGACTGGGCTCCGCCGGTGGGCTGGGCACCGCCCATCGGTTATGCACCGCCGCCGAACTGGGTACCGCCCTGTGCCGGGCCACTTTTCGGCCTGTTTCATCCGCTGCGCTGCGCGTAGCGTCTCGTACGACCAAGCTCAGGTGCGCATCGGCAAACGATGCGCACCTGAGCTTCGTCAGTAGCTCGGGTAGCTCGGATAGCTCGGATAACCGCCGTTGTAGCCGCCGCCATATCCGGGACCGGGGTATTGCTGGTACGGCGCACCGGGATAGGGCGCCGGTTGCTCATAGCGCGGCGTGCGCAGGAACGGAAAGATCCGCTGCAGAATCGGCGGGACCTGGGGCGGCGGCGGCGGGGCGGCCGGAACCGGCGCGACGGGTGGGTCGGCGACCGGGGGTGGGGGCGGTGCCGGCGCAGCAGGCACCGGTGTCACGGCAACTGGCGCCGGTGCGGGCTTGGCGACCTGCGTGCGGTGGACCGGCGCCGAGGTCTTGTGCTGCACCACCGGTATCGGTGCGGGTGCGGAGCTGGGTCGCGGCGGCGCGGGCGACGGCGGCGGTGGCGGTGATGCGGGCACCGCCTTGGGCACCTCGGGTGCGGCGTGCTGTACCGGCGGGGCTGCCGCGGGCGGCGGCGCCGCGCTCGCATGCTGATCGGAGGTGAGCCGCACGCTGACGGCCACGGAGATGATCAGCGCGGCCACCCCCAGCACGAAGACGCTCACCGCACTGCCCACCAGGAGGAACGGCTTGCGGGCGCGCGGGGCTGCCTCGGTGTCACCGGCCAGGACTGTGCCAACCCACCTGTCGGTGTCCAGCGAGTAGGCCAACCCCATGGTCAGCATCTCGGCGCTCGGGTGCGTCGAGGCCAGCGCCGCGCCACGGGCCAGCGCCAGGCCGGCATGTTCGGGTGCACTGATCGGCAGCGACGTCGCCTGGGCCACTTCGGCAGTCAGCGCGGCGACATCTGAGTCGGGACAGATCAGGAACAAGCTGCCTGGCGGTGGCTCCTGGCGATCCAGACTGCCGACCAGATCGGCGAGCGTGGTGTCGTCGGACGATCGGCGACTCTGGCTGCGCACATCCAGCACCGCACCGTCGTCCGTCTGCACCACCGAGAGGGTCGCGGTGCCCGGTCCGATCATCAGCAGCGCGGTCCGTTCGTCGCCGACCACCGAACCGGCCGCCTGCGCCAAGGCCGCTGCTGCGACCTCCTCGGAGACAATCGTCACGTCGACGAAGTCCCGGGCGGTCAGTGCGTCGCGCAGGACCACGGCGTCATGGTGCTCGCTGCACGTGATCCCGGTGGACAGCAGGGTGTGGCCCCCGGCCTGCGCGCTCTGGCGCGTTCCTTCCAGCGCCGCAACCACGTGATCGGTCGCGTCCGAGGTAGTCGCGCCGTCGGCCGACCCGACATCGAACACGTCGTGATCGACGATGACGCCGTCGGCCTTGTCGCCTTCGACCGCCACCATGCGGATTGCCGTGGGTGTCATCGACACCCCGAGCACGATCTCCATCGACCCTCCCAAGGACACGCGCAGAATTGTCGAACCAGGCTCGCGGCGCCTCCGGCTCAAGCGGATCGCGAAGAACTGCGGAGTACAGCGCAGCGGCGGGGTGGTTTCCACCTGACAAAAACGGTACGCCCGTCGAGAACCGCAGTGCCGCCGCAAGTCTGGGCAATCGCTGTGAGATGGCTGCAGCGAAGGTCCGGGGGCACCGTCAGGTGGGCACCGTCGGCCAGAAGTTCTCGTCGACGAACTCCGCCAGTGGTCGGCCGGTGGCCCAGTTGTCCAGTTCCAGAGCGGGGCGGTCGGGAAACTCCGGGACCGGGCCGAGGCAGAGGATCGCGACGGGCTCGGCGCCTGGGGGCATCTTCAGGATGCGGGCCAGCCGGTCCGGATCGAAGAGCGAAACCCAGCCCATCCCAAGGCCTTCCGCTCGCGCGGACAGCCACAGATTCTGGATGGCGCACGCCACCGATGCCAGATCCATGTCAGGCATCGTGCGGCGGCCGAAGACGTGTGACTCCCGTCCGTCAGCGAGTGCCACGACCAGCAGTTCCGCGCATTCGAGAATGCCCTCGACTTTCAGCGCCAGGAATTCTGCCGCGCGGTCACCGATCGCACGTGCGGTCTCGATGCGCTCAGCGTCCACGAGGGCGTGAATACGCTGTCGCAGCTTCGAATCCGTGATGCGAAGGAATCGCCAGGGTTGCATCAGGCCGACATTGGGAGCTGCGTGCGCGGCCTGCAGTAGTCGGCCCAGCACGTCGTCGGGAACGGAGCAGCCGGGCACGAACCGGCGCATGTCCCGGCGTTCGTTGATCACTCGGTAGATGGCCTGTCGCTCATGGGGAGCGAAGGTGCCGTCAGTCACAGCGGCATCATAATGTGCGGCGAGATCGCGCCCCGGCGACCGGGCCTCGGCCGCTACGGGGTGATCTCGAGACGCGAACGGGCGCCGTGCCACATCATCGGTACGGTCGAGACCACCGACAGACAGACCGCCACGTTGTAGACCGCCAATCCGGCGTAGAACACGGTGTCGCGGGCGTCGAATCCCAGTACGCCGGGGGTATGTCGAGCCGTACCCTCGGCGCAGATCACCGCCAACGTCGCCCAGGTACCCGCTGCGACGGCGCTGAAAGCAATCGTCGGCCAGCGCCCGAGGCACGCCAACAGAGCCAACGCCCCGTTCAAAATCAGCAGTCCACCGTGCAGGGGGGTCAGGGCGAGGCCGAGCAGCGGTGTCCCTTCCGCGCGGATTCTGATACTGGCGATCGCCCACGCCAGTGCGACGCCACCCAGCACGCCAGTGGCCAGGCCTTCGGCCAACAAAGCCAGGTGCGCGAGCCGGAACCGGGAGCGCGCACGATCTGCTGCCGTAGGGGCCGTCGAGGCCCCCGGAGTTTGGCGCACCGCGTCCCCCTGCCCCCCGACCGTGGGATCAGCTTGCCGCCGCGAAGCTCATCACGTAACCCGACGCAGCCGATCCTCAGGTAACACGATCGAGGCTCACAGCCCCGGCAGTCGGTCGGCTCGCCCAATTCGCATCGGCGAGTTGGCTGTTGGCGGGTCTCAGCGCTTCTGCACCAGCAGCGTCTGTGCCGACGTGCCCAGGAAGCCGGCACGGTCATAGATCTCCGCAGTGGTGACGCCGATACCGTCGGGACCGATCGACGCGCGCCCGCGTAAGGCGAAGTCCGCGCCGGTGGGCAACCGGTGCAGGTGCACAGCGGTGTCGGTGTTCATGAACATGTAGGCGGCAGGGTCCAGCGCGGAGCCGACGCCGTTGGCCGAGTCCACGATCATCGCCAGGCGTTCCAACGCGGTGGTGGGTTCGTCGTCGACCAATCCGACCTTCGGTGTCAGCCAGAACACCCGCGCCCCCGAGGTGTCATCGACTTGTCTGCGGAAATCCACCGTCGTCAGATAGCCGTCGGCATCCCACCATCCGGCAGGCAACGGCTGGCAGGCGCCTTCGACGAGTGGCGGATAGCGGTCGGTGGCCGCCGCAGCGGTGTCACTGGGTGCCAGGGCCCAAGCGGTCACCCTGGCCACCGGCCGACCAGTCCCGCCGGTCGGCGTCATCTCTGCGGCCAGCAGGCAGATCCGTTTTCCCGGCCGTTCGATCCACGCCCGCACCTGAAGCTGCGCCACCGGGATGGCTCCGAGGATGTCCAGGGTCAACCTGCCGATTCGCAGGTCGGAGCCGACAAGCAGTTCTTCGATGGCTTTGGTCAGCAATGCCAGTGGGGGAGAACCGTGTTGGAGGTCGGTTGACCAGTTGCTGCGCGTGAGGTCGGTGGACTCGAACACCTGGACCTCACCCGCACCGGTACCGGACAGTCGGCGGTAGTAACACGGCGTCATGCGGCAGACCCGGGGTTGTGCAGGACGGCATCCGCGTCACCTTCGTCTGGCATTTCCGGCCAGCCCGGGTACGGCGGCGGCGTTCCGCCGAACGCCGGACAGTGCACCTGATGGGCACACCAGTTGCACATCCGCGACGGGTTGGGTGGGAAATCGCCTGTCACACCGGCAGATTGGATGGCGCGCCAAATTGCCATCAGCGTCTTCTCGAAGCGCAGCAGCTCGTCGAGATCAGGCGCGTAGTCCAGCAACTGACCGTCGGACAGGTAGATCAGCCGCAGCTTGGTGGGCAGCACCCCGCGGGACCGGAACAGCGCCACCGCGTAGAACTTCATCTGGAACATCGCTTTGAACTCGGCCAACGCCCAGGCCTCCGACGGAGCCTTACCGGTCTTGTAGTCGACCACCCGCAGCTCGCCGGTGGCCGCGACATCGATGCGGTCGACGAAGCCCCGCAACAACGTGCCGTCGGCGAGCTCGACCTCGACGCGCTGTTCGCAGCTCTGCGGGTCGAACCGGGTCGGATCTTCCAGCCGGTAATACCCCGACAGCAGCGCCTGCGCCTCGGCCAGCAGCTGCGTCTGGAGTTCGGCGGGGATGTCGGCGGCCCGATCGGGTTCCGCGGCAACAACCTGCTCCCAGGCCGGACCGAGCAACGCCAGCGCGGTGTCCTGGTCACGCTGGGGGGCGGGCAGGCCGTAGAGCTGCTCCAGCGCGGCATGCACGACGGTGCCGCGCAGCTGTGCGGTCGACGACGGTTCGGGCAGCCGGTCAATCGCGCGGAACCGGTACAGCAGCGGGCACTGCTTGAAGTCCGCGGCCCGCGACGGCGACAGCGCCGGCCGGGACCTAGGTCTTTCCATGCCGTCACCCTAGGCACTGCCCCCGACAAGTTCACCGAACCCCACCCAACCCCGGCCGCCGGCGGCGGCACGTCTCCTGGCAGGCTGAACCGCTGTGTCGCTAACCGGTCCGTTCAACGTGGGTGACCGCGTCCAGCTCACCGACCCCAAGGGCAGGCACTACACCATGGTGTTGGCTCCCGGTGCGGAGTTCCACACCCATCGCGGCGCCGTCACCCACGATTCGGTGATCGGGCAGCCCGAGGGCAGCGTGGTGAAATCCACCAACGGCGACCAGTTCCTGGTGCTGCGGCCGCTGCTCATCGACTACGTGATGTCGATGCCGCGCGGCGCCCAGGTGATCTACCCCAAGGACGCCGCGCAGATCGTCCACGAGGGGGACATCTTCCCCGGTGCGCGGGTGCTGGAGGCCGGTGCCGGTTCGGGTGCTCTGACCTGCTCGCTGCTGCGCGCGGTGGGCAGCGGTGGCCAGGTCATCTCCTATGAGCTGCGCGACGACCACGCGGTCTACGCCGACCGCAACGTCACCACGTTCTTCGGCGAGAAACCGGCCAACTGGGATCTGGTCATCGCCGACCTGAACGACTACGCAGGCCCGACCGTGGACCGCGTGGTGCTCGACATGCTCTCGCCGTGGGATGTGCTGGAGACGGTGTCGGCCAACCTGGTGCCCGGCGGCGTGCTCATCATCTACGTCGCGACCGTCACCCAGCTGTCCAAGACCGTGGAGGCGCTGCGCGCCCAGCAGTGCTGGACCGAGCCGCGGTCCTGGGAGACGATGATGCGCGGCTGGAACGTCGTCGGCCTCGCCGTTCGCCCGCAGCACAACATGCGCGGGCATACCGCGTTTCTGATCTCGGCCCGCAGGCTCGCCCCGGGGACCGTCACGCCGGTGCCGCTGCGGCGCAAACGTCAGACGTCGACCAACGAGCTCTAGGGCGTCGGAGTCGGCGTGGCCGGGGCGGGGGCGCCGGGTGTGGGGGTGCCGAACGCCAACAGCAGATCGGCCGTCTTGCGGGACAGCTGCCAGCCTCCGATGGCCGGCTTGAATTCCATCGGGTACGAGAACGCATTGAGGCTGGCATCGGCGGGCGTCATGGTGACCGTGGTGGTCACATTGCCGGGCACGTCGGGTGACCACACCATGTCGGTCGCCGCGAATGTCAGGGGCAGCATGCGGTTGTCCTGCAGGGCCTTGGCGAACTTGTCCAGGTCGGCCGCCTCAGCAGCCGTCGCACCCTCGACCAGCGGCAGCTTGTCGACGCCGGTGACCGCCGGATCGGCCAGCCGGCCCAGCACGTCGGTCAGGGCCTGCGGCTGGGGCAGGGCGCCGGGCTGCGCGGGTGCCTCCGCTGCAGTCGGCGCCGACGACGCCGCAGTGGACCCCGACGACCCGTCGGAACACCCAGAAACCCCAAACGCCGCCACTATCGTGGCGGCGCTCAGGACCTGCAGTGCTTTGGCGTGGTTAATGCCCAACTACCTCGATCAGTTCACCGAGCTCAGCAGGTTCAACGCGGAGGCCTTCGACACGACCCAGCCGCTGGGGCTCGGGCCTGCGATGAAGGTCATCGGCTGGCTCGCCGTGGCGCCGGTGGCTGCGGTGGCAGTCACGTCAGCGGTGGCGATGGGGCCGTTCTGGTCGATATTGGCCACGGTGAAGGTCAGCGGGAACTGTCCTTTCGCCGCGGCGTTGGCGTAGGCCCGGTCTGCGGCGATGCCTTCGATCCGGCCGACACCACCCTCGACGTAGGCCGATTTGGCGCCCGAGAACGAACCGCCACCGGCCAGTGCGCTGAGCGTCTGGGTCAGTGCGCCGGAGAGTTCAGGAGCCGGCGTCTGCGGCATCGGAATGCCGAACACGACGGGCTGCACCTGCGGTTGGGCGAACGATGCGCCCGATGCAATAGAAGTCACACCCGCAGCTGCTGCTCCAACAACGGCCACGGCGGCCACACCTGTGGCTAGGGATTTCAGGGTCACGGCTGTCCTTTCAATCGGACCAACTAATCTCAGAGGTTAACAGTGGTGCTGGTGTGTCGAATTCCTACACCACACACGAAGACTGAATCGCCGGTAGCTTTGAAGTTGTTACTGCACCAACACGAAGTGTTGGAGAGGAGCGCAATATGAGCGAGTCAGATCCCATCTCCAGCGAAGACGCTGCCGAACTAGAAGAGCTTCGCCGCGAGGCGGCGTTGTTGCGGGAGCAGTTGGAGGACGCCGTAGGGGCGCAGAGTGGCCTTCGGACCGCTCGTGATGTGCACCAGCTGGAGGCGCGCATCGATTCCCTCACGGCCCGCAATTCGAAGCTGATGGACACTCTCAAAGAGGCCCGCCAGCAGCTGTTGGCCCTGCGGGAAGAGGTCGATCGCCTCGGCCAGCCGCCCAGTGGATACGGCGTGCTGCTCGTCGCGCACGAAGACGACACCGTCGACGTGTTCACCTCCGGCCGAAAAATGCGGCTGACCTGCTCGCCGAACATCGACACCAAGGCCCTCAAACAGGGCCAGACGGTCCGCCTCAACGAGGCGCTCACCGTGGTCGAGGCCGGGAGTTTCGAGGCGGTCGGTGAGATCAGCACGCTGCGCGAGATCCTCTCCGACGGCCACCGCGCGCTGGTGGTCGGACATGCGGACGAAGAACGCATCGTCTGGCTGGCCGAGCCGTTGATCACCCAGGAGGATCTGCCGCCGGAGCTGGCGGCCGGCTTGTCCGAGGCCGAGCTGAACCAGCGGCCCCGCCGGCTACGCACAGGCGACTCGCTGCTGGTCGACACCAAGGCCGGTTACGCGTTCGAGCGCGTGCCCAAGGCCGAGGTCGAGGATCTGGTGCTCGAAGAGGTCCCCGACGTCAGCTACGAGGACATCGGCGGGCTGACGCGGCAGATCGAGCAGATCCGCGACGCCGTCGAGCTGCCTTTTCTTCACAAAGATCTTTATCGGGAGTACTCACTTCGGCCGCCGAAGGGTGTGCTGCTCTACGGCCCGCCCGGGTGCGGTAAGACGCTGATCGCCAAAGCCGTGGCCAACTCACTGGCCAAGAAGATGGCCGAGGTTCGTGGCGAGGACGCTCGCGAGGCCAAGTCGTACTTCCTCAACATCAAGGGCCCGGAGCTGCTGAACAAGTTCGTCGGTGAGACCGAGCGGCACATCCGGCTGATCTTCCAGCGCGCCAGGGAGAAGGCGTCCGAAGGGACGCCGGTGATCGTGTTCTTCGACGAGATGGACTCGATCTTCCGCACCCGCGGTACCGGCGTCAGCTCGGACGTCGAGACCACGGTTGTTCCCCAATTGCTCAGTGAGATCGACGGTGTCGAAGGCCTGGAGAACGTCATCGTGATCGGCGCCTCCAACCGCGAGGACATGATCGACCCGGCGATCCTGCGGCCCGGCCGCCTCGACGTGAAGATCAAGATCGAGCGCCCGGACGCCGAGGCCGCGCAGGACATCTTCTCGAAGTACCTGACCGAGAATCTGCCGGTGAACGCCGACGATCTCGCCGAGTTCGGCGGCGACCGGCGCGCGTGCATCGAGGCGATGATCGAGAAGGTCGTCGACCGGATGTACGCCGAGGTCGACGACAACCGGTTCCTGGAGGTCACCTACGCCAATGGTGACAAAGAGGTCATGTACTTCAAGGACTTCAACTCCGGCGCGATGATCCAGAACGTCGTCGACAAGGCCAAGAAGTTCGCGATCAAGTCGGTGCTGGAGAGCGGTCAACACGGCCTGCGCATCCAGCACCTGCTGGACTCGATCGTCGACGAATTCGCCGAGAACGAGGACCTGCCGAACACCACCAATCCCGATGACTGGGCCCGGATTTCGGGCAAGAAGGGCGAGCGGATCGTCTACATCCGCACGCTGGTCACCGGGAAGTCGTCGAGCGCCAGCCGGGCCATCGACACCGAGTCGAACCTGGGGCAGTACCTCTAGACCCCACCCGCCGACCAGACGCAAAGACCCCTGCACGCCGAGCGTGCGGGGGTCTTTTGCGTCTGCTTGCGGTGTGCGGCCGAGACAGTGCGTAACCGGGAGATTACCGAAATTCATCCTGGCGAAACATAAACGGTATACCGTTTCGCTCGACATGCTGATACGCCACCCTGCGAAGGCGATAGGGATTCTGATGGACATCTCATCATGACCGCGCTCGCCAGTCCCTTTCTCGACGACCGGACGAGCCCACTCGATGCGCGGCAGCGCGCCGTCGTGCGGCGGATCTCCGAGGCCGAGCGCGCCCACATCCTGGCCCTGCCGAGCAATGATCCGCTGGACCCCAAACTCCGGTTCCGGGTCGAAGCCACCGGACCGGAACTACTCGGCCAGCCGTCCGCTATAACCAGCACGATCAGCGCAAATGCCGAAGCCCTCGACGCGGTGGCCGCCCGGTTGGCCGGCGGGGTGCGCCGGATCTTCCTGGTGGGCTGCGGGGACTCACTGGCCGTCATGGTCGCCGCGCAGCACCTGTTGGAAACCGCCATCGGGGTGCCGTGCGACCCGGTGCAGAGCCTGGAGTTCGCGTACTACCGGGCTGCCATGGTGGACCAGGAGTGCGCGGTGATCCTGCTGTCCAGTTCCGGTGAGACCACTCGCACGGTGGAGGCGCTGCTACTGGCACAGCATCGCGGAGCGTATACCGTTTCGCTGACGAACACCGCCGGCTCGACGTTGCAGAACGAAGCCGACACCTCGCTGAAAATCGAAGCCACTCGGGTCGGCTGGCCTACGCAGTCGTCGACCGCCGCCCTGGCGCTGCTGTTCGAACTGGGCGTCCGGGTGGCCGAACACCGACAGTTGCCCGTTGCCGAGAGGCTGCGCGACGACCTAGACGGTCTGCCCGCTGCGATGGGTCAGGTCCTGAGTGCGCTCGGCCGGGCGATCGCCGATATCGCCGAGGCTGAGGTGCGCTCAGGCGTGCAGACCGTGCTGTTCGCCGGTGCGGGACCGAACCTGGCCGCGGCCATCGTCGGCGCCGCCAAGGTCAAGGAATGCACGGTCCTGCATGCGGTGGACATCCAGACCGAGGAGTACCACCACTACAACTCGCAGAAGGCAGACGAGCCGCTTTTCGTGCTCGCTCCATCCGGACCATCGGTGCCGCGTTCCGTGGACACCGGCACAGACGCTCTGCGCTGGGGTGGTCGGCTCTACGTCTTCACCACCGAAGGCGAACGGGCCTTCGACGGTCTGGGCGGCACCGTGCTGACCCTGCCCGCCATCGACGAAGCACTGTCGCCGTTGCTTTATCTGCTTCCGGCTCAACTGGTCGGCTACCACCTGGGGCTGAGCAGTTACGCGGCGGCAGCCCGTGTCTGACTCACCCGTCCTGGTGTGCATCGGCAACCTCACCATCGACGAGGCGGTGAGTGCGTCGGGCCAACACGTCGAATCCGTAGGCGGAGACGCGCTTTTCGCCGCACTGGCAGCCAGGTTGGCCGGAGCGGACAGTGTGGTCGTCGCGCCATTGGGCAACGACGCCAGCGCGGCATTGCTGTCGGCGATCCGCAGCACAGGCACCGACCCGGCAACGCTGCCGCGCCGCGAGCGGCCCACCGTACGCAACATCGTCCGTTACGACGAACTCGGCGGGCGAACCTGGGACCTGGTCCTGGGCGAGCCACATTTCGACGAGCTGTCGGTGCACCCGAGTGACCTCACCGAGAGCGCGCTGGCGGCCCCGGGAATTCTGGTGTCGGGCATGGCATTACCCGCACAACTCAGGCTGGCCGCCTGGCTGCCCGCGCATACCTCGGCGGTCATCTTCTTCGATCCGCAAGAGGACTACATCGTAGGCAATGAGGCCGCAGTCTGTGACGCGGTGCGCGAATGTGACGTGTTCCTGCCCAGCGAAGTCGAAGCCACCGCCCTGGCGGGTACGTCCGATCTGGGTGCGGCAGCGCAGTTTCTGCTCGATCTCGGCCCGCACACGGTGGTCATCAAGCGTGCCGAGGCCGGCTGCCTGGTGGCCACCCGCGAAGCCGCGCCGGTCCAACTCGCGGCTGAGGTCGTCGACCCCGTCGACAGCACGGGCGCCGGCGACTCCTTCTGCGGCGCGTTCGCCGCTCAATACCTGATGAGTGCGGACGCCCTCGCGGCCGCGCGCGCGGGAATGGCTGCGGCCAGAATTGCCGTGAGTGCCAACGGAATCGACGCTCTGCTGGCCGCCGTGGCCGGGGAGGCCGTCCGATGAGCCGGATCACGGTGATCAACCCGAACACCGCGACGGAACTCACGGCCACCATCAGCACCGCGGCCCAGGCGGTCGCCGGCCCGGGCGTCACGGTGACGGGGGTGAACCCGGTCGTCGGGGTGCCCAGCGTGGAAAGCCACGCCGAAGAGGCCATCGCCGCCGTCGGCATCCTCGATCTGATCCGCACCACCCAGAAAGACACCGACGCCTACGTCATCGCCTGCTTCGGTGACACCGGGGTGGCCGCCGCGCGCGAAGTGGCCACCTGCCCGGTGGTCGGTATGACCGAGGCCGCGCTGCACACCGCGTGCCTGGTTGCGCACCGGTTCGTCGTGATCACGTTGCCGCCGCGCACAATTGCGCACAGCGAACGGGTGATCGACCAGTTGGGGCTCCAGCACCGGTGCAGCGTGCGCGCCGTGGCCGCCGACGTCGCCGAGCTTGTCGGCGGTTCGACGCATCTGCTCGACGCGTTCGCCAGGATCGCACGCACAGCCATCGACACCGAATACGCCGAGGCGGTGGTGTTGGGCTGCGCTGGTTTGGCCGATTTGGTCGAACCACTGACCGCTGCCCTGAATGTCCCGGTGATCGACGGGGTGGCCGCCGGCGTGGGGATCGCCGCCGGCCTGGTGGCGATGGGCCTGACGACCTCACGTGCCAACACGTTCGCCCCCGTCCCCGGCCTGCCGTCCTATCGGTTGGAGATGTCATGAGCGTGCTCTTCCGGCAGGTGCTGATCTATGACGCGGCGGCGCCGTCCGCGATGACCGGTCCGGTCGATGTGTTGGTCGACGGTGACCGCATCACTGCGGTCGGGTCCGAGCTGCCGACACCGACGGATGTCCGGGTGGTCGAGGGCGGTGGCCACCGGCTGCTGCTGCCCGGATTGATCAACGCGCACTTTCATTCTCCCGCAAACCATCTCAAAGGTTCGGTCCGCAGCCTGCCGCTTGAGTTGTTCATGCTCTACGAATCGCCGGCAGACTCCGCACTGGCGCCGACCCCACGCGAGGCCTACCTGCGGACCATGCTGGGGGCCATCGAAATGCTGCAGCGTGGGATCACGTGTGTGCAGGACGACGCCTTCCTGATGCCGTATCCGGACCCCGACATCATCGACGCCATTGCCTCGGCCTATCGCGACAGCGGCATCCGGGCTTTCCTCGCCCTGGATCAGCCGGAGCTGCCCGAGGCCGAGAAACTACCCTTCGTCGACGAACTCGATGCCGCTGCCGTCGCGGAGTTCTCCCGGCCCGCCGCGGCGCCCGCCCGGCAACTACTGGCGGCGTACGACCATCTGATCACCACCTGGCATGGCGCGGCCGACGACCGGATCAGGGCTGCGGTGTCGATCTCGGCACCGCAACGGGTCACCCTGGATTACTTCGCGGCACTCGACGATCTGGCGCAGCGGCACGGTATTCCGCTCTATGCACATTTCCTGGAGTCCAAGGTGCAACGCACCCTGATGACCCAGCAGGCACGGTTCGGCGGGCGGTCGCTGATCGGTTACACCGCCGGCGCCGGCCTGCTCAAACCGCACACCAACGTCATCCACGCGGTGTGGGTGGACGACCACGACCTGGCCACCATCGCCGGATCCGGTGCGACCGTGGTGCACAACCCGATCAGTAACCTGCGACTGGGTAGCGGCGTGCTGCCGTGGCGGGCCATGCTCGACCACGGCATCCCGGTGGCGCTCGGCACCGACGAGGCGATCTGCGATGACAGCATCAACGTATGGACCGTCGCCAAGATCGCCGGGCTGATCCACAATGTCAGCGGTCTCGACAGCGACGACTGGCCAACTCCCACAGAGATTCTCGACGCACTGTGGCGCGGGGGAGCCAGGGCCACCCGGCGCGACGATCTGGGTGCCGTCGCACCGGGCATGCTGGCCGATCTGGCCCTGGTGGACCTGCACACCGTGGCCTTCACCCCGCTCAATGACCTACGTGAACAACTGGTGCACTGCCAGGACGGCCGGGATGTGGAGCTGACCATGGTCGCCGGGCAGGTGGTCGCCGAGCACGGACGCGTCACCAGCGTGGACCAGACCGCACTCCTGGACGAGGCCCGTGAACTCTTCGCCGCCAAGCTGCCCGCCATCTCCGCCGCCCGCCGGTCATCCGACGAGCTGTACCCCGCCTACCAGCACATCGTGCGACGCGCGGCGGCCACCGATGTGGGGTTCACGCGCTGGCTTGAACCGCTGAAGAAGGACGCATGACCGACCCCACCAACCCTGTTGCCTACCGCTACTCGGCGATTTCCGATCGGCCGGGCGGCCGATGGCCCAATGACGCCCGCCTGGCGGTCGTGGTGTGCGTCGGTGTCGAGTCCTACCGGTTCGGGGACGGGCTTACCGAGGACGTGTTGCCCGGTGTGCCGGCTCCCGACGTGGTCAATACCGCCTGGCGTGACTACGGCAACCGCGTCGGCGCGTTCCGCATCTTCGACATGCTTGCCGCCCTGCACATTCCACCGACGGTCCTGCTCAACACCGACGTCTACGACGAGGCGCCGGCGGTGCTGGAGGCCGCCAGGCGGGCCGGTGCCGAGATCATCGGCCACGGCCGCTCCAACTCCGATTCACTGGCCGGGCTCACACCGGATGCCGAACGCGCCTATCTGACTGATGTCGCTGACCGGATCCGCCACCACGAGGGCGTGGCGCCCGGTGGCTGGTCCAGTCCGTGGCTGAGTCACACCGCCAACACGGTGAACCTGTTGGCGGACAGCGGTTATCGTTATCTGCTCGATCTGCGGTTCGACGACCAACCCGTATGGCTGGACACCGCGTCGGGCTCGCTGCTGGCCATCCCGTACAACGCCGAGCTCAACGATTCCTCGACCATGATCGGAAAGCAGACCGCCGCAGGCGTATTCGAGGCGATGATCGTCGACGAGTTCGCCGAGTTGCACGCAGCAGCCGCCCAGCGGCCGCTGGTGATGAGCATCGTCCTGCATTCGTTCATCACCGGGGCGCCGTTCCGGCTGGCCGCGGTTCGGCGGGCCCTGGCGCAGATCGCCGGCACCGAGGGAGTCTGGTTCACCACGCCGGCTCAGCTCTATCAGGCCGCTGTTGCCTGCGGGGACGTGTTTCCCCCGACGATTGCGCAGGTGTCCCCATGACCGAGTCCGTCGGCCCGGTGGCCGAAGTCGCCAACTTCTCACTATCGTTGGTGCGAAACAGAATACGCAGCCAGGTGCTTGCTGACGTCAGTCTGCAGATTGCGCCGGGAGAAATTCTCGGACTGGTCGGCGAGTCCGGCTCTGGCAAGAGTGTGCTGGCGATGAGCCTGCTGGGCCTGCTGCCGCACACCGCGGCACCGCAGTACACCGGAGATGTCACTGTTGGCGGAACCGATATGTTGCGGGCCAAACCGGCCGAATTGCGCCGGGTGCGCAGGGATTTGCTAGGCGCCATCTTCCAGGACCCGATGACGTCGCTGAACCCGACGATGCGCATCGGCCGCCAGATCGGCGAGGTGACCCACGACGACGTCGAGTCGGTGCGACTGCTCGAGACCGTCGGTGTCCGCGATGCCCAGCTGCGGCTGCGGGTCTACCCGAACGAACTCTCCGGCGGGCTGCGTCAACGGGTGATGGCCGCCATCGCCGTGGCAGGGCGTCCCGCGCTGATCGTCGCCGACGAACCGACCACCGCGCTTGACGTCACGGTGCAGGCGCAGCTGCTGGACCTACTGCGGGAACTGCGCGACGACTTCGGCTGCTCGGTGCTGATGATCACCCACGACCTCGGCGTCGCCGACCAGATCGCCGACCGGCTGGCCGTGCTCTACCGCGGGAAGCTGGTCGAGATCGGTACCGCCGCAACGGTGGTGCGCCGGCCGCAGCACGACTACACCCGTTCGCTGCTGGCGTCGCGACTGACCTTGACCATGCCGCGCGATGACCGGTTCGGCACCGCCGGTGCCGAACCGGTCGAACCGGCGGTGCGCATCCGTGACCTGCGCCGGACGTTCCCGCTGCGGGACCGCGGCGGCTGGTGGCGACGCGGCGACCGCGAGGAGCTGGTCGCGGTCGACGGTGTCGACCTCGACATCGCCCCCGGTGAGGCATTGGCCATCGTCGGCGAAAGCGGTTCGGGTAAGTCGACATTGCTGCGGATGGTGGCCGGCTTGGAGACACCGACGTCCGGCTCGGTGACCCTGCGCGGCGATGGCGACCCGCAGATGGTGTTCCAGGACGCTGGCTCGTCACTCACGCCGTGGCTGACCGTCGGTGAAACGCTGGGCGAACGGCTCATCGGCCGGAAATTGTCCAAGGAGGACGTGCGCGAGCAGGTCGCCG
>JBEVHL010000561.1:0-4712 GCA_040511255.1 Mycobacterium sp. | reverse complement strand
CTGCCCGCCGCCGTGTGGTTCTCGGCGCAGACCCAGCCGCAGGGTTGGGTGCGGCTGCGGACCGGGGTGCGGCTGGTGCTGCCGACGGGCGATTCCTCGGAACGGTTGGCCGAGCTGCTGCGGGACGCGGGTGTCACGGTCGACCTGGACAGCGACTTCGCCACCAGCGCGTGGCACAAGTTGTTGACCAACGCCGTCGCCGGGTTGATGGTGCTGACCGGGCGGCGCTCGGGCATGTTCCGCCGCGACGACCTCGCCGGGCTGGCCCGCGACTACCTCGCCGAGTGCCTCGCGGTGGCCCGGGCGGAGGGCGCCACCCTCGACGACTCCGTGATCGACGAGATCGTCGACATGTTCAGCCAGGGTCCGGAGGACCTGACCACGTCGATCCTCACCGACCGGGAGGCGGGCCGGCCGCTGGAATGGGATGTTCGCAACGGCGTGGTGTTGCGCAAGGCCCAGGAACACGGACTGCCCGCGCCGATCAGCGAGGTCCTGGTGCCGCTGCTCGCGGCGGCCGGTGAGGGACCCGGGTGACCAGACACATGACACCGCCCGCAGCTCAGTAGAGCCCGGCCCACGCCTGCCTGCGGACCGCGTCGGGGTCGGCCACCGTGTCGTCGCGGGTTGAGCGGATGACGCGGGTGCGTCGCTGCGCCGCGTCGTAGCGCGGCCAGTCCGTCCCCAGCCGGCCGGTGGCGAAGTCCAGCCAGGTCCGTTGCATGCGCCGGCCCACCGCGGGTTGCACCCGCCGGCCCAGTGGATGCAGCTTGCGGCCCAGATACGAGCCGTAACTGTGCTGGATGTGCACGATCTCGCTGCCGTGGGTGGCACCGAGCCCGAGCGCGCGCAGCGTCCAGGTGGTGTGGTCGAAGCGGTACACGTAGGTCGGCGCCTGCTCGCTGTAGCCGTCGGCGAACGCCCACATCGGACCGCTGAACATCGCGTCGGATCCGATCGCGATCAGGGCCCGCCGACGCGGGAAGTCCGGATAAGCCGCCAGCACCCGCTCGCGGGCGCCGGGCTCACGGCGAGCGAAGAACGAATCGATGCCCGGCAGGGTGGTCGGCAGCATCGGCGGCTTGGACCAGGCGAACATCGACGCCTCATGGCTGTTGGTGCCGACGATCAACGGTATCGGGTGCACGTCCCCGCCGGCCGCGGCGTCGACGGGGTGGCGTGGCAGCAGGTCCACGCCGTGGGTCAGGCCGAACGCCAGCACCGGGGTGGTCGCCGAACTCTGCGATTGCAACACCCCGGCCGCACGCCGCAGTCGCCGCTGCGGCAGCTCCTTGAGTTCGTCGGCGGGGGCACCGACCTCGCGCAGGAACCGCTGCGCCTGCTCGGCCCTGGTGTCGTAGTCGGCGATCAGCGGTAGGGCGGGGCTCTGCGCGATCGCCCTGGCGAACAACCCCTCGGCCGCCGGGCTGGCCAGCAGCGCCAGCACCGAGGTCGCACCCGCCGATTCCCCGAACACCGTCACCTGTTCCGGGTCGCCGCCGAACGCTGCGATGTTCTCCCGCACCCACTCCAGCGCGGCGATCTGGTCCCGCAGGCACAGGTTGTCGTCGAAACCCGCACCGAGTGAACCGAGTTCGAAGCCGCCGAACACGCCGATCCGGTAGGTCACGTTCACCACGACGACGTCACCGGTGGCCGCCAGCCGGGACCCGTTGTACAGCTGCAACTGGCCGGCGCCGTAGACGAACGCCCCACCGGGAATCCACACCATCACCGGCAAGGAACCCGACGTGTCCGGCGACCAGACGGTGACCGTCAGGCAGGCTTCGTCGCGCACCTTCGGATCGTCGCGACCACCCCCGACGAACGACCGGCCCTGCGGCGGCAACGGTCCGTGCTCGATGGCGTCGCGCTCACCGGTCCACGGAAGCAGCGGCGCGGGCGCCACAAAGCGGCGCTGTCCCACCGGCTGCTCGGCATACGGCACCCCGCGCCACACCGCGACATCACCTTCGGTGGTACCGCGCAGCGCGCCTGCGGACGTATAGGCGACGGTCGAGAGATCAGCGACGACGGCCACACGGCAAATCGTAGTGTGAAAAGCTATGACGGACGCGCGGACGAAGGGTGCCCCATGACCTTCAATGAAGGTATTCAGATCGACACGAGCACCACGTCTAGCAGCGGTGGTGGCGGACGAGGACCAGGCCGAGGGATGGCCATCGGCGGCGGCGTCGGCGGTCTGGTGATCGTGGTGATCGCACTGCTGCTCGGGGTGGACCCGGGCACCGTGCTCAACCAGCAGCCCGGTGCCAGTCAGGGCGGAGCGCAGACGCCCGGCTTCGACACCAGCCAGTGCAAGACCGGCGCGGACGCCAACAACAACCTGGACTGCAACGTCATCGCCACCGGCAACTCGGTGGACGCGGTGTGGGCGCAGCTGATGCCCGACTACACCCGGCCGAAACTGCAGCTCTTCAAGGACTCGGTGCAGACCGGCTGCGGTCCCGCCGACAGCGCGGTCGGGCCGTTCTACTGCCCGCCGGACCAGACGGTGTACATCGACACCGATTTCTTCCAGGTGCTCCAGGACCAATTCGGTTCCAGCGGCGGACCTTTGGCTCGGGAGTACGTGGTTGCCCACGAATACGGCCACCACGTGCAGAACCTGCTCGGCGATATCGGCAAGGCCCAGCAGGGCGCCCAAGGTGCGGAGGGCAACGGCGTGCGCACCGAGCTGCAGGCCGACTGCTACGCCGGTGTCTGGGCGCACTTCGCGGCCATCACCAAACAGCCGGGTACCGATGTGACATTCCTGCAGCCGTTGACCGACCAGGACATCGCGGATGCCCTGTCGGCCGCCTCGTCGGTCGGTGACGACCGCATCCAGCAGCAGTCGACCGGGCAGGTGAATCCGGAGTCCTGGACCCACGGGTCCTCGGCCGAGCGGCAGAAGTGGTTCACCACGGGCTATCAGACGGGTGATCCGAAGCAGTGCGATACGTATAACGCCACCAGCCTTGGCTAGCGGTGCGACCGATGCAGAGCGAGGCACGAGCGATGAGGAGGAGCAGCGCAATTTGGCTAGGGCTCAGTCGGCCGTCGACGGCGTCGCCGAACGTTACGTCGACACGTTCGCGGCACTCGATCCCTGCGCGGCAACCGGACTCGGCATCGTCGGCGCCCAGGTCAACTACGACGAAGACCTGACCGACTACTCCCCCGCCGGGGTGGCCGCCCGCGCCGATGCGGCCCGGGACGCGTTGCGGCAGTTGGACACTGTCTCACCGGTCGACGCCGTCGACCGCGTCACCGTCGCCGCCATGCGCGAACGGCTTGGTGTCGCAGTCGAACTCAACGACGCGGGCCTCGATGTCGGTGAACTGAACGTCATCGCCTCGCCGCTGCAGAACCTGCGCGACGTGTTCGACCTGATGGCAGCAGACACCGAAGACGACTGGACGGTGATCAACCGCAGGCTCGCCCGGGTGCCCCAGCGGGTGGCCGGGTATCTGGCGGCACTGCGGGAGACGGTGCAGGACGGGCGCGCGCCGGCGCGGCGGCAGGTGGCCCGGGGCATCACCCAGGCGGGTGCCACCCAGCAGCTGTTCGTCGACATGGTCGCAGGCGCGGCCGTGGCCAACCCGACGCTGAACACCGAATTGCAGCAGCATGCGCAAGCGGCGGCCGAAGCGTACGCCGGTTTGGCCGAGGTATTGCGCACCGAGATCGGCCCGGCCGCCAGGGACCGCGACGCCGTGGGTCGCGACGAGTACCGCCTGTACTCGCGGGCGTTCCTGGGGTCATCGGTCGACCTGGAAGAAACCTACGCCTGGGGTCTGCAGCAGCTGGAAAGCATTGTCGCCGAACAGCAGTCGATCGCCACCCGGCTCTACCCGGGATCCTCTGTCGCCGAGACGCTGAACCGCCTCGACAGCGAACCGCGCTACGTCATCGCGGGCACCGACGCCCTGCAGCAGTGGATGCAGCAGCTGTCCGACCGTGCGGTCGACGCACTGGCCGACACCCACTTCGAGATCGACGAACCACTGCGGCGCCTCGAGTGCTGCATCGCCCCGACGCAGAACGGCGGTATCTACTACACCGGGCCGTCGGAGGATCTGACCCGACCCGGCCGGATGTGGTGGTCGGTGCCGCCGGGGGTCGACGAGTTCCACACCTGGCAGGAGACCACCACCGTCTTCCACGAGGGCGTGCCCGGACATCACCTGCAGATCGGTCGGGCCGTCTCGCTGGCCGGCGAGCTCAACCGGTGGCGCAGGCTGGCCTGCTGGGTGTCCGGGCACGGTGAGGGCTGGGCGCTGTACGCCGAGCGGCTGATGGCCGACCTGGGCTGGCTCGACGACGCCGGGACGCGCATGGGAATGCTTGATGCACAACGTTTTCGGGCCGCGCGGGTGGTGATCGACATCGGTGTGCACTGCGGGCTGACCGCACCCGACGGCGGCATCTGGGACGCCGAGCGGGCCTGGGAGTTCCTTACCACGCACAGCGCGATGGCCGAGGACAACCTGCGCTTCGAACTCGACCGCTACCTGGGCTGGCCCGGACAGGCACCGTCGTACGCCATCGGTCAGCGCATCTGGCAGCAATTGCGCGACCAGGTGACCGGCGGCGGCGTCAGCCTCAAGGAATTCCACCGCCGCGCACTGGATCTCGGCGGTCTCCCGCTGGACGTCCTGGTCGCCGCGGTCCAGTGATTTCGGCGCGTTCAGCCGCGGTGAGCGCGG
>JBEVHL010000560.1:0-4546 GCA_040511255.1 Mycobacterium sp. | reverse complement strand
GCAGCAGACCCTTCTCGGCGTCGACGGCGTGCACCGTGAGGTTGAGGACGGTCACGCGCTCGCCACCCATACGGCCGGCCATGCGCATGCCCTTGAAGACGCGGCTCGGGGTCGACGACGCGCCGATCGAGCCCGGCTTGCGGTGGTTGCGGTGTGCACCGTGCGAAGCCGAGACGCCCTTGAAGTTGTGGCGCTTCATGACACCCGCGAAGCCCTTGCCCTTGCTCGTGCCGACGACGTCGACGAGCTGGCCGGCCTCGAACGTGCCCTCGACCGTGAGCTCCTGACCGAGTGAGTAGTCAGCAGCGTCCGCGGTGCGGACCTCGGTGAGGTGACGACGGGGCGTCACGCCTGCGGCCTCGAAGTGGGCCGTCTGCGGCTTGTTGACCTTGCGGGGGTCGATCTGGCCGTAGGCGATCTGGACGGCCTTGTAGCCGTCCTTTTCGGGCGTTCGGATCTGGGTGACCACGTTGGGGGCCACCTCGATGACGGTGACGGGAACGATCTTGCCGTTCTCGTCCCAGACCTGGGTCATGCCGAGCTTGGTGCCCAGCAGGCCCTTGGAAACCTTGGAGTTGATGTCAGCCATGTCGAACCTCAGAGCTTGATCTCGATGTTGACATCGGCCGGGAGGTCGAGACGCATCAGCGAGTCGACGGCCTTGGGCGTCGGGTCGATGATGTCGATGAGGCGCTTGTGGGTGCGCATCTCGAAGTGCTCGCGGCTGTCCTTGTACTTGTGGGGCGACCGGATGACCGCGATGACGTTCTTCTCGGTCGGAAGGGGCACGGGGCCCACGACGGTCGCGCCGGCACGGGTAACGGTGTCGACGATCTTGCGGGCCGACGAGTCGAGGCCGGCGTGATCGTACGACTTCAGGCGAATGCGGATCTTCTGTCCCGCCATTGTCTGCTCTCTCTCTTCTCGCGTCATACCTCACGGGCATTGGACGCACGGGGACGCGGGAGGATGCTCCCTCGCCCTTTGGCACTTCGCATACCGCATTGCTGCGGGATGCTGCACCACTGTTCTGCTGTCAAACCGCATGCCGAGGCATCCGGCTCCGCCTCCCCCGCACGCGGACGCACGCCGGCGGAACCGGGTGGAGAGTTGGATTGTCGTTCTGCTGCCTGCGGCCTAGGACCCTGCGCGTGTGCGCCGCCTATGCACTGCCCTGGCAGTGATCCGGCGCACGCGGAGCGGCACCGGAGTGTGGAACTTCCCTAGTCTACGTGCAGCCCGGGCGTGTCGCAAACTCGGGCGTGTCGCGGCGGCGCGTCCACGGCGTGTTCCCAGCGGATGCACGCTGCACGAACTGGATGAGGCCCTCCGGCGTCTGCCGGAAGGCCTCATCCCATGTGGGCGGAACGCCCGTTCGCGCTACTTCGATTCAGTGGTCTCGCGGCGTCGGCGAACGATCGCCATCGCGACGATGCCGGCGATGAGAGCCGCGAATCCGAGTCCGACGAACAGCCCCATGTCCGGCGCACCCGTGGCCGGCAGTGAGCCGCTGTGCGTCGGGGTCGGGGTCGGGGTCGGCGGCGGCGTCGGGTCGAGGACCGTGACGACGACCGAGTCGCAGTTGTTGGACGCATCCGCATCCACGGCTGCGGTCACGCACGCCTCGTTCAGCAGCGAAAGCTCGGGTGCCGGCGCCGCAGCGTTCACGACGACCGAGACGACGATCTCCACCGTGTCGTCGACTGCCAGCGTGTCCCCGCTGACGGATACGACGTTGCCCTCGCCCACGAACTCCGGAGCGTTGTCGTTCGTCCAGCCGGCCGGGATGGTGATGCCGGTGACGGTCAGGCGCGACGGGATGGCGTCGGTCACGACGAGGTCGGATGCCGCGTCGGGACCGTAGTTGGTCACTTCGAGGACATAGTCGAAGGCGTCACCGGACTCGAGCGGCTCGGTCACCGGAGCGCCGTCGATCTCGGCGGTCTTCTCGATGCCGACGTCGCCGCCGCCACCTCCGCCGCTCTGGTTGGTGACCGTGCACACCACGATGCCGTTGACCGGCACGTCGACGGTGAACGAGGCCGCGTCTCCCGAAGGCTCGATGTCGTCATCGCAGACGACGTCCGTCGGAGTCCAGCCTGCCTGCTGGTCCTCGGTGACGGTGATGGCGCGCGCACCCTCATCGCCGGCGAAGTCCAGCGGGAAGTTGACCGAGCCGGAGTCGCCCGTGGTCAGGGTGAGCTCGTCCGTCAGACCGTCGGGACCGGCGATCCAGTCACCCTCGGTCGTACCCGTGAAGGCCCAGCCGCTGGTGGTCTCATTGATCGTGTCGCCCTCGGCGTCGACCGTCTTCTTGATGACCGTCAGCGTGCCGCCGCAGTTCTTCGTCGCGATCTCGCGGAGCTTCTCGGACAGGCCGGGGAAGTCGGTGAGGTAGTAGTCCTCGTCCTGGGTCGGACCGGACACCGCCGCGAGGTTGAGGTAGGAGTTCGACGTCATGCCGATGCCGACGCCGACGACCTTCGTGTTGTCGCCCGCCGGGCCGGTGAGA
Organism: Mycobacterium sp.; assembly: GCA_040511255.1. Lineage (GTDB taxonomy): Bacteria > Actinomycetota > Actinomycetes > Mycobacteriales > Mycobacteriaceae > Mycobacterium. The sequence continues at coordinate 2,034 of JBEVHL010000560.1, read as the reverse complement.
CCCTTGACCGTGTTGGCCGACAGCGCGCCCTCTTCGACGTTGCGGAAGCTGACGTTCGTGTCGATGTTGGACGAGCCGTTCGTGCCGTACGTCGTCGGGTCGCCGTCACTGAGGAAGAGGACCAGGTCGTACTGCTCGTCGAAGGCGTTGAATGCGACCTTTTGGAACGCGTCATCCCAGTTCGTGAATCCCGACCCGTTGCTGGGCAGCGCGTTGATGACGTCGTTCACGACGTCCTGACCGCCCGAGGTCTGGAGCGACGTCGACGGCAGCAGCTGCCCCGCGTTCGTCCCGAACCCGTAGACGGAGACGGACGAGGCGGTTCCGCCCAGGCCGTCGTCGCCCACGAAGGAGCTCGCAGCGGCCTTGAGCTGCTTCATCTTCGTGTTGTCGATCGACTGCGACAGGTCCAGCACGAGCGCGATGCTCAGTCCGCAGGACTCGGGCAGCGCCGTGTTGCTGCGCGAGTTGACGACACCGCCGGCCTTCGTGGTCGCGGTCGTCGACCCGGTCTGCGGGTTGGCGAAGGCGACCGTCTCGGCGGTGACCTCGACGAGGTCGCCGTCCTTGACGGTGCCGGTGAAGAACATGTAGGCACTGTCGGTCTTGGCGTCGGTGTGCTGGCCCGTGCCGATGGCGGTGATGCGCGTGTAGCCGTTCGACGTCGTCGAGCCTTCGACGATCCAGTAGCCGTTCGTCGACAGGCCGGTTCCGCCCGAGATGGCCGGGACCTCGATGTTGCAAAGGCCGTCAACGCCCGTCGTGCAGCTGTAGTCCGACGTCTCGTCGATGCTGGGCTGATCGTTCGCCGCGGCGGCGATGGCGTAGAAGGTCGCGCCTTCCAGCGACGTGACGCCGCCGTCACTCGTGCGCTCGCCGAGCTTCTTCACACGCAGCGTCGCTTCCCCTGCTGCGACTGCTGCGGGAGCCTGCTTGGAGGCCTCATCGGGGGCGACCGTCTCTTCGACAGCGACGTCGATCGCCTCGTCAACGGCTGCGCCGTCCTCTGCGACCTCTTCGACGACGGCGGCATTCGTGTCGCCAGTCGGCGTGCTCGACTCCGAGGCGTCCGGCACGGAGACCGTGGTCTCGGGCTCGGGAGCAGGGCTGGACGTCGATGCGAACGCCAGCGAGGTCCCCCCCAGCACGAGCGCCATCGCCATGACGCTCGCGGTGGCTCCGCGGAGCCAGCTGCGGCGTCCCTGGAGTCGCTGCTGATGCGCGCGGCGCTCGGCTCGCGTGGTGAATGTCGTTCGCGGCGTTCTGTCTGCCCGTGTCATAACCCGTTCCCTCGTGGAGTCATGGCATAACGAAGTCAGACAGATACCTGCTCTGCCTTCGAACATGGGCGGCATCGCTGCCGCTCCACGTCTGCCCCAAGCTCCGACGCTAGCAGGAAACGCGCGCGCGGTTTGACGCGTGCAGATTGTTTACATGCCCGACATGTGCAAGAGGCCAGGGTGGAGGAGGGCAAACCTTGGGGGCAGAACACCCTCCTCCACGTTCGTGGACTCTCCGTCGCTGCGTCACTGACGAAACAAGACATCGAGGTCGTTCCGGAAAACGAGTTCGGCGGTAGAGGGGCTCCCCAGAGCTCACCCGTCGGACGTCACTGTCCTTGGGGCGACCGTAGCCGCACGCTCGGAATGCGTCAAGACCGGGCACGGAGAGTTCCCTGGCTCGCACGCGGAACGGCCCGGGAGCATGCTCCCGGGTCGTTCGAAAAGCCGCGCTACTTCTCGTTGCCGACTGCCTTGTCGATGTTGTCCCGCACGCCGTCGACGTGCTGGTCCACGCTGTCCGGAGCGACCTTCTTCACGAAGTCCGCCGCCGCGTCGAGGGCTTTGTCGCTGATGTCCTCGGCCTGGTCGCTCTTGAGCGCCTCGCCGATCTTGTCCTTATTCTGATCGAGGAACTGCTTGCCCTGATTGACCAGGTCGTCGATACCCATCGCGTTGCTCCTTCGCCGCCCCCGGTGGGCGTTCACCCTCATTCTGGCCGCGCCGCGGCATCCGCCGCCACCCCTCTCACCCA
>JBEVHL010000559.1:0-13579 GCA_040511255.1 Mycobacterium sp. | reverse complement strand
CGCCCCCGGAAAAACCGGGGGCGGTTCTGCGTCGGCAGGGTCGTCGATTCGGTTGGCGCCTACGCCGATCGCAGCGAAAGTGGTTGCGCTACCCGGCTTTGAAGCGCACCGGTCTACTTGGAGACCAAACCCGGGTGGTCAGCGAGGCGGCGGCGCTGGCCTTCGCAATCGGCGGTCCAGCAGGCTGGTCCAGAGCGTTGCTCAGGCACCTGGCCGTGGTAGGAGATGACGCTCAGGATGCTGGTGGTGATGGGCTTGCCGCACTCATCGCAGACCTGGCCGGTCGGTTCGAAATATTCAGGCATGAGTCAAGCGTAAGAGGCGCGCGACGTTTTCGATGGGCAAGTCGGCCCAAACCCTGGCCCTTGACGTTCGCATCCGCAATGCGCGATGCGGGTGAACGCGTCACTTCGCGGGTAAAGGACTCCGACGGGTACCACCAGACCACTGGAAAGCAGGACGCACCATGACGAACCCTCAAGATCAGCAGGTCGAAGAACCCCTCGATGCTGCTGAAGACGACGGCAGTGCGCAGATTCAGCCCGAGGATGGCGGCCAGGCCGAGTCACCTCCCGACAAGCCGGATGCCCAGTGATCGGCGCCCCGGCGTCCGTCGGCTGCGAGGGGGGCGACCCGTAGAGTGCCTGTACGGCAATCTGCCGAGACAGTGACGCGCCAAGGGGAGTAGCGGCCGAGCATGCATGCGGACCTCGATGTCGTCGAACTTCCGGCGACCCGGCAAGCGCAGCTGGTGCGCACGGGGGAGATCAGCTCGGTCGAACTGGTGCGCGCCCACCTGGATGCGATCGACAGGCTGAACCCGAAGATCAACGCCATTGTCACGTTGGACTCCGACGGCGCGCTCCGGCGGGCAGCGGCCGCCGACGCCGCACCAGCTGATCGACGCGGACCGCTGCACGGGCTGCCGGTGGCGATCAAGGACACCGCCCAAACAGCAGGTATGCGAACCACTTTCGGACACCCGCTGTTTGCGGGCAACATCCCCGCGGAGAACGACGAGCACGTCGAGCGCATCCTGGCGGCGGGTGCGGTGCTGATCGGCAAGACAAACGTGCCGGAGTTCGCGGCCGGGTCCCACACGTTCAACCGGGTGTTCGGCCCGACCCGAAACCCCTATGACCTCACCCGATCTGTGGGCGGTTCCAGCGGAGGTGCGGCCGCTGCCTTGGCGGCGCGGTTGGTCCCGGTCGCCGACGGCAGCGATATGGGTGGGTCGCTACGCAACCCTGCGTCATTCTGCGGTGTGGTCGGCATGCGGCCCACACCGGGATTGGTGCCCGACAGCGCCGCAAGCGACGCGTTCAATCCGCTGGCCACCAGCGGTCCGCTTGGCCGCACGGTCGCCGACGTCGCGCTGCTGCTGTCGGTGATCGCCGCGCCGCCGGTGTCGGACATCTACGACGCGCAATTGCATACCGCCGGGCTGCGGGCGCTGCGCCCGGCCGATCTGAACGGCATCCGCATCGCGTACACCGCCGATCTCGGTGGCCGGGTGCCGGTCGACCCTGAGGTCAGCGCCGTAATCGCCAGCACCGCTGCGCTTCTCGAGCAGGCCGGTGCCCGGGTGGAGCATGCGTGCCCCGACCTCGACGGAGCCGACTCCGCGTTTCGCACGCTGCGCGCCGCCGACTTCGACGCCAATTGGCGCGACCTGCTGGCGGCGCATCCGGACGGCTTCATCGACTTCCTGGCCGAGAACATCCGGCGAGGCGCCTCGCTGTCCGGCCGCGACGTGATGACCGCTTACGCCGAGCTGACCCGACTGCGTCAGTCGGCGGCGCGATTCTTCGGCGACTACGACCTGGTGCTCGCGCCCGTGACACAGATCGCCGCTTTCCCCGTCGAGTGGACGTGGCCGCGGTCCGTCAACGGCACCCCCATGCACGACTATCTCGATTGGATGCGCTCCGCGTGGCTGTTCACCCCGCTGGGCATCCCGGCGCTGTCACTTCCGGCCGGGTTCACCCCGTCTGGTCTCCCGGTCGGCGCGCAACTCCTCGCCGGGCCGGGCCGGGACCTGACGCTGCTGCGCATCGCATCCGCACTGGAAACAGCGCTCGGCCTACCCGCAGTCAACCCGCTGGGGACCGGCTGACGGGTGGCTCAGGCCGTGCGCGCGGTCCATTCGGACGTGCGCTCAGGTGACGCCTCGGCCAGTGCCTTGCGGGTGTCGGCTGCGTTGAAGTCCTTGCCGTACACTGGCGTTCCGGGCTGCTGGCGCCAAGACTCCGAGATCGGACCGGCGTCGACAGGCTCGAACCCGAGCGCGTCGACGATGTCGTGGACCAGTACTCGGCCCGGGCCGTCCTCGCCGGCGATCGGGAGGGCGATGCGATCAGGCGCGCCGCTGGGCTTTCCGCTTTCCAGCAGATGCTTCCACCAGATTCCGTTGAACACCTTGTACACCGGTGCGCCGATCTGCTCCGCGACCCACGCGCTCTCGAGTTGGCCGTCTTCGATTCCGGGAATCTCCCCGTCGCGCTGTTGCGGGTAGTAGTTGTTGGTCTCGATCACCGGGGCGCCCGGCTTGCGCGCGTCGACGATGCCGTCGGCGAGGTCGGGAACGTTCTTCTGGGGGATGCTCACGATGACGAGGTCGGCGTCGGCTGCGGCGTCCTTGGCCCATACCGCCGTGGCGCCGGTTTCGGCGGCGAGGTCTGTGAGCGTTTCGGGTGACCGTGAGTTCGACACGGTTACGTCGTGTCCGAGTTCGCGTAGCCGACGCACCAACGTGCCGCCGATCTGACCAGCCCCGATGATTCCGATCTTCATATGCGGCCTCCGTGTGGTGATTTTCGCTGTCGTCACCTCAGCGTCGGGCACGCGGTCGCTATTCCGCGACTGCGTCAGAAGATTCCGCTGTAAGCGTTCAGTGCTGGTTGGCCGCCCAGGTGTGCGTAGAGCACCTTCGATTCGGCTTCGATCTGCCCAGATTGCACCAAGTCCACCAGGCCGGCCATGGACTTACCCTCGTAGACCGGATCGAGGATGATCCCTTCGAGTCGGCCGGTCAGCTTGATCGCGTCGATTGTCGATTTCACCGGTATGCCGTAGAGGTCACCGGCCCATCCCGGCAGCACGGTGATCTCGTCGTCGCGGAGGTCACGGCCGAGATCGATGAGCTCTGCCGTGTTGCGCGCGATGCGCTCGACCTGCGCCCGGGTGGTGTCCAGGGTGGCCGATGCGTCGATGCCGATGATGCGACGTGGCCGGTCCTGGCCGGCGAAACCTGCGATCATCCCGGCGTGGGTCGACCCCGTCACCGTGCAGACGACGACGGTGTCGAAGAAGATGCCGAGTTCCTGCTCCTGACGCTGCACTTCGAATGCCCAGTTGGCGAACCCGAGTCCGCCCAGCCTGTGGTCGGACGCTCCTGCGGGAATGGCATATGGAGTACCGCCCGCTCGGCGGACATCTTCAATGGCGTTCTGCCAGCTGTCTTTGAATCCGATGCCAAAGCCGGAGGGGTCAAGGCGTACCTCTGCGCCCATGACGCGGGACAGTAGGATGTTACCGACCTTGTCGTTGACGGAATCCGGCCAGTCAACCCACTTCTCCTGTACCAGAACGGCTTTCAGGCCGAGATGGGCGGCGACGGCGGCTACCTGCCGGGTGTGGTTGGACTGAACACCGCCAATCGACACCAGGGTGTCCGCACCCTGCTCCATGGCCTCGGGGATGAAGTACTCCAGCTTGCGCGTTTTGTTGCCGCCGTAGGCAAGTCCGGAGTTCACGTCCTCGCGCTTAGCCCAGATCTCGGCGCCGCCGAGATATTGGCTCAGGCGACGTAGCGGGTGGATGGGGCTGGGGCCGAAGGTCAGCGGGTAGCGCTGGAAATCTTCGATGGCCATTGGGTGTCTCCTGGGACGGTGGACAGAGCAGCGCCGCAGACATTACTCCCATCACCGAACTCGGTCGACTTCTGACATCCAACATGCGATATATAGCGCGGTGGCGGGCGGCCTCTCACAGGTGCTTGACAGAAACCGACTGGAGTGTGCAATATATTGCATATCGAACAGCTGCGACAGCCAAGCGGTTGTCGAACCTTAGGGAGCAGGTAATGATCAAGACTGTCCTGGCCTCGATGACGGTCGGCGTTGCGGTGGCGACACTGACGGCAGGTTGTGGGGCGGCGGAAGCGACAGAAGAAAAGCCGACCGGTAGGCCGACGGTGGTGTTGGTACACGGTGCGTTCGCTGACTCGTCGAGCTGGAACGGGGTGATTGAGTCTCTGGACGCCGATGGCTATCCGGTTGTTGCGGTGGCCAATCCGTTGCGGGGCTTGGCCAGTGACGCCGCGTATGTACGCAGCGTGGTCGAGAGTGTGCCGGGTCCGGTGGTGTTGGCCGGTCACTCGTACGGCGGGTCGGTGATAAGTCAGGCCGCCGATGGTCTGCCGAACGTCAAGGCACTGGTCTACGTTGCCAGCTTCATCCTCGAGGCGGGGGAGAGCACCGGGCAGTTGGCAGCCAAGTTCCCAGGCGCTCAGCTGGGCCCAGCCCTGAATGCCGTCCCGTTCCCACAGGCAGGGGGTGCCCCGGGGGATGACCTCTACATCAAACAGGACCAGTTCCGCAGGGTGTTCGCCGCTGATGTCCCAGAAGATGTCACCGCGCTGATGGCCGCTACTCAACGACCCATTGCCGCGGCAGCGCTGGACGAGCCGGCCACCAAGACGGCATGGAAAGCCATCCCGTCATGGAACCTGGTCACCACGGAGGATCTCGCCATCCCGGCGCAATCCATGCGCTTCATGGGGGACCGCGCGAAATCCCACACCATGGAAATCCAGGCGTCCCACGCGGTGACGGTGTCCCAGCCGGTCGCTGTCGCGGACTTCATCAATCAAGCCGCCGCCTCGATAAGCAGCTGATTCCGACCAAGAGTCAAACCGGCTCGGTAGATCGACAAGTGAGAAGAGATGACAGATATGACACCCGCCGGGGGCAGGCCCGGAAACGGCACCAAAGCGTTGGCCGACCGCTATGACTATGTGGTGATCGGTGCCGGCTCGGCCGGATGCGTCCTGGCCGCCAGGCTGTCCGAGGATCCGACCGTCCGGGTGCTGCTGCTGGAGTCCGGCTCGGCCGACGCCAGAGCTGAGATCGCCACACCGTCGGCCTGGCCGGCGCTCTGGGGCACCGATGTCGACTACGCGTACCACACTGTCCCGCAAGCGAATACCGACGGTATCGCCCACAACTGGCCACGCGGCCACACCCTGGGCGGCAGTGGCAGCATCAACGCAATGGTGTTCCTGCGCGGGCACCCAAGTGACTTCGACGCCTGGGCGAAGGCGGGCTGCACGGGCTGGGACTATGAATCCGTACTACCGTACTTCCGGCGCGCCGAGACGGTCAACGGTCGGGATCCGGATTATCGAGGGACGGACGGGCCGATGTGCCCTGCGCCCGCCTCGACCGAGGTTGCCAACCCGTTGTCCCAGGTCTTCCTCGACGGCGCTGTCGCGGCGGGATTTCCGCGCACCGACGACTTCAACGGTGCCCGCGCCGAAGGCGCCGGCTGGCATGACTTGTCGATCTCGCAAGGAATCCGGCAGAGCACTGCCGCCGCCTACCTACACCCGGTATGCGGCCATCGACCCAACCTGACCATCTCGACGAACTCTCGGGCGCTCAAGCTACGTTTCGAGGGAAACCGCTGTATCGGAGTTGATTTCGAGCGGGCCGGTACCCGCGTCACCGCTTACGCAGAGGTCGAGGTGGTGCTCAGCGCGGGCGCGGTGGACTCGCCGCGCTTGCTGCTGCTATCCGGGGTGGGCCCCGCCGCGGAACTCGAAGCCGCCGATATCACCGTGGTGCACGACCTACCCGGCGTCGGGCGTAATCTGCACGACCACCCGCTCAGCGGTGTCGTCTACGAAGCGACGCGGCCGATACCTGCCGGCCGTACCAACCTCGCCGAGACATCGCTGCTGTGGCGCAGCGACGAATCGCTGGCCGGCCCGGACATGCAGCTGATGTTCATTCACGTGCCGTTCCACCTGCCGCATCTGGCAGCTCCTGCCAACAGCTTTACGTTGGCGGTCGCCACCGTGCCGGAAGCCCGCGGGTCGATCCGCCTCGCTGGACCTGACCCGACGACCGCGCCACTGATCGACCCGAACTACCTGGGTGCCGAGGCGGACGTGCGGCGGCTGATCCACGGCCTGCAGGTGGCTCGCGACATCGCCGCCACCGAGCCATTCGCGCCGTGGCGTGCACGTGAGGTATTGCCCGGGCCCGACGTCACCGACGAGGCGATGCTGCGTACCTTCCTGGCGCGTAGCACCGGCACGTACTACCACCCGGCCGGCAGCTGTGCGATGGGCATCGGGGTCGATGCGGTGGTCGACCCGACGCTGCGTGTGCACGGGCTGAGCGGTGTCCGGGTGGCCGACGCCTCCATCATGCCCAAAGTCGTCTCGGTCAACACCAACGCCGCGACCATCATGATCGGCGAAAAGGCTGCTGACCTGATTCGTGAGCGAGTCCTCTGACCGGGATCCTCGGCAGGGGATCGCAGCGGCACAACGGAAGTGGCTCGTGCGCGAAGGGTTGTCCGCTACGACGTGTGCCCTGGCATAGGATATTTTGCATGCCGGTGCCAGACGAACACGGACGACATCGAAGGTCGCTGCTGCGAGAGCAGGCATATGCCTCGATCAGGGATGCAATCGTCAACGGCACGCTCGCACCTGGCGAGACGTTGCGCGATCCCGAACTCGAGAAGTGGTTGGGTATCAGCCGCACTCCGATCAGGGAAGCCATCGCCCGACTGGAGACGGCCGGGTTGGTCCACACGCTGCCTGGTCGTTCCACCGTCGTATCGCCCATCGAGCGTAAGGCGGTGGCCGACGCGCAAGCCGTCGCCGCGGCCATGCACGCACTGGCAACCCGCCTTGCGGTCCCGCTGATGGGCAAGACTGACTTTGCCGCAATGGTGCGGGCCAACAAGGAGTTCGCCGCCGCGTTCTCCGCAGCCGACCCCGAGTCGGCGATCCGCGCTGACGATCTGTTTCACGGGATCTCGGTAGAGGCCAGCCAGAACCAGGCGATTCCGGTGGCTCTGGAACAGGTCACCCCGGTACTGCGCCGAGTTGAGTTCCTGCGCTTCTCTTCACTGTCGGGCCGTCAGTCCATAGCGCAGCACAAGCGAATAATCGAGCTCTGCCGCCGCGGTGATGCGGAGGCGGCTGCCGAAGCCACGCAACGGAACTGGGAAACTCTGACGCCGATCCTGGACGGGCTCGACCCGTAAGGGTGGTCGCGGCACATCGAAACTGCGACCAGCTTTTGAACGATTCGTGGGTGCGTGCGCGTTGCACCCAGTGTCGCGAAGCTACGAGGAGCGGGATTGATGGCAGTCATGCAGAACGATGTTCAGCCGCGTGCGGCGGTGGCCGGTGACGCTGTGGTCGCCTCGGTGGACGCGTTGGTGGCGGTATTGCGCCAACGAGCACCCGAAACCGAGCGGTTGCGGCACATGCATCCGGACAATCTCCGGGACTTGACCGAAGCTGGGGTCTTCCGGCTGCTGATGCCCGCCGACGTCGGTGGACTTCAAGCAGACGAGGACACCGTTGCCGAGGTGCTGGCGCAGATCGCTCGGGGCTGCCCGTCGACGGGATGGATGTGCACGATTCTCGCGATCTCCAACATCCTGCCGGCGTTTCTATCAGACGAGGTGGCCGAGGAGATCTTCGCGACGCCGGATCTGAGAATCAGCACCACCGTCGCGCCCACCGGCACGGCCGTCCCGGACGACGGTGGTTACCGCGTCACCGGTCGATGGGAATGGAATACCGCTGGGGTGCACAGTAATTGGTTCGCCGCGGCATGTGTGGTACCCGGTGAGGAAGGCCGCGGGCCGCGCCTGATCCTGATACCGACCGCCGAAGTGGGACAACAGGACACCTGGCACGCTGCGGGAATGGCGGGAACGGCCACGAACGTCGTAACGGTCCGTGACGTCTTCGTGCCCGGCGCACGGTCTCTGCTCACCAGCGACTTGGCCGAGGGGCGTTATCCGCTTCGCCGTTACGCAGACCAGGCCTACTACAACCGGCCATTTCTGCTGCTGATCAATTCTGCCTCGGCGCCGGCGTTGCTCGGTATGGCGCGCGGCGCGATGGACTGTTTCATGACCACCCTGCGCACGCGCGGGGGTCTCACCTACACCGCGTGGCCCAAGGCCGCCGAGGCCCCACTGGTGCATCACCAACTGGCCAAAGCACAGTACGACCTCGACGCTGCTGAGATGTTCGTCAGTCGCCTTGCCGCCCTCTACCGTGGCGTCCTGAACCGGCCCGCCACGATCGCCGAGCGCACCCAGGCCCGCGCCTACGTCGGCCACGTCGCGCACTTGTCCCGGGCCTGCGTCAACCAGCTCTTCGAAGCCAGCAGCTCTTCACAGGTCACCCTGGACGCCGACATCCAGCGCTACTTCCGCGATATCAACGTGCTGCACCAGCATGCCGCCATCCAACCCAACAGTGGAGACGAAGCCTACGGAAGGGTCTTGGCTGGGCTCGATCCGAAGAACGACATCATCTGAACGCGGTGCGCTACCCAGATCGGGCGGCCACCATCTCCTCCACCATCGCGGCCGCGGTGTGTCCGGGCCCGACTCCCTCCACGATGACCGCGATCGACGCCGAGTTGCGCACCCGCAGCGGCACAATGCGTTGGTACTCGGGCGACTCGTACCAGCGGAGCGCCGCCGCGTGGTCGGGAAACCGAATGATGACGATGTCGCCGTCCCACTGACCCTCCATGGGGTGCTTGCGTCCGCCGTGCACGACGAACTCGCCTCCGAAAGGTGCCAATGTGGCGTCGATTTCGCGCATGTACGCAATGATCTCCGCGCCAAAAGCGACGTCACGAAGGTAGGCGATGGCGTAGGCGGGAACCCGCTGGTCGGTCACCATCCCATGCTGGCACCGGTGCGACGGCGAGTCGATTACCTTCTAGGTAATGAGCATTTATCGCCCGGTGTCGTCACGGCCACGAACGATCGCGCGACTGGTGCTCGGAGCGTTCCTGCTGTATGCAGGCGTTGCGCATCTGAGCTTCGCCCGCCAGACGTTTCATGCGCAGGTGCCGACGTGGCTGCCGGTGAGTGCCGATGTGGTCGTTGTCGCGTCGGGGGTCGTCGAGATCGCGCTTGGGATCGCCTTGCTGTTGCTGGTACGTCGACGCAGTCAGCTCGGCTGGCTCACCGCCGCGTTCTTCGTTCTGGTGTTCCCCGGCAATATCAACCAGTTCGTCACGCACGCAGACGCATTCGGCCTCGAATCCGATCAGTCTCGCGCCATCCGGCTGCTGTTCCAGCCGTTGCTGGTGGTGTGGGCGCTGTGGTGCACCGGCGCGTGGGCGGCGTGGCGGCGTCGTGCCGACCCCGTCGAGTCGTGACTCCGCCGGCTAGCTGCCGTTCACATACACGGCCAGACAACCCGGGTGATGGCGGCACGCGATGATGGCGTTGGCGTCAGGAGCCGAGCCGCGTACTTTGCCGACCGGGCCGGGCAGGGTGCAACTGCTCCCATAGGGATTGAGCACGGTAGCTCCGTTGTAGCAGCCGTCGGCCACCGTCGAGGAACCGCTGGACATGAGGACTGCTGTCGGCACCACAGTGAAGGCGCCGGCGACTGCCGCGGTCATGACCCATCTGACAAGGGAGCGAGATTGCATAGTTGTGACAACTGCTTCGATTAGCTATGTATTCCCTCAGGCGAGCGCAACTACCCGATCAACGCGGTCAGGTTGCTGCCGATGGTCCAGGCCGCGGCAGCCACGCCGCCGGTGACAATCAGGACGATCGCCACCCAGAACAGCATCATCCGGCGGGCGCGTTGCCGCGCCCAGGCGAAGTCGCTGATCTCGATCCCGGCGAATTGTTCTGCGGGAGAGGGATATTCAGGGTCGGCGAAGGCCGGTGCAGCAGGCTCGGCCCAATCGTCGGGCCCGCGGGTGAACTCGCGGGTGTGATTCATCGGCGCGGCCTGCCGGGGCTCGGCTGCGGTGGGGGAGGTGACGTCGGACCGGCTGCGGTACAGCGCGGCCGACGCGTGCTGGGCGGAGTTGCGCGGTGCGGGTACCCGGAACGTGGGCAGTCGCAGTTCTCCGGCGATGATGTCGAGCTCGGCCTTCATGTCGAGCGCGTCGGCATACCGGTCGTCGGGGTCGCGTGCGGTGGCCCGCAGCACCAATTCGTCGAATTGCGTTGGTACGCCCTCGATTACGGTGCTGGGGGCGGCGACGTCGTTGTCCATCCGCTGATACGCCACGCTCAGCGCGCTGTCACCGGTGAACGGGGTGACGCCGGTGAGCAGTTCGTAGGCCAGGATTCCCGCGGCGTAGACATCGCTGCGCGGCCCGGCGTTACCGCTGCTGACCTGCTCGGGGGACAGGTAGGCGGCGGTGCCGAGGATGACGCTGGTGGAGGTGATGCCGGCCTGTGCGACAGCCCGCACCAGCCCGAAGTCGGCCAGCTTGACCTCACCGGTATCGGAAATCAGGACGTTCTCCGGTTTGACGTCGCGATGCACCAGGCCGGCCCGGTGGGCGACGGCCAGCCCGCCCAGGATGGGGCGCAGGACCGCGGCGGCGGCGTGCGGTGGCATCGGGCCGCGTTCGCGAAGCAACTCCCGCAGCGTGCCGCCCTCGACGAGCTCCATCACCAGAAACGGGTGCCGGCCGTCGAGGCCCTGGTCGTAGACGGCGACCAGACCGGGATCCGAGAGCCGGGCCACCGCGCGGGCTTCCAGCTGAAAGCGCGTGAGGAACTGCTGGTCGCCGGAGTATCGGGAATCCATCACCTTCAGCGCCACCGGACGGTCGAGACGATTGTCGGTGCCGCGGTACACCGTCGACATCCCGCCCGTGGCGATCTTCGTCTCCACCAGATAGCGACCGTCGAGCACCGTCCCTTCCAACGGGTCCTGTGGCAGGGGTCCGGTCACCGGGCCATCGTAAGTGGAACCGGGTCGTCAACAAGAAACCCCAGGCAGGCGTTTGGTCCTACACTCTTCCTGTGAGCGGCATTCCGGCAGGCGAAGACATCCTCGACCCCGAAGAACCGGTCTATGACCTCCCCACGGTGGCGGAGCTGCTGGGCCTCGGGATCACCAAGGTGCACCAGGTGTTGCGCGACGGCCATCTGCTCGCCGTGCGCCGCGGCGGCATCATCGTGGTGCCGCAGCGTTTCTTCACCGACAGCGGGGCCGTGGTCAAGACCCTCGGTGGGCTGCTTGCCGTGCTGCGCGACGGCGGTTACCGCGACAGCGAGATCCTGCGCTGGCTCTTCACCGCCGATCCGTCGCTGACCGTGACGGTCGACGGGTCCAAAGAGGCGATCGAGAATGCCCGGCCCATCGATGCGCTGCACGCGCACCAGGCCCGGGAGATCGTCCGCCGGGCTCAGGCGATGTCCTTCTAGACAGCGTCGGGCTGTTTGCTCGGTCGGTACAGCGAATACCACGCCATCGCCGCCAACGAGGTGGCCAGGATGACGTGGATCCACGAGTACATGCCATGGGAGCCATCGGGTTTGAAGATGACCATGATCCAGGTGGAGAACCCGGCGATGGCCGCGATCGACGCGCGTGACTGGGCCAACGCGGACACCACCGCCAGCGGCCACGTGTAGTACCAGGGCAGCGCCGCAGGCACGAAGAGGCAGACCACCAACATCGCCCAGGCGATGCCCGTCAATGCCTCCCGGTCGTCGTGGCGGAACCGCCACCACAGCAGCGGCAGGGATACCGCGATGATGACGATGCCCGCGATGCGGGTGACTTCGAGCACCGCATAGAAGTTCACCGGGAAGAACAGCCCGCCAACGGCATTGGTCAGGTTTGCAATCGCCGTCGGGATGGTCAGCCAGTTGATGATCTTCACCGAGCCGGCCAGCGCGGTCAGCCACCCCAGTCCGACCCCGGCCAGCCACGACAGCACGGCGAACACCGCGACGAAAATCGCCACGGATCCGGCGGTGGCCACCCCGAATGCGGCGAGGGGGCGGTGGTTCCGGCCTTCCGGATCCCGCAGCTCGCGCATCCACACCCAGACCAGGAACGGCAGCGCGAGTCCCGCGGTGGCTTTCACCGCCACCCCGACGGCAACCAGCGCCACCCCGGGGATGGGATGACGCGCGAACGTCAGGGCGATACCGGCCATCATCAGGCCGACCATCAGCATCTCGTTGTGCACGCCACCCATCAGGTGGATGATCACCAGCGGATTGAGCACGCAGATCCACAGGGCCGGGGCGCCACGGGCACCGACGTGCCTGGCGATGCGCGGCGCCGCCCAGATCAGCAGTGCCAGTCCGGGCAGCATGCACAGCCGCAGCACCATCGTGCCTGCGATCACGTTGTCACCGACCAGCATGGTGACGAACTTGGCCACCAGGATGAACGCAGGCCCGTACGGCGCGGTGGTGGTGGTCCAGATCGGACTCACGTTGTCCAGCAGGGCATTTGGATTGTCGACGGGCCCTACCGCGTACGGGTCCAGGCCGTCCCGCAGCAGTGCGCCCTGCGCGAGGTACGAATAGGTGTCCCGACTGAACACCGGCACGCTCAGCAGCAGCGGAGTCAGCCAGAAACCGGTGGTTGCGACCATCGTGTATTCGGAGACCTCACCGCCGACCACCCGACGGCCCAGCCACAGCCAGGCGTACAGCATCAGGGCCACCCCGCCCCACAGCAGCACCGACGACAGCACCAGGCCGTGGCCGAACCGCAACCAGGACAGGTGCAGGGATTCGAGCACCGGGTCGTGCAGCCGGGTACTGCCCGCTCCGAGGCCACCCGCGGTGATCATGATCGCGCCCAGGCAACCGAGCAGCGCGGGCCGGGCCTCTTCGGCCTGGGTGAATTCCTTCAGCCGCGCAAAGCGGCGCATGCCGGCGCCGGTCGGGGGCGCCGTGGGGGTGGGGGTGCTGGACATCGGGCCGCTCGGACGCCTCGGCCTCAGGCGGACCGGTTCGCGGCCAATCGGGCCAGTTCGCTCAGCCCCACCTTGGCGGGGGCGTTGACGGGTGCCGCGTCGAGCATGTCGAGGGCGCGACGGGTCAACGTGTCGATCCGCTCTTCGAGTGCGGCGAGTGCGCCCACCGATTCGATGACGCCGCACAGCTCACGAACCTGGGCGTCGGTGAGTTCGGTGCCGACCGAGGTGCGCAACAGCTTGGCCGCCAACGGGTCCGACCTCTCGGCTCGCTCGACGGCTTCGGCCAGCAGCACGGTGCGCTTGCCGGAGCGCAGATCGTCGCCCGACGGTTTACCGGTCACCGCCGGGTCGCCGAAGACGCCGAGCACGTCGTCCCGCAGTTGGAAGGCAATGCCCAGATCGGTACCCATCTCGTGGAATATCGACTGCACATCGGGCCGGTCGGCGGCGGCAGCCGCGCCGAGCTGCAGTGGTCTGGTGACGGTGTACGACGCCGTCTTGTACATGTTGACCTTCATCGCGGTCTCGATCGACTCGGCTCCGCTGGATTCGGCAACGATGTCCAGGTACTGCCCGCCGAGCACTTCGGTGCGGATATC
>JBEVHL010000558.1:0-5550 GCA_040511255.1 Mycobacterium sp. | reverse complement strand
GCCAAAACATTCCCGCAGAGTGACCTGCAGGCAGCTGGCCAGATAAACTCAGGCCATACTCAGGTTGCTTTGTTATAAAACCGTGTTGTTTGCTGTCAGCAATTTGACAAATCACCCTCACCACGTGATTTGTTGGCATCAGCTAATCACGATCGGGCACTTCTTCGAGTGTTCTTAATTACGGTTTTCTTAGTCCCTAACAGTCAAATGAGTGGTAGATCACAGGCCTATATCTGGGCGTGTCTGCCGTGGGGTACCCGCCCGCGGTATTCCCACCGACCCGGGGATTCGAGCCTGCGGTTTGCACGCCGACGCCGACCTGACGGTGTTCGCTGATTCGGCAGTACCGGGTTAGCAGAGGTCAGACGGTCACTTCTCGCAAACGTCCGGTGAGTCGCCGCGGACCGCGGCGTCGACCGGAACGGTGTAGGTCACCACCACCTCGGCGTCACCCGCACTGCTGTTCGCCACCCGGTGCGGCACCCCGGCGGGGATGAACACGGCCTGGCCTTGCCCATATCTCGTCAGGGCGCAATCGGCGCCCGTCTGCAGCTCGACGGTACCGGTCGTGACGACCGAGAATTCGGGTCCTGGATGGGTGTGCCAACCACTGCTGGCAGTCGGCCGCAGTAATAGGTTCTGCACGTAGAAGGCGGTTTCTTCGCCGCCGGTGTTGATGGCGACCGGGGCATCGGTGACACCTTTGGCCACGTCAGTCCGGACGACGTCACCGTCGGCCGGCGTGGCGTCGGCGGAACCGGCGGACACCGCTGCCCCGAGCAGAGCGGTAGCGGCAGCGATGAGGACGGCTCGGACGGTCATAATCCCCCCAAAAGGTGCACGACGATCTGCAAGAAGGGTAGAACCGTAGCTGCCCGACGCGCAGCCCCCACTTGCGTCGAACGGATCGTCAGGTCAGTTGCAGAGGTAGATCGCCGCAGCTTCGTAGATGTACTTCGCGTCGCTCTGCTCCACGCTGTTGGCGGTGTTCTCGTAGATGGCATCCACGGTGGTCTCTTCCGGAACGCCACCCTTGATATCGGCACAGACCGAATAGCCCAGCGAGATGGCCGTATCGGACGGCCCGGTGAACCCGGCGCTCGCGAGATCCTGGATGTATTCGTCCTCCGTGGCACTCGCGATCGGCGCGAGACACAGGGACGCTCCTGCAGCCAGGATGACCGCAGCTGTGGCGATTTTCTTCATGGTGACCCTCCTAAGTGGGCTCACAGAG
Source organism: Mycobacterium sp. (assembly GCA_040511255.1). Taxonomy (GTDB): domain Bacteria; phylum Actinomycetota; class Actinomycetes; order Mycobacteriales; family Mycobacteriaceae; genus Mycobacterium. The sequence continues at coordinate 4,316 of JBEVHL010000558.1, read as the reverse complement.
CCCTCACAGGTCACAGTGTTATCACGACGGCGCATCATACGGAGAGCAACGACAAAACTCGGTAGCGACACGGTGTGACGATGGATATTTCGTACTACGCCGGCCTCTCAGCAATTAACCTGTGCGACAATTTGCCGGGCCGTCAGGCGCTGGCCTGCTCGTCGACCGCCGGAGTGCCGAACCACCGCGACAGTGACTGCCGCAGGCGATCGAGGTCAGCGGGGGCAGCGCCGTCTGCGGCCCAAGCCACATAACCGTCAGGACGGATCAGAATCGCGGAGGCCGACGCATCCGGACTGGTGGTGACCACCGTGTCCACCCTGTCGCGCCACCACCGGACCGCAGGCGTGAAGGCTCCCCCCGTCAGATCGAGCAGGACCGGTCGCGCCGGGCGCAGCAGCTCGGCAACCCGTTGCCCAGTGCCCAAGGCCAGTTCGGGGACCAGGCCGCCCGCCAACGGGTGATCGTCACCGACGTCGTAGCGGATATCCGACCCCGCCAGGGTGTGGGCCAGGTGTGCGGCGACCGCGGGTTCCTTGATCAACTCGCCGAACAGGCCACGCAGCGCGGTGACTTCCGGCCCCGGTGCCATCAGCGCCGTCTGAGACAGCGAATGCGCCATCACCCGCGCGCCGACCGGGTAGCGCTCGGCGTGGTAAGTGTCGAGCAATCCGGCTGGCGCCCAACCAGATACCTCAGCGGCCAGCTTCCAGCCGAGGTTGGCTGCGTCCTGCAGGCCGAGATTGAGACCGGGTCCCCCCATGGCGGAGTGCACGTGAGCGGCGTCGCCGACCAGCACGACGTTGCCGACCCGGTAGCGGTCGGCCTGACGGGTGTTCTGGCCGTTGATCCGCCGCAACGCGTGCGGGCCGTCCCCCTGTGGCGGCCCCAGCGGCAGGTCAACGCCGACCACCCGCCGGACACTGTCACGCAGCTCCGCCAGCGTCACCGGCACCTCGTCGGGAACCAGCTCCCCGGCGAACTCCATGGTTCCGATCAGTGCGCGGCCGCGCTCGAACTCACCGAAGACCAACATGCCGTCGTCAAAACGGCTGTGGCCAAGGGGAAGTGGGCCGAAACCTGGGATATCAAACCAGCCTTGCGGGGCCCGCAGTTCCTCGGGAAGCGACACGTGCGCCAGCCGCATGACCTCGTCCGACGTGGTGCCGGGGAATTCGATGCCGGCCAGTTTGCGGACGCGACTGCGGCCGCCGTCGGCCCCCACCAGGTAGCGCGCGGTCAGCGGGTACGGACCATCCGGGCCTGCCACGGTGAGTGCGACGTGGCCGTCGTGCGGCACCAGGTCGGTCACCGCATGGCCCCACCGGATGGGTACTCCCGCGCCGCGGACCCGTTTCTCCAGCGCTGCCACCAGCCGCGGTTGCGGTATCAGCAGCGCGTGCATCGGGTTGTCTGCGACCCCCGCGAAGGACAACGGCATGCCGCTGAACATGAACCCGGGGATGGGCTGTGGCGCACCCGGTGGGCCGCCGAGTTCCTGATATAGCCCCCGCATATCGAGTAACCGAATCACCTGGCCGACAAGGCCATTGGCCTTCGGCTCGGCGCTGGGACCGCCGAGGGGATCGAGCACCAGCGGGCGGACACCGGCGAGCGCGAGTTCGCGGGCGACCATCAGACCGTTCGGACCCGCGCCCGCGATGACGACGTCGACGCGTTGCTGTTCAGGCATGGGAGCCTCCCATCTGCGGCGTCGGCAGGCCGGCGGCCACGTTGGCGAACCCCTGCCGCAGCAGGGTGGTGACATGTACTGGCGGGTCGGCATTGACGTAGGCGTCCGCCGCCGCCTCGACGACAGCACCGATCACCCCGACCACCAGGCGCGGATACATGTCGCGGTGCGGATCCAGGCCGGTGCGCGCGGCGACGGCCTCGACCCAATCACCGACCGCGCCCTTCGAGATCGACATCCGAGCTTCCGGTGCCAGCAACACCTTTCGGGCTTCGGCGAGTTCGAGCAGACTCGGCAGCCTCTTACCGATGCCGTCGCTCTCCAGCGGTTCGAGCACCGCCGCCACGACGGCCGCCCACAGCGGTTCGTCAGCAGGTCGGTCCCGGAAGATCGCGAGACTGCGACGGACGCGTTCGGTCTGGCGATAGGCGATGGCGTCGTACTTGCCGGTGAAGTAGTTGCTGAACGTGCGCAGCGAGACCCCCGCACGCTCGGCGATGTCCTCCCTGGTGACGTTCTCCAGGCCGTTCTCGAAGGCCAACGCCAGCGCGGCATCGCTCAAGGCTTGGCGAGTGTCCAATTTCTTGCGCTCCCGCAGGCTCAGTGCGTCTCCGGCATCCATAAATCGACCGTATCCGAATATTGCCCACTAGGCAATCTTGCCCAGTAGGCAAAGTATCTCCATCTGGCGAGGAGCATGCTGGTCGAGATCCAGCAACCCGTCGGATACGTTCGCTTGCAATGCTTTCCGGCTGCAGTGAGCGGTCAGGCAGCAGCCGCTGGGATTGAAAGTCGAGCAGATGACGGCGAGGCAAACTTTTCGTCAGTAGCCGAATTATTGGATTCAATTAATCGTCGGAGGTGTTAATTTCGCAGCGCGAGGCCGACGTCCGGCCTCATTCCGAGCGCCGAAGAACCGGCGCATCTGTGGGAGAGGCGTCATGCAAACCATCTGGATTCCCCGGCTGAGCGCTGCCGCGATCATGCTTGGCTTGGGCGCGGCGGTCGTCACCGGCTCGGCGGTAGCTGCGGCTGCACCCGCCGACTCCGACGCAGGGACGGCGGCCCCTTCCGCGTCGAGCTCTCCCGCCAAGCAGACGCCACAGGCCGTCGGCAACGCGAAGGCCGCACCGCCCACGCCCAGGACAGCGTCCGCCGAGACGGTGCACAAGCGCCGGACAGCGGAAACCAAAGCTGCCACGGCTGACGCCTCATTCCGGCAGGACAGCACGTCGAAGACAGCGTCGGTGCCTGCCACCGCGCCGAAGGCCAAGTTGGCGCACGCGCCGGAGAAGGTGTTCACCCGCACGGTCGCGACGAATCCGACCCCGATGGATAAGGCGGCGCCTGCGGCCACCCTTGAACCCACGACCGATCGCGTAGGCATCATCCCGCAGGTGCTCACACGTCCGACGGCCGTCACGCCGCCCCATGCAACCACCGCTGTGGTGTCGCAGTTGATGTCAGCGATCGGAGTGAACCCGGCGGCGGACCATGCGCCTGCCGTCCCGCTGGCGCCGCAATCCTGGACCGCGGCGTTGGACGCGGTGCGCCGCTGGCTCAGCCAAACCCTGATCAGTCAACTGCCCGTCGCGTCACCGCGCTCGATCTCCCAGAGCGCCAGCGGCGAGATCACCGGCACCTTGGATGCGCTGGATCCGGCGGGTAACCCGTTGACGTACACCGTGACCGAGCAGCCGAAGGACGGCACGGTGACCGTCGATCCCGACGGCACTTTCCACTACACCCCCAACGCAACGACGGTGGCCAGCGGCGGCCTCGACGACTTCACCGTCAGCGTGTCCAACGGTGTGCGATCGCTGTTCGTCAGCGACGGCACCGGCGTGCGCCTGAACCTGTGGCAAGAGTCATCGACTTCGGTGCCGGTCAACCTCATCCTCCGACCGGACAATGCCCTGGGCACCGTCGCGAACGTCAACCGTTTCTGGGTCATCAACACCAGCAGTAAGCGGCTGCGGTGGAACGGATATCTCGAGAATGACGGCGCCACCGGCCCCTATCCCGATGTGTACATCGATCCGGGTCAGGAAGTGTATTTCGACCTCCCGAGCAGTATCGGTACCCGCAAATCGTTCGTGACGACATTCTCGGTGGACGGCGATTACACCTCCCCCGCCGCCTACGGCATCTATGCCACCCAGAGCGGGCTGGGTGTGCAGGACGGAAGCTGTTGGGGCGGCTCCTGTTCCGTCCAAGATGGCTGGGCCTTCGTCCTCAACGATGCGCCGAATACCAACATCACCATCAACGCCCTCACCGACCCTTACGGCGCGCGCGACAAGTTGCTGTCGCTCTGTCAGGACGGGAGTAGGGCAACGTGCGATTTCACACCCACCCGTCAAGAGAAAGTGTCGGCAGCACAGTTCGAACTGACCGTGCTCGACAACGGCGGCACCACCACCATCACGCAGGAAGTCAGTGAAACCCGCACGGCATCACAGACCGACAGCGTCGAGATCAGCGCCGAGGCCTCCAGCAAGCTCAGCGACTTGATCAACGTCAAGATCAACGCGAAATACGGACACAGCTGGACAAAGTCGGAGACGTTCTCCTACAAACTGACCGTGCCCGTTGCGCCGGGAACGCGGGTCCGAGTCCTGGC
>JBEVHL010000557.1:0-3323 GCA_040511255.1 Mycobacterium sp. | reverse complement strand
AATGACCACCACCGCCTCGCCTCAGCCGGGAGACACCCCGGTCAGGACGCCGCGGCGCGCCGCCTTGGCCAGCTTCATGGGCAGCGCCGTCGAGTACTACGACTTCTTCCTGTTCGGCTCCGCGGCGGCACTGATCTTCCCGAAGGTGTTCTTCCCCTCGGGCGATGAGGCCGCGCTGGTGATGTCCTTCGCCACCTTCGGCGTCGCGTACGTGGCCCGACCACTGGGCGCGGTCATCCTCGGGCACTTCGGCGACCGGGTCGGCAGGCAGAAGGTCCTGATGTTCACCCTGGTCCTGATGGGACTCTCCACCTTCCTGATCGGCTGCCTGCCCACCTTCGAAACGATCGGCTGGGCCGCTCCCGGGCTACTGGTGCTGTGCCGGCTCCTGCAGGGCCTGTCGGCCGCAGGCGAGCAGGCGGGCGCGAGTTCCCTGACGTTGGAACACTCCCCCGATCACCAGCGCGCCTTCTACACCTCATGGACTCTCACCGGCACCCAGGGCGGACTGATCCTGGCGTCCCTGGTGCTGATCCCGTTCGTGTCACTGCCCGACGACGCCGAGTTCTCCTGGGGCTGGCGCGTACCGTTCTGGCTGAGCGCATTCGTGGTGGTGGTCGCGTACTTCATCCGGCGCCGGCTGCATGAGACCCCGGAGTTCGAAGACGCCAAGGCCGCAGGCACTTTGGCCCGGATGCCGCTCAAGCCGCTGTTGAAGAACCACTGGCGCGACGTGCTGCGGGTGATCTTCTGCGCCTTCATCGCCGCCGTCTCCACCGTGTTCGGCACCCTGGCCATCGCCTACGGCAAGAAGGTCGGCCTGGATTCGGGCATCACGCTGTGGCTGGTGGTGGTGGCCAACGTGTTCGCCCTCGGCACTCAACCGCTGTTCGGCAAGCTCGCCGACCGAATCGGCCGCAAGCCGGTGTTCATCTACGGCGCGCTGTCCTCGGCAGTCCTGATGCCGTTCTACCTCCTGTCGATGAGCGGTGACAGCGAACTGTTGACGTTCGTGTTGGCCGTGGCCACCTTCTCGTTCGGCTACGCCGCCGCCAACGCGGTCTGGCCGGCGTTCTACGGCGAGATGTTCAGCACCGAGGTCCGGTTCTCCGGCGTGGCCATCGGCACCCAGTTGGGCTTCCTGGTCGCCGGCTTCGCCCCGTCGATCGTGACTGCGCTCGGTGGCATCCGCGAGGGCGGCTGGGTGGTCATCAGCGTCTTCACCGCAGTCGTCTGCGTCATCGCGGTGGCAGCGGCCCTGACCGCCCGCGAGACCAAGGACGTACCGACCCCGCTACTGGGCGGCAAAACGCCGGACGCGAAAAAGGATCTGGTCGACCATTGATTCACCGCGGGTCACAGCAACCGGCCGATGCCGCGCGCCGCGACCTGCAGGGCACCGAGCAACCGCTGGCGGTCGCGTTTGAGGGTGGGCACCACCACCCCGATCGCGGCCGCCACGGTGTCGTCCGAGGCCTGCACGATCGGGACAGCCAGCGAACACGCGCCGAGCGACATCTCCTCCACCGTGGTCGCTATCCCGTCCCGAACCACCCGGTCCAGTTGGGCCCGCAGCACCGCCGGGTTGGTAACCGTGTACGGCGTGATCCGGACCAGACCGGCGAACGCCCGTTGCTGGACATCGGCCGGCGCGTGCGCCAACAACACCTTGCCGACGCCCGTGCAGTGCATCGGCAGCCGGCTGCCGACGGTGCTCACGATCGGCACGGTCGCCCGGCCCGCCAGTCGGTGCAGGTACAGCACCTGGTCGCCGTCCCGGATCGCCAGGTGCACCGTGGCCAGCGTCGCGGCGTAGACATCGGACAGGAACGGCTCAGCCACCTGACTCAGCCGACCCTGAACCGACGCCAACAGGCCGGCCTCCCACAGCAACCGGCCGATCACGTAGCGACCATCGTCGCGCCGGTCCAGCGCACCGCCGCCGACCAGCTCACCGACCAGGCGGTGCGCCGTCGGCACCGGGATCCCCGCCCGCTGCGCCAGCTCGGTCAGCGCCAGGCTGCGATGCCTGTCATCGAACGCGGCGACGACCGCCAGCAACCGCGCGGTGACGCTGACGCCCGGGGCCGAGGTATTACCCGCCATTTTCGCAATCCTTCCACTGAGCGGAAGCGTAGCCTTCCGTCGGCGATCCACGTCACAGTACGGTCGTACGCATGACAGCAATCACCGACACCAACCCCGATGCTGCCGCGGCAACTCAGGCAGAGGTGAGCGCGGAGATCGCCCACATCGAATCCGCATACCAGCGCAGCGGTGTCGAAGAGTCGCAGCCGCGGCTGGACTACGCCCCGTACCGCAGCAGCCTGTTGCGACACCCGACCAAGGCGGCGCAGCACGCCGATCCGGAAACCATCGAGCTGTGGGCCCCCTGCTTCGGCACCCGCGACGTGCACGCCCTCGAAGCGGACCTGACCATTCAGCACAGCGGGCAGCCGATCGGCGAGCGGATGGTGGTCACCGGGCGGATCGTCGACGGCGACGGCCGGCCGATCCGCCGCCAGCTGGTGGAGATCTGGCAGGCCAACGCCGGCGGCCGATACGTGCACAAGCGCGACCAGCACCCAGCACCCTTGGACCCGAACTTCACCGGCGCCGGTCGCTGCCTGACCGACGACGACGGCTGGTACCGGTTCACCACCATCAAGCCCGGCCCCTACCCGTGGAAGAACCACCACAACGCCTGGCGGCCGGCGCACATCCACTTCTCGCTGTTCGGCACCGATTTCACGCAGCGGATGATCACTCAGATGTATTTTCCCGGTGACCCGCTGTTCGCCCTCGATCCGATCTATCAGTCGATCACCGACCAGAAGGCGCGCGACCGCCTGGTCGCCGCCTACGACCACGACGTGACCACCCATGAGTGGGCGACGGGCTATCGCTGGGACATCGTGCTCAGCGGCAGCGGACGCACTGTTTTCGAGGAGGAGAACTGATGAGCATGGTGACGGCTGTGTTCCCCCCGACGCCAGGACAGACCATCGGCCCGTTCTTCGCCTACGCCCTGCCGTTCGACCGCGGCGGCGAGCTGGTGCCGCCGGGTTCGTCCGGCGCGATCCAGTTCCACGGCGTGGTCACCGACGGCGCAGGCCAACCGGTGCCCGACGCGCTGCTGGAAATCTGGCAGGCCGATGCCGACGGCGCGGTACCTCGTGCCGACGGCTCACTGCGCCGCGACGGCTGGACGTTCACCGGCTGGGGTCGCGCCAGCACCGACGACGCCGGGCACTTCTCGTTCAGCACGGTCGAACCGGGCGCCACCGAACCGGGGGCGCTCCCGTTCATCGCCGTCACGGTGT
>JBEVHL010000556.1:0-4154 GCA_040511255.1 Mycobacterium sp. | reverse complement strand
CATGTGCTCGACGAGTTCACTGATCGGGGTGTTCGCGGGAACGTGGTTCAGTGTGGTCATGAAATAGATCGCTCCGTGAGTATTGGTCTTCGGCCGGCGCGGCCAGGGTGTCAGAACGCGACTTCAGTCGCGTTTCAAGTATGGCGCCGGGCCGATGTCCTCCCCGTAACCTGCCGTGACGATCGCATTAAGCAGGCGGAACCGACTACCGGATCATCACCGGTATCACTGCGGCGGGCCGCCGCGAATGGTGAAACCGGTGGGATCGTCGATCTGCCCGATGGCCGCCGCCATCGACTCGGGAGTCAGGGCGGGGTCGTCGATGCCCTCGGTGACCGCGATGAACACTCGCGACACCTTGCTTCCGCCCACGCGATAGATGTGGGCGGTGCGGTCGCACTCTTCGTGGCCGAGATAGACCACGACGGGGGTGACCTTCTCCGGGTCCAGATCCTTCACCACGTCAGCCATGGTGTCCTCGGTCATCCGGGTCCTGGCGATCGGCGAGACGGCGTTGACCCGGATGTTGTTTCGGACCCCTTCGATGGCAAGGACATTCATCAGTCCGATCAGCCCGGTCTTGGCGGCACCGTAGTTCGCCTGGCCGAACTGGCCGAACAGGCCCGAACCGGAGGTCGTCATGATGATGCGACCGTAGTTCTGCTCGCGCATCACCGGCCAGACCGCACGGGTGACGTGGAATGCGCCGTGCAGATGCACCTGCAGGACGGCGTCCACGTGCTCGGTGGTCAGGTTCTTGAAGGCGGCGTCGCGCAGGATGCCTGCATTGTTGACCAACACGTCGACCCGTCCGAACGCCGCCACCGCCGCCGCGACGATCGCCTGCCCGCCTTCGTAGGTGGCTACCGAATCCGTATTGGCGATGGCGGATCCGCCGGCCGCAGTGATCTCGTCGGCCACGGACTGCGCAGCCGAGGACGATGCGCCGCTGCCGTCGACCGAGCTGCCGAGATCGTTGACGACGACGTGGGCGCCGCGGCGGGCGAATTCGAGCGCGTGACAGCGACCGAGCCCGCCGCCGGCGCCGGTGATGATGACGACGCGGTCATCAAAGGAAAAGGTCGGCTCGAAAGACATCGTCGGATGGCCCGTCTGGTGCGAAGTTCCTCGGTCCGGCGGAAGGCGCATTCTCGATTAGGAGAGCGCGGTTTCCACCAGCTCGGAGGGTAGCACCTGCCGAGATCAGCTGGCCGTGAGCGTCGTGCCATCCGGATGAGCGTGACCCGAGGCCGAGGGGTGCCTGCCCATCGCTTCAGTCACTTCCCGGGAGTACTGCCGGGCAGCCCGCCAGCGGGGATGCGAGTCAAGATCAACGACATTGTTATCGACCGTGCTTGTCGCCTTCATCCGGGGCCTCCGCGCTGATACTGATTTCTTGATCGGTAGCCCCCATGGTTCGCTTCGCTCCTGAGCGGATCCGTCAGTGTTTGCCATGAAGTTGCTAAGGAAAACATTGGTCCGCTCAGTGTCTCGCGTGCTGGTGCACCTCGGAAACGGCCGTCACGATGGCGCGCAGCAACAGTTCCAGTTCATCGGCGGTGGTGATCTCCGCGGAGCCGACCACGAAACGGGTGAACATCCCGCTGATGAAGGTGCTGATGGCTGCCCCCTGAGCAGCGACCAGCTCGGGGTCGTCATCGGAACCGGAGGTGCCCAGGTGGCCCACGGCGTCGCGGGTGAGCGCCCTGATGTGGGTACCGAATTTCTGCTGAACAGCGGCGAGCTCGGCGTCGCGGGTGGACGCCAGCAGCAGCTCATGCCTGGCCTTGTTGAGCTGAAGACCCGGTCCGTCGGCCTGCACAATGACCAGCGCGGCAAGCCGAGCGAACGGAGACCCCGCCGGGTCGGAGGCGTCGATCACCGACTGCAGATTCTCGGTGTCGATTTCGGCGATGCGCTCGGCCACCCCGTGTAGCAGTGCGGCGCGGGTGCGGTAGTAATACGACGTCGTGCCGTCGGGTACCTCGGCGCGGCGGTCCACCCGCTGGTGGCTCAGGCCTCGTGAACCCTGTTCGGCCATCACATCGATGGCGGCATCACATAATTCGCGCCGCCGCAGTTGGCCGTCGCGCTTGCGTGGTTCAGCGATGCCCATCAGGTTATCGCCACGGTGTCATCGCAGCACGGTTCCGCCGTCGACGTTGATGATCTGCCCGTTGATCCAGGCGCCCTCGTCGGAGATCAGAAAGGCGACCAGCGAGGCGATGTCGTCGGAGTCGCCGACCCGGGTGCCGCGGATCCGTTTCAGCGCAGACGCCTCCAGCTCGGGCCATTGCGGCGCACCGCGGATGGCTTCGGTCGCGGTGAATCCCGGTGCGACGGCGTTGCAGCGGATCCCCTCCTTGCCCCAGCGCGACGCGACATGTCTTGTCAGCGCCCCGATTCCGGCCTTGGCGGTGGCGTAGGCGGGCCGCGTCGGCTCGCCTTGGAAGGCGGCCGCCGACGACATGTTGACGATGGTCCCACCACCACGGGAAAGTAGTTGGGGGATGGCGTATTTCATGGCGGCGACATAACCGCGCAGGTTCACCGTCATCACCCGGTCCCAGAGGTCCAGTTCGATATCGACCACGTCGGAGTCGCCGCGCAGTGCGCCCATGTCCGCCCCGACGGTGAACAGCGCATCCACGCCGCCGAACGTGGCCGTCGCGCTGTCGATCAGAGCGGCGATGGAGGCGGGATCGGCCAGGTCGAACGGAACCGCGATCGCTACACCGCCCGCGGTGACGATGCCCTCGGCAGTGCGTTGCGCGGCGTCAGCGGCAAGATCGCCGACCACCACCTGACAGCCTTCACCGCCGAGCCGGGCCGCGGTGGCCGCGCCGATCCCGGTAGCCCCGCCGGCGACCACAGCCACCTTGCCGGCCAACCCACGAAGTGCCATGACGCACGATAACGCAATTCTCTGTACAGAGACTGACGTTTCCTCTACGGTTCTAGAGCACTACCTCTAGGTCTCTAGAGGAACAGGTGGCGGAAGGGCGCATGTGACGGGAATTCATCGAGAACGGCCCGGCGCCGGCGATCTGGCGGCAGCCACCGGCGAGCCGGCCACCCCGATCGGCGACGACATCTGGATGTCGCCGGGAGTGTCGAACTCCTACGCGCTGGCCACGGACGACGGCCGGGTGATCGTGAACGCCGGGCTGGTGTTCGAAGGACCGCTGCGGCAACGCGCCTACGCCGACCTGCCCGGTCCCACCCGGGCGATCATCGTCACCCAGGGACATGCGGACCACTGGGGTGCGGCCAATGCGTTCAGGGAGACCGGCACCGAACTGGTGATGCATGCCAACTACCGGTATTGGCGTGACGACAACACCCGGTTGACCGCGTACCGCATGCGCAACACCTCGTTCGCGTTCAAGAAGTTCAGCGACGCGATGATGGAGCACTTCAAGACGATCGATCCGGCCACCATCGACTTCTCCTTCCCCGAGCCGACGCTCACCTTCGACCACGAGCTGGCCCTTGACATCGGCGGGCGCCGGATCGAACTGACGTGGACCCCGGGCGGGGAGACCACCGATTCGCTGGTGGTATGGCTGCCCGAAGATCGAGTGTTGTTCACCGGCAACCTGTTCGGGCCGCTGTTCGGGCACGTGCCCAATCTCATGACGATCCGCGGGGACCGCTACCGCGATCCCATCCTGTACATCGAGTCGCTGAACACCGTCCTCGCCCTGGGGCCGCAGCGGTTGATCACCGGCCATTTCGATCCGATCGAGGGGGCCGATCGCATCGCCGAGGAAGTCACCGCGATGCGCGACGCCATGCAGGAAGTGCACGACCGCACGGTCGACTGCATGCAGGCAGGCACCGACGTCTACACCGCGATGCGCGAAGTCCAACTCCCCGCTCACTTCGACATCGGCGAAGGGTACGGCCGAACCTCCTGGAACGTCCGGGCCATCTGGGAGATGTACGCCGGCTGGTTTCACCACCGCTCCACCACCGAGTTGTACGGCGTGGCCCCGTCGGCGATCGCCGTCGACGTGGTCAACGCCGCAGGCGCCGGCCCCCTGCTCGACGCCGCCCGCGCGCACCTGGCCGGCGGCCGGCCCGTCGAAGCCCTGCACCTGACCGATCTGGTGCTCTCCGTGGCGCCCACCGACGACGCGGCCAGGGCGGTC